>JALOLA010000107.1 GCA_025456205.1 Acidobacteriota bacterium | reverse complement strand
CGCTGACCAAGACCGGCATGGTGCTGGTGGCCGGCGAGCTGACCACCAAGGCCTACGTCAACATCCCGACCGTCGTCCGCCAGACACTCAAGGAGATCGGCTACACCCAGTCGCGCTACGGCATCGAGTACGAGACCTGCGCCGTGCTGGTGCATATCGAGGAACAGTCCCCCGACATCGCCCAGGGCGTGGATGCATCCAGGAGCCACGAGCAGGGTGCCGGCGACCAGGGCATGATGTTCGGCTACGCCACCAACGAGACCGCCAACTACATGCCCCTGCCCATTGCCATGGCTCACAAACTGACCGCCCGCCTGGCCCAGGTGCGCAAGAACCGGAAGATCCCCTACCTCGGCCCCGACGGCAAGGCCCAGGTGACCGTCGAATACGAGAACGGCAAGCCCCGCCACATCACCGCCGTGGTCGTCTCCAACCAGCACGACGACAAGATCGGCCACGCCCGCATCGAGAGGGACATCATCAAGCATGTCGTCAAGCCCGTCTGCGGCAAGTGGCTCACTCCCGACACCACGTTCTACATCAATCCCACCGGCAAGTTCGTCGTCGGCGGCCCCTATGCCGATGCCGGCCTGACCGGGCGCAAGATCATCGTCGACACCTACGGCGGCATGGGCCGGCACGGCGGCGGCGCCTTCTCCGGCAAGGACCCGAGCAAGGTCGACCGCTCCGGCGCCTACGTGGCCCGCTACATCGCCAAGAATGTCGTGGCCGCCGGCCTGGCGAAGAAGTGCGAAGTCCAGCTGGCCTACGCCATCGGCGTGGCCGAGCCGGTCTCGGTCAACGTCAACCTGTTCGGCACCGGCGCCGTGAGCGAGGAGCAGATCACGGCCATGATCCGCAAGGTTTTCCCGCTCAAGCCCGGCGACATCCTGCGCGCGCTCAAGCTGAAGCGGCCGATCTACAAGCAGACCGCCTCCAACGGCCACTTCGGCCGCAGCGAGTTCCCTTGGGAGAAGCTGGACAAGGTCAAAGAGCTCAAAGCCTTGGCCAAGAAATAACCGAACTTTCGTGAAAAGTAAAAAGTGAAAAGTGAAAGGGAAAGGCAATATCAGGAATTATCTCTAGAAAGCTCTTCTCGTTTCACTTTTCACATTTCACCTTTCACTGAGTTCTTCCGCAATAAGTTCAAGAACTGGAGAACAAAATGAAAACTACCGACGCCGACCGCAAACTCCCCCATAAAATCGCCGATATCTCCCTGGCCGAATGGGGACGCAAGGAGATGAACCTGGCCCGGGCCGAGATGCCGGGCCTGATGGCCATCCGCAGCCAGTACGGCCCGAGCAGGCCCCTGCAGGGGCTCAAGGTGACCGGCAGCTTGCACATGACCATCCAGACGGCCATGCTCATCGAGACGCTGGTCGAGCTCGGCGCCGATGTGCGCTGGGCCTCATGCAACATCTTCTCCACCCAGGACCACGCCGCCGCCGCCATTGCCCAGGCGAACACGGCAGCGGTCTTCGCCTGGAAGGGCGAGACGCTCGAGGAGTACTGGTGGTGTACCGAGCAGGCGCTGACCTGGCCCGACGGCTCGGGGCCCGACCTGATCGTCGATGATGGCGGCGACGCCACCCTGCTGGTCCACCAGGGGGTGCGGGTCGAGAAGAACCCCGCCCTGCTCAAGGGCACCGCGGAGAACAAGGAAATGGCCGTCGTCATGCAGCGCCTGCGCGATTCGCTTGAACGCGACCCGCAGCGCTGGACCCGCGTCAGCGCCCGCATCCGCGGCGTCTCCGAGGAGACGACCACCGGCGTGCATCGCCTCTACCAGATGCAGGCCGAGGGCACCCTGCTCTTTCCGGCCATCAACGTCAACGATTCGGTGACCAAGTCCAAGTTCGACAACCTCTACGGTTGCCGCGAGTCGCTGGCCGACGGCATCAAGCGCGCCACCGACATCATGGTGGCCGGCAAGAAGGTCGTGATCTGCGGTTACGGAGACGTGGGCAAGGGCTGCGCCCAGTCCATGCGCGGCTTCGGCGCCCGGGTGATCGTCACCGAGATCGATCCCATCTGCGCCCTGCAGGCGGCCATGGAGGGATACGAGGTCTCGACCATGGACGAAATGGCCCCGGTGGGCGACATCTTCATCACCGCCACCGGCAACTGCGACGTCATCAGCGGCCGCCACATGGAGCAAATGCGCGACGAGGCCATCGTCTGCAACATCGGCCACTTCGACAGCGAGATCGACATGCACTATCTGGAGAACACTCCCGGCTGCCGCAAGACGGTCATCAAGCCCCAGGTGGACCGCTGGACGCTGACATCGGGCCGGGCGATCATCGTGCTGGCCGAAGGACGGCTGGTCAACCTGGGCTGCGCCACCGGCCATCCCAGCTTCGTCATGAGCTGCAGCTTCACCAACCAGTGCCTGGCCCAGCTGGAGCTGGCCAAGGGCGGGTTGGAGCGGAAGGTCACCACGCTGCCCAAGCGGCTGGACGAGGAAGTGGCCCGCCTGCATCTGGGAGCCCTGGGCGCCATCCTCACCCGCCTGACCCCCCAGCAGTGCGCCTACCTGGGCATCGCGGCCGACGGCCCCTTCAAGCCCGAGCATTATCGCTACTGAGGCCGGCTCGCCGCTTTACATTTTTTTTCTGATTTGCTATCGTAAAGAAAATGAGAAAGGGAAAAATACTGATCACCGATGACGAGAAGGACATCCGCGAGCTGCTGAGCGATTTTTTGCAGAACGAGGGCTATGAGTGCCGGCAGGCGGCCAATGCCTTCGAGGCCCTGGAAATATTCAAGTCCGCCCCCGACTTCGACCTGCTCATGTCCGACATCCGCATGCCCGGCAAAACCGGCCTCGACCTGCTCGAGGAGGTCAAGAAGCTCGACGAAGACGCGATGGTGATCATGATCTCGGCGGTCAAGGACATCGAATCGGCCATTGCCGCCATGTCCAAGGGGGCCTACGATTATGTCGCCAAGCCCTTCAAGCTCAATGAAGTCCTGTTTGTGGCCAACAAGGCCATGGAAAAGCGGCAACTGGTCAGGGAAAACAAGGAGTACCAGAAGCAGCTGGAGAAGATGGTCGAAGAGCGCACCAGCGAGCTGAAGCAAGCGGTGATCGAGCTGGACAGGACCTACACGTTCACCCTGCGCGCCATGGTCACCGCCCTCGACACCCGCGATACCGAGACCCAGGGTCACTCCCTGCGCGTGGTGCGCTTCACCCTCAAGCTGGCCGAGCTGCTGGGCATTTACGACAAGAACACGCTGAAGATCTATGAATACGGCGCCCTGCTTCACGATATCGGCAAGATCGGCATCCCCGACGCCATCCTGCGCAAGCCGGGCAAGCTGGATGCCGGGGAATGGGAGATCATGAAGGGGCATCCGCGCATCGGCTACAACATCCTCGAGCGCATCAAGTTCCTTGAGGAGGCCGCCCAGGTGGTGTTGCACCACCACGAGGCGTACGACGGCAGCGGCTATCCCGAGGGACTGAGCGGGGAAAATATTCCCCTGGGGGCTCGCATCTTCCACATCGCCGACTCCATCGACGCCATGACCTCCGATCGTCCCTATAAAAAGGCGCTGGCTTTCGACACCGCCGCCGCCGAGCTGCTGAAGTACTCCGGCCAGCAGTTCGATCCGGCGATCATTTCCGTCTTTGCCAAGACCAGCCTCGATTTCTGGATCGCGGAGAAAGCGAGCATCGAGGAGAACATCCGCCGGGAACGCGAGGTCTCCTGACCCCCGGTCCCTAGAAGCGAAGCGCAAAGATTTGTGCGTCCTCGCCAGGATGGTGGTAATAGTCCCTTCGCCGACCGACCGCCTGGAAACCGAACTTCTCGTAGAGGCGAATGGCTGCCTGGTTGCTGGCCCGCACCTCGAGAACGGCGCGCTCGCACTCCCAGCAACGGCCGGCGCTGACAAAGGCCTCCATCAGGCGCGTGGCGTGGCCCAGGCGCTGCCAGGCGGCGGCCACGGCGATCTTGTGCAGCTCCAGCTCGTCACCCAGCCGCCAGAACAGCAGGTAGCCGACAACCATTTCCGCGGGGTCTCCCAGGCCGTCCGGCGCAGCACAGGTGATCACGAAGAAATGGCTGCGGGCGTTGTGTAGTTCGGCGGCGTAGTACTCCCGAGTCCAGGGGTTGGAGAACTGCTCGTGCTCGATGCGTGCGAC
>JALOLA010000106.1 GCA_025456205.1 Acidobacteriota bacterium | reverse complement strand
AGGGCGACCAGCACGTCGTGGGTCAGGGTGAGGATGCCCGAGAGGCCATAGAGAAACTTGAAGCGGAAACCGATGTAGATCAGCATGCCGATCAGGGCCCAGATGCAGGCCAGGGCGGCCTTGCGCCGCAGTTCCTTGCCCACCTGCGGCCCGACGAACTCCACGCTCAGGAAAGTGAAGCTGCCGAGGAAGGTTTCGGAGCGCAGCCGTTCGATGACGCGGTGCTTGAGGCCCGTTTTTTCCAAGGCGGTGAAGTCGCCGATGATGCCGCTGCCGGTCTTGCGCAGGCCGATGATCAGCCGCGCGCTCTCCTGGGCATCCTCGTCGCCGATGCCCTTGCCGCGCAGGAAGCGGGCGATCTCGCCCTCGGCCGAGTTGTTCAGGTCGATCTTGCCCGCCGCCGCCTGGGCCCGCTCCCCCTCGCTCCGGATGCCGTTGCGGATCTCGCGGGCCACCACCTCGTACTCCTCGATGTCATCGAGTTGTTCGCTGGTCTTGAGGTTCAGCTTCTTCAGCGAGGCCAGGGTCTTGATGAAGAACTTGTTTTCGCCGCCGATGCGCGTGATCTGGGCGTCGCCCAGGCCGACCCGGGCCAGGGTTGCGCGCAGCTGCTGCACCGAGGTCGGCTGCCCGAAACTCACCTCGATCATGGTGCCGCCGGAGAAGTCGATGCCCCAGTTGAAGCCGCGCGTCAGGTAGACGGCCAACCCGGCCAGGATGATCAGCCCCGAGAGGGCGAAGGCGATGAAGCGCTTATTGATGAACTTGATCTTGGGTTCTTCCTTGAATAGCTTAAGCATCTTCCACTCCTATATGCTGATCTGGGCCAGCTTCTTGCGCCGGCCGTAGGTCAGCTCGAAGATCACCCGCGAAACGAAGATGGCGGTGAACATGCTGGCCACGATGCCGATGATCAGGGTGACGGCGAAGCCCTTGATGGGGCCGGTGCCGAACTGGAACAGGAACACCGCCGAGATGACCGTGGTCAGGTTGGCGTCGAAGATGGTCCAGAAGGCCTTCTTGAAGCCGGCGTCGATGGCCGACTTGGGCGACTTGCCGGCGGCGAGCTCCTCGCGGATGCGTTCGAAGATCAGCACGTTGGCGTCCACGGCCATGCCGATGGAGAGGATGATGCCGGCGATGCCGGGCAGGGAGAGCGTGGCGTGGAAGTAGGCCATGATGCCCATCAGGATCAGCATGTTCAGCAGCAGGGCCAGCACCGAGTTGATGCCCGCGGCCCGGTAGTAGACGAGCATGAACAGGACGACCAGCACCAGGCCGCCCAGGGCGGCCGCCAGCCCCTTGCGGATCGAATCGGCGCCCAGCGAGGGGCCGATGGTCCGTTCCTCGATGTATTTCAGCGGCGCCGGCAGCGCGCCGGAGCGCAGCACCAGCACCAGGTCGTCCACCTCGTCGACGGTGAAGCGGCCCTTGATGATGCCGTCGGCGGATATGACGTCCTGGATGGTGGCCACGCTCTCGATGCGGTCGTCGAGGACGATGGAGAGCGGCTTGCCGATGTTGGCCGCGGTGAACCGCTCGAACTGGGCCGCACCCTGGGAGTTGAACGAGAAGCCGACGGCCGGGGCGCCGTACTCGTCCTGGGCGCGGCGGGCGCTCTTCAGGTCCTTGCCCGGGACGACGGTGGCGGCTTTCAGCACGTAGAAGCCCTTGTCCAGGCGCCGCGGGTTGGTCTTGAAGATTTCCAGGTCGTCGGGCAGCTGCCCGTTGTATTCCTTCAGCGCCGCCTCCTCGGTGAGGAACGGCCCGCCCACGACCAGGTGAAATTCCAGCATGGCCGTGCTCTTGATCAGCCCCTTGACGCGCTCGGGGTTGTCGATGCCGGGAAGCTCGATCAGGATCTTGTCGCCGGCCAGACCCTCCTTCTGGATGGTGGGCTCCGCCACGCCGAATTCGTCGATGCGGTTGCGGATGGTCTCCAGCGCCTGGTCGACCGACTGGTCGCGCAGCTGCTTCTCGATGTTGGGCCGCAGCGTGAGCGCCACCAGGTTGCCGCCGACGGTGTAGGCCCAGTCGCGGAAGTCGTCGTCGAGGATATCCTTGATCTTGCGCTCGTCGTCGAGGAGCGTCCCGGTGACCTCGATCTTGTTGAAGTCCTTGCGCACGACCTTTTCATAGGCGATGCTGCCGTCCTTGAACAGGCCGCGCAGCTGGGTGGCGCTCATGTCGGTCTGGATGGCCAGCGCCTCGTCGGTCACGACCTCCATGACCAGGTGCATGCCGCCTTTCAGGTCGAGGCCCAGGTTGATCTTGTCCTTGGGCGGGTAGAGCATGAATATCGACAGGGCGATCACGGCGACGATCAGCCCCACTTTCCAGGTCAGCGATTTGTCCATAGCGTTCCTCCTATCATCCGCTGGCTGCCGCTGCCGGCGGGAGCACTCCGCCGGCATTCCGGCCGGCGCGCCGTCCGGCGCCTCCGGCCGCTGGGATCACCTGGCCTTGGGAGTCTCGTCCACGATCCCGGAGACGGAGCTTTTGGTGATCTCGATCTTGGTATTGCCATCCACCTGGATCACGAAGCGGTCATCCAGGACGCGGGTGACCGTGCCGTAGATGCCGCCGGCGGTGATGATCCTCTCCCCGCCCTTGAGCGAGCCGATCATGTTCTGGTGCTGCTTCTGCTTTTTCCTTGCCGGCAGGATGATCAGCAGGTAGAAGATGGCGAAAATGACGACGAATGGAATCAGTTGGACCAGCATGTTGCCTTGGGATTGCATGCTATTCTCCTTTGTAAAGAGACAGGAAATCCTCTTTAAAATCGATGAATTTTTGCGAAAGGATAGCATACCTTATTTTCGCCATAAAATCAAGGTAAAAGTGGATATTGTGAACGGTGTTCAGGATGGAGGAGAGGATCTCGCGGGAGATAAAGAGGTGGCGCAGGTAGGCGCGGGAAAAATTCCGGCAGGTGTAGCAGGCGCACGCCTCGTCCAGGGGGCGCGGGTCGGCCTTGTACTTCTCGTTCTTGATGCGCACCTTGCCGCGCGAGCTGAACAGGGTGCCGTTGCGGGCGTTGCGCGAGGGCATGACGCAGTCGAACATGTCCATGCCGTTCTCCACGGCGAAGAGGATGTCCTCGGGCGTGCCGGAGCCCATCAGGTAGCGGGGCTTGCCGGCCGGCAGCGCCGGCGCCAGCGGCCGCAGGATCCTCTGGAAGTCGGCCAGGCTCTCGCCCACGCTCAGGCCGCCGACGGCATAGCCCTCGAAGTCCATGGCCGCCAGCTCGCGCAGGGAGCGCTCGCGCAGGTCCTCGTGCAGGCCGCCCTGCACGATGGCGAACTGAACGTTGCCGCGGTGGGTCTGCAGGAAACGCTCGCGGGCCCGCGCTGCCCAGGCGCCGGTCAGGCGCAGCGCCCTCTCGTCCTGGGCGCGGCTGGCCGGGTGCGGCGCGAAGTGGTCGAGCACCATCTGCATGTCGGAACCCAGGACGTTCTGGAGATCGACCACGTCCTCGGGGGTCAGCGAGAACGCCGAGCCGTCCAGGTGCGACTTGAAGCGCACGCCGCTCTCGCTTACCCGGGCATTGGCCTGCAGGGAAAAGATCTGGAAGCCGCCGCTGTCGGTCAGGATGGGCCGGTCCCAGCCCATGAAGCGGTGCAGCGAGCCGAAGCGCTCGACCACCGCCGTCCCCGGGCGCAGGAACAAGTGGTAGGCATTGGCCAGGATGACCTGGGCCCCCGCCTCCTCCAGCTGCCGCGGCGTCAGGGCCTTGACCGTTCCAGCCGTGCCCACCGGCATGAAGGCGGGGGTGTCGATGGCGCCGTGGCGGGTTTTTATCCGGCCGCAGCGGGCGGCGCAGCGGCTGTCCCGGGCGATCGTGGCGAAGAACATGCCGGCTCGCTCGCGCTACGCGGGGCTCAGCGCTTCGTTTTCGGCTTCCGCTCCTGCTGCTGCTTCATCTTCTGCAGTTCGCCCAGGAAGGCCTTGTAGCTCTCCAGCTGCGCCGACTGCGGGACGGCCGCGATCAGCCGCTCGTAGGTCTGAACGGCCAGGTCGTATTCCTTGCGGTAGACGTGGCAGTTGCCCAGCATGACGTGGGCATCTTCGCTGAAAATCGGATCGGCAATGGCCAGCTCGAGGTAGGGTATGATCTCGGCGGCCGCCTCGGCCATGCCGGCCACCTCGCCTTTTTTAAGCTTCTCCTCCAGCCTCTGGAAGAGGTTGACGGCGATGAAGTAATTGGCCTTGGCAACAAACTCGGGCTTTT
>JALOLA010000105.1 GCA_025456205.1 Acidobacteriota bacterium | reverse complement strand
TTGAACTGGTCGGCCGGGATGCGGTCGATGCGCGAGCCGGCCATGGTCATGGCCGGGTAGGACTCGAAGCCGGCGGCGCGCAGCATGGTGACCAGCATGCCCGCCTTGTCCTTGCAGACGCCGCAGCGGTCGCGGAAGTTCATCGTGCCCTTGTGCAGGGTGTAGCCTTCGCCCGGGCCCATGGAGATGCCCGAGTAGCGGATCTCCTCGGCCACCCAGTGGGTGAGGCGCGATATCTTTTCCCAGTCGTCCCTGGCGCCGCGCACGATCTCGTCGGTCTTGGCCTTGATCTCGTCGTCGAACGCGAAGGAGCCGTAATCCTCGTTCACCTTGTGGAACCATAGCGACTTGGCCTGCCAGTCGGGCGAGGTGGAGAGGAGCAGCTTGGGGGCGACATCGGAAGGGTCGACCATGTCGGCCTCGCGCCGGAAGGACTGGATATCCTTCACTTCCCAGAAGTACTCGGTCTGCCCGCCCAGAAAGTGGACGTAGTGGCGGGCCTGGCCGTTGTACATCTCGAACTGCAGCGGCTTGGTCGCCGGCATGCGCACCTTGTAGCTTTTCACCCGCACGGGGATCTCGGAATAGAACGGGACGATATCATAGAAATGCCCTTTCATCGGCGGCACATAACGGTTGTCCTCTTCCGTTTTCAGCAACGCATAGGTGAACCCTTTCTGGTACGTCTTGACCCAGACTCCATCGCCGGGATCGAGGCGGCCGGCCGGGATGATGATCTCGCGGGCGCCCCAGTAGATGGCGCGCGCCGGAGCCGGATAGTCCCTTACCGCGGACAGGGGAACGTTTTCCACGGCGCCGCCGGCGCGGAGGACCTTCATCTCCTTCACCTCGACAAAGGCCGAAAGCGGGTCGTAGCCGAAGGTCAGCGACTGCAGCGCCTTGGCCCCCTCCATGTCGAGCACCTTGTAGAATGCCTCCTTGTCGACATGGCTGAGCCCCGAATCCTCGACGCGCACTTCCGTGCGGTCGAAGACCAGCAGGGTGTGGGCGCCGGGGAATTCCTTGGACGTGCCGGCGGCGGCCAGCTGTTTGTGCAGGTCGTCCTGGGCCGGGCCCGGGACAAAGAGAAGCACAAGAATGACCAAAAGACCGAGCATTTTTTTCAAAGTGACCTCCTGAATTTATTTCCCGCTCTTCTTGCCGGGCGCTGCTTTTTTTGCAGGCGCTTTCTTTTTCGCGGCTGCTTCATTATCAGCGGGCATGGCGAACAGGGCGTCCGCCATGGCCGGGTCGATCTCGATCTCGTCGAAGGTCAGTTGCACCTGCAGCTGGCCGTTCAGCCGGTTCTCGACGGTGAAGGGCATCATTACACCACTGACCGGCCGGTAGTCGCTGTAGAGGATCTCGACCGGACCCCCGCTTTCCCCGGTCTTCGCCCGCGAGCTTTTCAATTCGAGGCCGCTCGCTGCGTCCAGGTAATAGTGAATTTCCCTGCCGTCCGCCTTGACCAGCTTCAGCTTGTACGCCGGCTTGCCCTCCAGCTCTTCGCTCCCCAGCAGCTCCAGCGCATAGCCCTTCTCCGCGAAGACGACCAGCGGGTTCTCGAACACGGCCTGCTCGCGGAACGGCATATCCTGCTCCGCCGGCATCGCCTGCGCCTCCTCGGAAAGGAAGGGCATGATCCACCAGGAGGTGGTGCCATCGCAGGCCTGGACGATCTTTTTCCCCTGCAAGGTGGCCTCGAAACGCATGCGGTCGGGGGCTTTCTGCCAGATCGCCACGGGCAGATCCAGTCCCTGCGCCGCGACGGCCATCTTGCCGCTCAGCTTCCAGCCCGCGAGGGCCTTCAGCTTGTCCAGCCCGCCGCGCGCCTCGTAGTGCCTGGCCAGGACCTCATCCAGCGTCTTGGCGCAGAGAGGCGCCCCAAGAAGCAGGACCGCCAGCAGAGAAAGGAGGATCTTTTTCATATGGCTCCACCAGAGAAATGATTTTATCACAAAGCATAAGATCGGTATACGAGGAAAGAGTTTTGAAGTTCGATGTTCGAGGTTGAAAAAAAGATGAACGACCATGACTCACAAGAAATGGGACTAAAATTCCAAATCCCAAGCACCAAGCACCAAATAAACTCCAAATTCCAATGACCAAATGACCCAAAAGAAGAAAGTGTCAGTGTTGAGCTAGGTAACAAATGAATTTTGTCCAAGTGTAAGTGTTAGTAAGAAAATAACCGGAATCCTTCAGAGATCGTTTTAGTGTCTTCGCTAACACTATCACTAACACTAACACTTTCTTCAGAATCTATTGATTAATTCCCACCACTAATTTACAATCTTTATTTGCTCTAATATGACCGATCTCCGGAGGCTCATGGCGGACAACAAGAAGAAGCTCCTGCTGGCAGCCAAAAAAGCGCGCAAAAAGGCCTATGCCCCCTATTCCAATTTCCACGTGGGCGCGGCCGTGCTCGGCGGCAACGGGAAGGTCTACGGCGGCTGCAACGTTGAGAACGCCTCCTTCGGCCTCACCTGCTGCGCCGAGCGCAACGCCGTCTTCGCCATGGTCGCCGACGGCCAGCGGCGCATCCGCGAGGTCCTGGTCATCGGCGAAAGCGACGGGTTCCTGCCGCCCTGCGGCGCCTGCCGCCAGGTCCTGGCCGAGTTCGCCGCTCCTGCGACGCCGGTCCACATGGGCAACCGCAAGGGCGCCCTGCGCTCCACGACCGTCGGCGAGCTGCTGCCCTTCATTTTCCGCCTGGAAAAGGGAAAGGCATGATCGACCTGGACAGGGACGCGTTGGCCAGGATGATCGACCACACCGAGCTGAGCGCCCACTCCGGGGAAAAGAAGATCGCCAACCTGTGCAGCGAAGCAAGCACTTTCGGCTTCTACACCGTCTGCATCAACGGCGGCTACACGCGCTATGCCTGCGAAAAGCTGCAGGGCAGCGGCGTGCTGGTCTGCACCGTGGTCGGATTCCCGCTCGGGGCCGGCACCGGCACGGCCAAGGCCTTCGAGGCCAGGGAGGCCGTGGCCAACGGCGCGGCCGAGATCGACATGGTGCTCAACGTCGGCGCCCTGCGCGACAAGAAGCACGACTTCGTGCGCGACGATATCCGCGCCGTGGTCGAGGCCAGCGGCCCGGCGCTGGTCAAGGTCATCCTGGAGACGTGCTTCCTGACCGACGATGAGATCGTCGCCGGCTGCGAGCTCTCGGTCGCGGCCGGGGCGAAATTCGTCAAGACCTCCACCGGTTTCGGCGCTTTCGGCGCCTTCCCCGACCACGTGCGCCTCATGCGCAGGACCGTCGGCCCCGATATCGGCGTCAAGGCCTCCGGCGGCATCCGCAACTTCAAGGACGCCTGGCGGCTGATCCAGGCCGGCGCCTCGCGCCTGGGCGTGAGCGCCTCGGTGGCCATCATCGAAGGGCTGTCGCTGTACCGCTTCGCGCCCTCGGCCTGGCTCGAAGAGGAGATCCCCTGCCATTTCTGCCCGTCGCGCTTCGCCAACCTCGACAAGCAGCCCAAGGCCGTCTACGCCTATTACAAAAAAAAATGCCTGGCTTGCCCGCACCTGGAGAAATTCAACAAATTCTACGAATAGCGAGGACAACATGAACGGCTGGATGGGGAAGATCGTCCGCATCGATTTGAGCAGCGGCCAGCAGGAGGACATCCCCATCAGCCCGGAAACGCTGCGGCGCTGGCTCGGCGGCCGCGGCCTGGGCGTCAAGCTGTACAGCGACATGTGCCCGGCGGCGCTGGACCCCTTCGCCGCCGCCAATCCCCTCATCTTCATGACCGGCCCGCTCACCGGCACGGTAATGACCTCGGGACGCTACCAGATCGTCTCGCGCTCGCCGCTCACCGGGACCATCTGCGATTCCAGCTCGGGCGGCAGCTTCGGCGCCGTGCTCAAGGCCGCCGGCCTGGACGGCCTGGTAATCACCGGCCGCGCCGACCGTCCCGTCTACCTCAGCGTCCACGACGGCGCCGTCGAGGTGCGCGACGCCTCCGCCCTGTGGGGGCTGGACACGCAGCAGACCCAGGGCGCGATCATGGGCAGCAAGAACCTGAAGGCCGTCGCCGCCTCGGGAAACCGGGCGACGGTCATCGCCGATCCCGAGGCCTACAAGGCCATGGCCGCACGCCTCGACCGCGCCGTCGACAAGAACCCCGTCACCGGCAAGTCGCTGCAGGTACTGGGCACGTCGGTGCTGGTCAACATCATCAACGCCCACGGCATGTTCCCCACGCGCAATTTCCGCGCCGGCGTGTTCAACGACGCCGAGGGCATCAGCGGCGAGAAGATCGCCGAGTCGCTGCTGCAGCGCCAGAGCGCATGCTACAAGTGCCCCATCGGCTGCGGCCGCACCACCCGGACCAGGGGCAGGAACGGCGAGGGCCCGGAATACGAGTCGGTCTGGGCGTTCGGCGCCCAGCTGGGGATCAGCGACCTGGCGGCCATCGCCGAGGCCAACTACGCCTGCAACGAGCTGGGCCTCGACACCATCACCATGGGCAGCACCATCGGCTGCGCCATGGAGCTGCACGAATGCGGCGCCCTGGGGGAAAAGCTGGACTGGGGCGACGCCGGCAGCCTCGCAGGCTGGGTGGCGGACACCGCCCACCGCCGCGGTTTCGGCGCCGAGCTCGCCCTGGGCTCCAAGCGCCTGGCCGCCAGGTTCGGCCGCCCCGAGCTGGCCATGCAGGTCAAGGGCATGGAGATCCCGGCCTACGACCCGCGCGGCGCCCAGGGCATGGCCCTGTCGTACGCCACCTCGAGCCGCGGCGGCTGCCACATGCGCGCCTACATGATCATGCCCGAGGTCCTCGGCAACCCGGTCTTCCTCGACCGTTTCGCCACCGCCGGCAAGCCCGAGATCGTGGCCCTGTTCCAGGACATCGCCGCCGTGGTCGACTCGGGCGTTCTCTGCCGCTTCCTGCAGTTCGCCATGGGGCTCTCCACTTTCAGCGAGATGCTGCGCACCGTCACCGGCCTCGACTTCAGCGAAGAGGAGCTGCTGGCCGTGGGGCGGCGCATCTACACCCAGGAGCGCCTGTTCAACAATCGCGCCGGCTTCACGCGCGCCGACGACACACTGCCGCCGCGCTTCTTCCAGGAGGAGTTCCAGGTCGGATCGTCGCGCCACCGCCGCGTGCGCCTCGAGGAGATGCTCGACCGCTATTACGCCGTGCGCGGCTGGGACGCCCAGGGGGCTCCCCTGCCGGAGACGCTGGCGGAACTCGGGCTGTAAGTTGGCCGGCACGATCACCGTCAGGTTCTACGCGCTGCTGCGCCGGCGGCTGCGAACGCCCGCCCTGGAGGTCGAGGCCGACGCCCTGACCGTCAGGGAGCTGCTGCTGCTCGCGGAAAAGAAAGCCGGGCAGCCTTTCCTTGACGAGCTGCTCGACGCGGGAACAGGGCTGCTCGAAGGGACCATGATATTGGTCAATGGCGAGAATATCCGCCTGAAGCAGAAGCTGGAGACGCAGGTCGGCGCCGGCGACACGGTCGACCTCTTCTCCCCCGCCGGCGGCGGCTGAGCGGAAGGTCAAAGCGAGGCAAGATGGCAAACGGCATGTATGAGATCATTTCCAAAAAGCGGGACGGGCTGGAGCTGGGCCGCGAAGAGATCGCCTTCGTGATCGACGGCTACGTCAAGGGCGATATCCCCGATTACCAGGTGGCGGCCTGGCTGATGGCCATCTACATCCGCGGCCTGAACGACCGCGAGCTGGCCGACCTGACCGGGATCATGCTCGACTCGGGCGACCGCATCGCGCTGGATGCCGTGCCGGGCAAAAAGATCGACAAGCACAGCACCGGCGGCGTCGGCGACAAGATCAGCTTCATCGTCGCTCCGCTCGTCGCCGCCTGCGGCGTGCGCGTGCCCATGCTCTCCGGCCGCGGCCTCGGCCACACCGGCGGCACCCTGGACAAGCTGGAAGCCATCCCGGGCATGAACGTCTTTCTCCAGCCGGAGCAGTTCCGCCGCGTGCTGGCCGGGACCGGCATGGTCATCTGCGGCCAGACCGACAACATCGTGCCGGCCGACAAGAAGATCTACGCCCTGCGCGACGCCACCGCCACCGTCAGTTCCATCCCGCTGATCGCCTCATCGATCATGAGCAAGAAGCTGGCGCTGGGGTCCGACGGCATCGTCCTCGACGTCAAGACCGGCAGCGGCGCCTTCATGAGGGAGGAGGCGGACTCCATCCGCCTGTGCCGCACCATGGTGGCCATCGGCGAAAAGACCGGCCGCCCCTGCCTGGGCATCATTTCGAACATGGACCAGCCGCTCGGCCGCGCCGTGGGCAACAGCCTGGAGATGATCGAATCGTTCGAGGCGCTTAAGGGCCGGGGCCCCGCCGACGTCATGGAGGTGACCTACGCCCTCGGCTGGTGCATGCTGCGGGCCGCCGGAGAGGATATCTCTTACACGGCCGCCGAAACCAAATTCACGGAGGCCATCGCTTCCGGCCGGGCGCTCGAGGTTCTCCGTCGCTTCATCGCCGCCCAGGGGGGCGACCCGCGCGCGTGCGACGATTATTCCCTGCTGCCCGCCAGCCGGCATCAGGAAGAATTCGCCTCCCCTGCATCCGGACACGTGGAGCGCATCGACTCCTTCGAAGTGGGCATGGCCGCCATCGACACCGGGGCCGGGCGCCGCCGCAAGGAGGACGCCGTCGCCCACGGCGCCGGCTTCATCTTCCACGCCAACGTCGGCGACGCGGTGAAGAAGGGCCAACCCCTGCTGACCATCCATTCCGACCGGCCCGACGCGCTGCCCGCCGTGCGCGAGCGCCTGCTCGCGGCGATCGGCATCGGTGCGCGAACGGTCGCCAAACCGAAGATGATCCTGCACCTGGTGGACAGAAACGGCGTCATTCCCTGGCCGCACTGAACGCGATGGAAAGAAGATACAAGAGTATTTTTTTCGACGCCGACGACACCTTGTATGACTATCCCCAGGCCGAGCGCACAGCGCTGCGGGCCTGCCTCTGCGAATTCGCCGTCGCCACGGACCCGGCGGCCTTCACCGCCGCCTACCGCCGCCACAACCACGATGTCTGGCAAGAGTTCGAGCGCGGGGAAACGGACCAGGCGACGCTGCGCGTCGAGCGCTTCCGCCGCTTGTTCGCCGAGCTCGGGATCCCCGGCCTGCCCCTGGAACGGGTCAGCGCCCATTACCTGGCAGCGCTGGCCGACCAGTCCCAGCTCCTGCCCGGGGCGCTTGAGCTGGTGCGGAAACTGGCCAAGGCATACCCGCTGGCGCTGGTGACCAACGGCATCGCCGCCGTGCAGAACCGGCGCTTCGCCGCCTCGCCCATCACCCCGTATTTCAAGGCCATCGTCATTTCCGAGGAAGTGGGCATCGCCAAGCCCGACCCGCGCATTTTCAGGCCGGCCCTGGAAAAGATCGGCGTCGCGGCCGCCGACGTCCTCTACGTCGGCGACAGCGTCACTTCGGACATGGCCGCCGCCCGCAACGCCGGCATGGACTTCTGCTGG
>JALOLA010000010.1 GCA_025456205.1 Acidobacteriota bacterium | reverse complement strand
ACCTATACCGGCCACCCGCTGCTGTCCCAGGTGCGGGTGGGCGAGGGGCGCGACGAGTTCCGCCGCCGCCACGGCGTCGGCGCCGGCGATCTGCTGCTGGCGCTGCTGCCGGGCAGCCGCGAGTCGGAGGTGGCCATGCTGCTGCCGGAGATCATGGGCGCCGTGCGCCGGCTGCAGGGGGAATTTCCCCTGCAGGTCTTCCTGCAGCGGGCGCAGAACATCGCTCCCGGGTCTTTGGCCGCCGCCGGCCCCGACGTGCGTTTCCTCGGCCAGGAGCAGGGATACGACCTGCTCAACGCCGCCGACGCGGTCATCACCACCTGCGGCACCTCCAACCTGGAGGCGGCCCTGCTCAACGTTCCCTTCGTTGCCATCTACCGGGTCAACCGCTTAACCTACCTGCTGGGGCGGCGCTTCCTGCGCATCGGCCTGTACTCGATCGTCAACATCCTCGCCGGGCGCCAGGTGGTGGCCGAGCTGATCCAGGCGGAATGCCGCGCCGAGCGCATCTACGAGGAGACGCGGAAGATCCTCGGCGATCCCGCACTGCGCGAGGGCATGCGCGGCGAGTTCCGCCGCATCGCGGCCAGCCTGCGCCAGGACGAGCGGCCGGCGGCCATTATTTACAGGAAGATGATAGAGGAACTCAATCAGGGGAATAAAAAGGAATTGTCTGCAATTTCGTGACGCGTAACGCGTAACGCGTGACGAGAAAAGAGCATGATCCCCAGCACGGCTACTGTTTAAACCAACGGAGTTGAAAGCGCATCAGATCGGACAATGGCCATTGGAGCCTGTAAGTTTCAGGTTCCTTTTGATTGGATTTTTTTGCGTTTTTCCCGCGTGACGCGTCACGCGTTTCGCGTTACGTAGAACCAGATCGAATATTTGCCTTTAACTGAAGCTCATGTCCTTTATCTTGCCGGCCAATCCGGCCAAAAACTCCCTGACCTGGGCATTCTGCAGCTCCTGGTTGTCCAGGAGCTTCCGGGCGTCGACCTGGGCCTCCTGCAGGAGGCGGATATCCCTCCTGGGGTCGGCCAGCTTGAAATCGATCTCCCCGGCCTGCTCCAGGCCGGCGATCAGCCCGCCGCCGCGCAATTCCAGGTCCATCTCGGCGATGGCGAAGCCGTCCTGGCTGGCGGCGATCGCCTGCAGCCGCTTGCGGCCGCTCGCCGTGGGTTGCGGCGACTCGACCAGGAAGCAGTGCGACCTTTCCGTCCCCCGGCCCACGCGGCCGCGCAGCTGGTGCAGCTGCGCCAGCCCGTAGCGGTCGGCGTTCTCGATGACCATGAAGGTGGCGTCGGGAACGTCGATGCCCACCTCGACCACGGTGGTGGCCAGCAGCAGGCGCACGCTGCCGGCGGCGAACCGGCTCAGGGCGCGCTGCTTCTGCTCGGGGCTGCTTTTCCCCGACAGGGAGGCCTGGGGGACGCCGGGGAAGCGCGCCTTGTTCTCGCGCGTTTCCTCTCGCAGGGCGCGCAGGTCGGGGTACTGCTCCGAGGCCTCGATCAGCGGCAGGATGATGTAGCCCTTGCGGCCGCGCCGCAGCTCGACTTTCAGTTGCCCGTAGAAGCGCTCCCGGTCCCGGGAGCTGATGACGCGGGTGGCCACGGGCTGCCGGCCGCCGAGGCGCTGGCGCAGGGTGGAGACGGCGACGTCGCTGTACAGGGCGAGCAGCATGGTGCGCGGGATGGGAGTGGCGGTGGTGACCAGCAGGTCGACGGCCAGGCCCTTGAAGAACAGGGCGGCCCGCTGGGCGACGCCGAAGCGATGCTGCTCGTCGATGATCACCAGCGAGAGGTTCCTGAAGGCGACCCCCGCGCCGATCAGGGCATGGGTGCCGAAGACCAGGGAGATGGCGCCGCCGGCCAGGCCGGCCAATATGCGGCGTCGCTCCTCCGGACCGCAGCTGCCGGTGAGCAGCGCCAGTCCCATGGGGCCGAAAAAGGCGCAGGCATTCCGGTAGTGCTGTGCGGCCAGGATCTCGGTCGGGGCCAGGAAAGCGCCCTGGCAGCCATTCTCCCTGGCCAGGAGCAGCGCCAGGAAGGCCACGATCGTCTTGCCGCTGCCCACTTCCCCCTGCAGCAGGCGCTGCATGGTGTGCGGCGAGCGCAGGTCGTTGACGATGGCGCTGAAGGCATCCTCCTGCTCGCTGCTGAGCGCGAACGGCAGGCGGCGGTCGATGGAGCGGCGCAGCGCGTCGTTGAAGCGGTAGCGATGCCGGCGGCGGCGGCCGCGGAAGGCGGCGCGGACGGACTGCAGCTCAAGCTGGAAAAAGAGGAGCTCGGCGTAGATGAAGCGCTCCTTCAGCGCATCGATCTTTTCGCGGTCGGGATCGACGGGCTGGTGGATCGCCCGCAGGGCCTCGCCAGGGGAGGGATAGCCATGGCGGCGGCGGAGCGCTTCCGGGAGCGGGTCTTCGCCGTCCTGCCAGCCGGCCAGGGCGGCGGCGATGACCTTGCGCAGGGTGCCGGCCTTCAGCGTCCCCAGCGGCCGGTAGCGCGGCAGGATGCCGCCGGGGCGATTGCCCGGGACCAGCAGCGGGTTGACCATCTGCCAGCGCCCCTGGCGCTCCTCGATGCGGCCGTAGACGAAGGCCGTATCCGCGCCGTGCAAGGCGTCCAGCAGGTAGGGCTGGTTGAAGAATACCAGCGTGACCTTTTCGCCGCCGAGAAGGCATTCGGCGCTGAGCAGGGAGGAGCGTTTCCTGAAATTGCGGCTCACGCGGGCGCGCCCGACACGGACGGCATAGAGGCGGTCCTCGGCGGGGTCGATCGCGGCCCAGGCGCGCGAGAGATCGAGGTAGGACTCGGGGAATTGCAGCAGCAGGTCGCCGGCCGTGGCGATGCCGCGGCGGCGCAGGACGGCCGCGAAACCGGGGCCGATGCCCTTGAGCGCTTCGACCGGGGTGTCCTGGGTGATGGTCAATAGTAGAAGATGATGGTTTTTTCCGAGCTTTGCACGTTCTTCAAACCCGGCAGCAGGGTGAACCAGTCGAAGATCGATCTCCTGACCTTGGCGTTGAACTGGGCGGCGCCGTAGGCCTCGTCGAGGACATCCGGGGAAAAACGGCTGCCGTTGATGACCAGCTCGGAAAAGGCGAACCGCATGTGGTAGTTGCTGCATTCGAACTTGCCGCTGAAGCGCACCTCGGTGTCGCGCAGGAATTGGGGCACGGCGGAATATTTTTCGCCGGCCAGCTTGACCTTGAGGCTGCCGTCGACGCGGTTCTTGTCCTTGAGCCGCAGCTCGATGAAGCTCACTTCCGGGGCGTATTTGCGGATATAGACCAGGTTGAGGTACGAGTTCAACTCGCTCTCGCTGAAGGCGGCCTTCTTGAGGAACAGAGCGGGCTGGTGCCGGGCGGCGATGCGGGTCAGGAAGCCATCGATGCGCCTGGCCTTTTCCAGCGAAAAATCACCGGCCAGGGCCGCGGTCGCCAGGACCAGGAGCAATAATGAGCGAATGAGTTGCTTGATCATTCCCTGACAATAACCGTACGGCCTTCGATTTGCAAGCGGCCGCTGAAAAAAAGCGAGATCGCCAGCGGATAGAGTCGGTGCTCCTGGACCAGGATGCGCCGGCTGAGGGCCTCTTCGTCGTCCCCGGGGTGCACCGCTACCGGGCGCTGGGCGATGATCGGGCCCGAGTCGGTGCCGGCGTCGACGAAATGGACGGTGCAGCCGCTGACCTTCACGCCGTGGCGCAGGGCCTGGCGCTGGGCGTCCAGGCCGGGAAAGGAGGGGAGCAGGGCCGGGTGGATGTTCAGGATGCGCCCCGCGAAGCGGGAGAGCAGCACGGGGCCGACCAGGCGCATGTAGCCGGCCAGGCAGACCAGCTCGACCCGCTCGCGCTCCAGCAGCGCGCAAACGGCCGTTTCGTAGGCGGCCTTGTCGGCAAAAGCCCGGGGAGCGACATGATGGGCGGGAATGCCCAGGCGGGCGGCCCTTTTCAGGCCTGTGGCGTCGGCGCGGTCACTGACGGCCAGGCGCACCGTGAAATTGGCGTCGGCGGCTCGGGAAGCGCGGACGATGGCGCTGAAATTGCTTCCGCGCCCGGAAAGCAGAACGGCGACATTTCCCTTGTTCATGATCGCTGCTATTCGTTATCGCTGGTCATGTGCCGGATGAGGACGCCCTGTGGAGGAGAAAAAACATGCCGAAGGGGGGACTCGAACCCCCGCGAGCGTAATGCCCACCAGTACCTGAAACTGGCGTGTCTACCAATTCCACCACTTCGGCATGATATGCTATCTTATAAGGCATAAACGCGCTTTTGTCAAGCCCGGAAATGCCCGCCCCGGGGAGGCCGTATCGCCGCCGCCCGGTTTACTTCCGCTTGCTGTTAGTGTAAAATAGCCTTTCCGAATCCTTTTCCACCCGCTCTTGGAGATAAGCACATGACGATGAACAAGGCCGTGGCCGCCCTGCTGATCCTCTGCCTGGTTTCCGGGACGGGACTGCTCGCCCAGGAAGCCCTCGACCCGCCCGCAGCGGATGCCGGCGTTCCCGGCGAAAAGGAGCCACTGCCCCGTTATTCCTCCAATTTCCTGAAGGACGAGGCCGAGATGTGGACCCTGCCGTTCCGCCTGGACCTGAAGGGACTGCTGGTCTGCGGCACCGTCCTGGCCGCCACCGGCCTGCTGGTGGTCAACGACGAGGGCATCTATGCGGGGTTCAAGAGATTCCAGGGGGACAACCCCTGGGTGGACAAGGCCAGCCCCGTCCTCACGCTGCTGGGCGACTGGGGACTGGACTGCGGCATCGCCGGCATCTTTTTCCTCGGCGGCGTGATCGCCCGGGACCGCAAGGCCCGGGACACGGGACTGATGGCCTGGGAAGCGCTGCTGCACACCGGGTTCCTGGTCCAGGTCGTCAAGCACCTGTCCGGCCGCCAGCGCCCGTCGGTGGAGAACGGGCGCGACCACTGGCATGGCCCCTCGGCCTTTTTCAAGCGCTACAACGGGTATTTTTCCGACTATGATTCATTTTTTTCCGGCCATACGGTATCGGCCTGGGGGCTGGCCACGGTGATCGCGGAGAACTACCGGGACCGCTCCTGGGTGCCGCCGGTCTGCTATGGCCTGGCTACCCTGGCCGGCCTTTCGCGTCTCACCGAGGATGCCCACTGGCTTTCCGATGTATTCCTGGGGGCGGTCATCGGCTATGCCGTCGGCAGGATGGTCGTGCGCAACCAGGAGCGGCGGTTCCAATTCACGCCGGAGCTCACCTCCGGCGGCGCCGCCCTGGCGTTCAGCTATCGCATCGATTGAAGCGGCCCATTGCCCGGCCGCGATATACCGGGCCGGGGATTCGTGGTATATTCGAGGCAGAACCATGGTTGCGAGTGACAAGTGAAAAGTGACAAGTGACAAGTGACGAGGAAGAATATTAAGCCATGAGAAGGGAAACAGCTTGCGTTCTCCTGCTGCTGATGGTGCTGGCGTGCGCCCCGGCCCTGGCTTGGGGAGGGGAAGATCATGACGAGACCGGGTTCGTCATCGACGGGTTCAGGCTGGAGACGCTGCCCGCCGGATACTATTACCCGAATTTCATCGAGAACCTGGCACCGGACGCTGTCTGGCTCACCGAGGAGAGCAACGGCTTCGGCCTGGCAGACCGTCCCCGGGTCTATTTCGAGGGAGATTCCTGGACGCAGTTCAGGTGGCACTATGCCGGCCATGCCATCCACTCGGCCCTCGACGACGGCGCCCCGGCCCTGCTGGTGCCGTTCCTGGCCATCGGCTCCATGGCCCTGCTCGGGGAGACCCCGGAACGGCGCGACCATGGCTTCCACTTCGCCCCGCGCGCTTCCGGGCGCAACGGTTCGCGGGTCATGGTTTCCACCGCTTTTCCCAACCTGGGCGGCTATACCGCCCTGGGCAAACTGGCCGTGGTCAACCATGCCAGCCTGCGCGCCACGGACCTGTACGCGACGCGCCGCCGGCTGGACGGCAACGCCCAGTTCGATTTCAGCCTTGAGAAGAGCTTCCGCTCCTCGTCGCTGCTGCTGGCCGGAGGCTACTCGTTCATGGAGCGGCGCTTCAACGATTTCAACCGGCGCGACGCCCAGTTCGAGGAGGACAGCGACCTGCTGCAGTTCCTCGGCCGCTGGCAGGGTCGCGCCGCCGCCGGCAGCCTGAGCCTCGACCTGGTCGTCAATGCAGGTGGCCGCGGCAACCTCTTCGCCGAGACCGGGCGCTATCCCCAGGAAACCTATGAGCAGGACACGAGCTCCTGGCTGGCCGGCGCCGCCTGGTCGGGCCGGGCGCTCCGCCTGAAGCTTGATTGGCTCCACGAGCGCCAGGAACTGCGGCCCACGGTCAGCGACGCCCCCAAGGACCTGCGCGACATCGACGGCCAGGGTTTCTTTCCCTTTGAAAAGCTGGGAACGTTCAGCGCCGACACACTGGCGCTTTCCGTGGACGGGAAGTTCGCTTTTTCCTGGCTGGGCAGGAACGTGGAGATCGAGCCTTACCTCGACCTGTCCCTCGTCCTGCATTCCGCCCACGAGCGGGCCGGTACGCACAACGCCGTCCATTTCGCCGGCCAGCCTTATCTGGTCTACTTATGGCAGGGGGCGGGCGCCTACCGCAACCAGCGGCACAGCGCCACGGCCGGCACCCTGCTCAGGATGGAGCTGGGAAAGCGCCTCGGCCTGCGCGCCCGGGTGTTCCTGCTGCAGCAGGGGCTGCGCTTCCAGGGCGCGGCCAATGACGTCGCCTTCCTGCAGCCCGGTGGCGAGGCGGGCCTGGACCTGCGCATCGGCAGCAGGGCCAGGGCCTCCCTTTCCTTCGGCGTCCTGCCCTACGAGATGGGAGCCGGCGCGGCGGATTTTCTGGAAAGCGGGCGTCCCGGCGCCGAGGTCCGCTACTGGGCCGATGGCAACGGCGACAACCTGTTCCAGTCCGGCGAGCAGGGCCCGCTTTTCGCGCTCAGCGGCGGCGCCAGCCATTTTGCCGGCCCGGACCTCAAGGCGAGCCTGCGCCAGCGGCTGGAACTTTTCTTCACCACCCGGCTCTCCTCCCGCTTCCACCTGGACGTGAAGGGGCTGTACAAGAAGATCCGCCGGCCGCTGTGGGCCGCCTTTGCCGGCGATTACGGCCATTTCGAGGAGATCGCCGGCCGGCGCTACTATCTGCTGGACCGCCCGGCCACGGCCTTCGAGCTGGCCAATGCTCCCTTCGCCAAGGACCCCTTCTACGCCCAGTTCCTCATGCGCGTCCATGGCGAAAAGGAGCGGCGCTGGTATTTTTCCTTCTCCTTCCTGGCCCACATGGGCATGGGCACCACCGCCTTCGGCAACGGCCCGGATGCGAACGACATCGGCGTCATTTCCGAGAGCCAGGCCTTCCCCAACTCCTGGATCAACGGCTTCGGCCGCGTCGACGGTGACCGCGCCTTCGTGGGCAAGATCTTTTTCGGCTATTACCTCGCTCCACGCCTCTTCCTGGGGGGCAGCGTCAAGTACCGCGACGGCAACCCTTTCGCCTTCATCGACGCGTTCCAGCGCCAGGGACAGTGGCTCATCGCCTATCAGACGATCAAGGCCGAGGACGAGCACGCCAGGAAGGGGGGACCCAGGGAAGACTGCATCTGGGATTTCAACTTCAAGCTGGGATATGACGTCGCCCTCTTCGGCAAAAAAGGCCGGCTGGAACTGTCCGTGTTCAACCTCCTGGATTTCGGCGGCGAACTGTCGGAAAACGCCTTTTCCAACGACAAGGAGCGCCTGGCCAACGAGCTGCAGCTGCCGCGCAGCCTGCGCCTGGGGATCGTGCTCGAACTTTAATTTCTAATAGCCCTTGCTCTCCATCTTTTCCTGGCAGGGGACGCAAAAGCGCGCGAAAGGCAGGACTTCCAGGCGCTTGGGCGAGATTTCCTCCCCGCAATGCAGGCACTTGCCGTAGCGGTTGCGCTCGATGCGATCGAGGGCTTCCTCGACCTCTTTCAGGTTGGCCATCATGTTGTTGGACATGACGAAGCCCATTTCCTTCTCGATCAGTTCGTTGGCCTGGTCGATCTCATCCATGGCCCCGTCGCCTCCCTGGGAGGTGTCGCGCCAATCGATGACCTTGCGGATCTCGTCGCGCAGCGAGAGGAGTCTTTTTTTTATCTTGGCGATCTGCTCATTTTTCATGTTTATCTCCTAGCGGTGATATTTGACGCCATGGATGATGGTCATGGCCCGGTAGACCTGCTCCAGGAACAGGATGCGGAAAAGATCGTGGGCGAAGGTCATGTCGGAGAAGGAAATGGCCAGGTCGGCGCGCGCGGACACCCGCGGGGCGAAGCCGGCGAAGCCGCCGATCAGGAAAACAAGCCGGCCCGGGTGGTAGGATATCTTCTCCTCCAGCAGGGCGGCGAAGCGGCGCGAGTCCATTTTTTTCCCCTTTTCGTCGAGGACGACGACATAGTCCCTGGGCTGGATCTCCTGCAGGAACATGGTGCCCTCCTTCTCCTTCACGAACCCCTCCTCCTTGTGGCGGATCTCCCGAAAATTTTTTACGCTGAATTTTACATAATAATTAATGTTTTGTAAATATTTTTTTTCTAGTTCCTGCAGCCCCCTGAATTTCAGCTCGCCGGGGCAGACCAGTTCAATGGCTTTCATGCCTCTTCAGCTTGTTGTACAGGGACTTGCGCGAGATGCCCAGGATGCGCGCCACCTGGCTCTTGTTGCGGTACTTGCGCAGCAGGTAGGCGGTGTACTCGGCCTCGACCTCGGCCAGGGTGCGCTCGCCGGCCTGGATGAGGTCCAGGATGGGCCCGGGGCGGTCCAGCAGCGCGCGCACCCCGTTCTCGTCCAGGGCGGCGCCGCGCACGGCCAGCCCGCTGACGAAATTTTCCAGCTCGCGGATGTTCCCGGGCCAGGGATACAGCAGCAGGAGCCGGCGCGCCTCGTCGCTGAGCGCGACGGCAACGCCCTGCCGGGAGCAGAAGAAATGCAGCAGGGGCAGGATGTCGCCCTGGCGCTGGCGCAGCGGCGGGATGAAGATGCTGACCGTGGATATCCGGTAATACAGGTCGGCACGGAACGCGCCCTGGCGCACCTTGTCCTCGATGGCGGCGTCGGCCGAGAAAAGGAAGCGGGCCGGAATGTTGACCTCGGTGGCGGCGCCGAGGGGGAAGATCATCCTCCTCTCGATGGCGCGCAGCAGCTTGGCCTGCATGTTCAGGCTGAGCAGGTCGATCTGGTTGAGAAAGATCGTGCCGGCGCCCGCCTGGCGCCATTTTCCCGGGGCGTCGCGGTCGGCGCCGGAGAAGGCCCCTTTCCGGTAGCCGAACCATTCGCTCTCCAGCAGGGTCTCCGGGACGTCGCCGCAGCCCAGGTTGAGCAGCGGCTGGAACGGGCTGGCGGCGGCGAGGGCGGCCGCCCAGAAATCCTTGCCGCTGCCGGTCTCGCCCCAGAGCAGGACGGGGGTGTCCAGCACGGCGACCCGCTCGACCGCGGCCTTGACGGCCAGCGACGCGGGATCGGCGAGGTTAGAAATCAGGGGAAAAATCGTAGCGCTTGGCATCCATCCACAGCTTTTCCAGGGCGTACTTCTGCCGCCGTTCGGCGGAAAAAATGTTGACGATGAAGTCGACGTAATCGACCAGGATCCATTCCGCCGCCGCCTCGCCCTCGCTGCCCAGCGGCTGCATCTGCAGGTCCTTCTTGAGGGTGTCGCGCACGGCGTCGGCGAGGGCCTTGTTCTGGCGGGCGGAGTTGCCGCTGCAGACAACCAGGTAATCGGTCATCTCGCTGAGGCCCTTGAGCCTGAGCACGGTGACCTTTTCCGCCTTCTTGTCCAGCAGCGTCTCCACGGCCTTCTTGATCCCGCCCGGGATGCGCCGCCGGTGCAGGTCGTCCAGGATGCCGGTGAATTCATCCTTCTTCATATAGTTTTATTTCCTCCATGATCTTTTGCACGTCCCGCTCGACATAGGGGGAGACGTCCTGCCCGTGCGCCAGGCGCTTGCGGATGGCGGTGGCGGAGAGCTCCAGGTAGTCCGAGACGTAGGCGTGCAGGAAGGCCCCGGGCGGCAGGCCGGGATCGTCCATGGCGCGGAGCAGGGAAACTCCCTCCTCGCGCAGCAGCCGCTCCACCTGCAGGCGGTGGCTGGGGCGGCGCAGGACGATGATGAATAGAACCGCGCGCAGGATGCGCCGGTATTCCTTCCAGGTGCGGATCTTCAGGAAGCCCTCGCTGCCGGTGATGAAATAGAAGCTCGAGCGCGGCGAGGCGGCCTTGAGCTCGTTGATGGTGTCGATGGTCCACGAGTAACCCTGGCGGCGCAGCTCCAGGTCGCAGGGCAGCAGGCCGGGGTGGGGCTGCAGGGCGGCCTCGAGCATGGCCAGGCGCAGCTCGGCCGGCGGCAGTTCCTGGCGCTTTTTGTGCGGCGGCCGCGCCGACAGGATATAGAGCACGCTGTCCAGGTGGAAGGCGTCCTTGATCTTCAGGCCCAGTTCGATATGCCCCCGGTGGACGGGGTTGAACGTGCCGCCCAGGAGCCCGGTCTTAGTCCGGCTCATGGAACGAGAATAGGATCTTCTTCATTTTTTCCAGGTGGGTCGCCTTCAGCGCCGAGATCTCCACGAAGGGGATTTTACGCCGGCGGCAAAAATTGCGCAAGGCGTCGATGCCGCCCCTGTCCTCGGCCGCCAGGTCGATCTTGTTGGCCAGCACCAGCAGGCTCTTCTGCAGCAGCTGCGGGTGATATTGTCTCAGCTCGTTCTCGAGCATCTCGAAGGTCTGCAAAGGCGGGAGGGCGGCGTAAGGGGAGACGTCGATGACGAAGAGCAGGACGCGGGTGCGCTCGATGTGGCGGAGGAATTCCAGGCCCATGCCCTCGCCGCGATGGGCGCCTTCCAGGATGCCCGGGATGTCGGCGACGATCATGCTGCGGCCATGGAAATCCACCACGCCCAGGTTGGGGGCCAGGGTGGTGAACGGGTAGTCGGCGATCTTGGGCCGGGCGGCGCTGATCCTGGAGATAAGGGTCGACTTGCCGGCGTTGGGCAGGCCGACCAGGCCGGCGCTGGCGATGAGCTTCAGCTCCAGCACCACCTTGATCTCCTCGCCCTTTTCGCCCTTCTCGCTGCGGCGCGGCGCCTGGTTGACCGACGACTTGAAATGGACGTTGCCGCGGCCGCCCTTGCCGCCCCTGGCCAGGACGAACTCGAGCCCCAGGCGGTCGAAATCGAAGATCAGTTTTTCGTCGGGGAAGGTCTTGACCACGGTCCCGGCCGGGACCTGCAGGACGATGTCGGCGCCGTTGCGGCCGGTGCATTTGCGCCGGCTGCCCGCACCGCCGTCCTCGGCCTCGAACTGGCGCTTGTACTTGAAGTCGGTCAGCGACTGGCACATGGGGCTGCTGACCAGGACGATGTCCCCGCCCTTGCCGCCGTCGCCGCCGTCGGGGCCGCCGCGGGGGATGAACTTCTCGCGGCGGAAGCTGTGGGAGCCGTCACCGCCGTCGCCGGCGCGGAACGATACGATGGCGCGGTCAATGAACATGGTTCAACTGCTCTGGATTGCGGGAGGGCCGGGCGGGGGGATGCGCCAACGACCTGAAGTTAATTGGGATCGACCTCGACGAACTTGCGGCCGGCGCGGTCGACAAAGCGCACCTTGCCGCTGGCCAGGGCGAAGAGGGTATCGTCCTTGCCGATGCCGACGTTCTTGCCGGGGCGGATGCGCGTGCCGCGCTGGCGCACGATGATGGAGCCGGCGTTGATCGCTTCGCCGCCGAATTTCTTGACGCCGAGGCGCTTGGACGTGCTCTCGCGGCCGTTCTTGGCGCTGCCGCCTGATTTTTTGTGTGCCATTATTCCGTCTCCTTGGCCTTGGCGCTGGACTTGATCTCGATCTTCTCGATCTGGATGCGATGGAGCTTCTGGCGGTGGCCCTGGGCTTTCTGGTAGCCCTTCTTGGGCTTGAACTTGAATATGCGGATCTTGTCGGCCTTGATCTCGTCAAGGACCTTGGCCTTGACCTTGGCATTCTTGACGTAGGGGTCGCCGATCAGCAGGTCCTTATCGCCCTGCACCAGCAGGATCGCGGTCAGGCTGGCCGTATTTTTTTTCACGAGCTCCTCGGGAAGCAGCTCGACTTCCAAAATATCGCCTTCGGCTACTTTATACTGCTTTCCGCCGGTTTCGAGTATGGCAAACATGGTCATATCTCCTTTGTCAGACAGTTTCTTTTTATAACACAAATCGCGGCCGCCGTCAACCATTTCCGGCCCGCGAAGGGCCATTTGCGCCGCGCGGCCCGCTCAATCCCCGCTTTCGGTTGCCAGCGGGAAGGGCAGCCGCCCCTGCCAGCGGGGGGCCTCAGCGGCCGCTTGCAGGCGCTCGATGAGGCCGACGGCCAGCTGGATGGTCTGGCGCAGCGCCGCCAGTTCCCAGTTCGGGTCGAATTCATCCTTCACCGTGTGGTAGGCGCCGCCCTTGAAGAATGCGGCGATATGGTTTCGCCCTGAGGCGGACTTCTCGCCGGCCGATAGCCAGATCGCCGGGATCCCGGCCTGAGCGAAGGGGAATTGGTCGGAGCGGAAGAACAGCCCCTGGTCCGCCAGGGTAAAACGGCTGTAGCCGAGTCCCTGGGCGGCGGCCACCTGGCGCACCATCTCCCCGAGGGTGGAGTAATGTCCGCCTTCGGCGAACGCGTCCAGGCTCGCTTCCCAGACCGGGGTCGACTCGAAGTTGATGTTGGCCAGGATGCGGGCGCGGTCGCTGTTGGCCACGAAATGCCTGGAACCCAGGAGCCCCGCCTCCTCGCCCTGGCAGGCCAGGAAGGTGAGGCCATGGCGCAGCTCGCCCGCGGAGGCGGCGAAAACCTTTGCCACCATGGCCAGGGCGGCCACGGCCGAGCCATTGTCGATGGCGCCGTTGAATACCTGGTCGCCGCTCAGGCTCTCGTCGCGCCCCAGGTGGTCGATATGGGCGCTGAGCACGATGCTCTTTCCCGAGCGCCCGGGGATCTCGGCGACAACATTGCGCGTTTCCAGGTCGCGGAAGGCGTTGCGCCCCGAGAACCTGACCTTGAAGCCCAGGTCGACGGGGCGGAACGAGCGGCGCAGCGAGCGCCGGTACAGCCGCTCCAGGTCGATCTTTCTCTCGGCCAGCAGCGACCTCAGGCTCGCTTCGCTGATCCAGCCCCGGAACTTCAGGCCGTTGTCCAGGCTGGCCGGCAGGAACAGCTCCTCGCCCGACCAGGAGTTTCTCACCACCTGCCAGTCGTAGCCGGCGCTGGGCGTGGTGTGGATCAGCAGGATGGCGGCGGCGCCGGTTCGGGCGGCTTCCTCGATCTTGTAGGTCCAGCGGCCGAAATAGGTCAGGGCGCTGCCCTCAAAGACGCGCGCGTCGAACATGCCGGGGTCGTTGACCCTCACCAGCAGCACCTTGCCGCGCAGGTCGGCATCCTTGTAGTCGTCCCATTGCCACAGCGGCGTGCGGATGCCGAAGCCAGCGAACACCGCGTCGCCTTCCAGGCTGAACTCTTTTTCAGCGCGGACATAGCTGCCGACGACTTCCCCAGGGAAGGCCAGGGAGCGGCCGCCCGCCGTCATGGCCAGGGAGTCGAGCCGGAAGCCGTGAAGGGCGAACGGCTGGAAGCGGGTGTCCAGGCCGAGCTGCTTGAACAAGGAGTACATGTAGTTCTCGGCCAGCTCGCCGCCCCGCGTTCCCGGCGCCCGGCCCTCGAGGGCATCGGCGCTGAGGAATTCGATCACGCTCTGCAGCTGGCCCCGGGTGAGCCCGGCGCAGCGGTCCTGAAGGTCGCTGCCGCCGGCCATGGCCGCCAGCAAAAGCAGCGACAGCAACATGCCTGTGATCCGGTTCATGAGGCGCCTCCGGCCGGGATTGTAGCCCGGCGCCTGCGGCGAGTCAATGCACCATGCTGTCGCGGGGGCGTCAGGCGTTTTTCCCGCTGCGGCCGGCAAAGCGGCGGCAGCGGTCGCGGCCGGCCGCCTTGGCCTGGTACATGGCCTGGTCGGCGTGCTTCATCAGGGTTCCGGCGCTGCGCCCGTCCCGGGGATAGATGGCCATGCCGATGCTGCCGGTCACCTGCAGGCGGCGGCCGGCGATCGGGCAGGGGCGGCGAATGTCCGCCAGGATCTTGCGGGCGATGCGGCCCGTATCGCGGGCCTGGCCGGCATCGGGCAGCAGGATGAGGAATTCATCGCCGCCCAGGCGGGCCACGGTATCGCTCTGGCGCAGCAAAGCGGTCAGGCGCCTGGCAAGCACCCGCAGCAGCTCGTCGCCGCAGCGGTGGCCGCAGCTGTCGTTCACGGCCTTGAAGCCATCCAGGTCCAGGTAGAGCAGGGTCACTTTCTGCGAGCGGCGCCGGGCGGAAGCCAGGGCCTGCACCAGGCGATCATTGAGCAGGGAACGGTTCGGCAGCCCGGTAAGCGAGTCCTGGTATGCCATCTGGCGAATGGTCTCCTCCAGGAGTCGACGGCGGGTGATGTCGCGGTGGATGCTGAGGACGGCCTCCTGGCCCATGTAGTTCAGCCGCGCCGCATTGACCTCCAGCAGCATCCGGCTGCCGTTCTTGCAGTAGTGGACCGTCTCGAACGTGCGGAAATTCCTGCCGCCCAGAAGGCGCCGGATTCGTGTTTTTCCCCGCGCCACGTCTTCGCTGATCGCCTCCAGGGACATGCCGATCATTTCTTCGCGGCGGAAACCGTACATCTCGCAGGCGCGGTGGTTGACATCGAGGATGATCTCGCCCTGCACGGCAAAGATCAGGATGGCGTCATGGGCGTGCTCGAACAGCCGCCGGTAATCCTGCTCCGAGCGCTGCAGCGCCTCTTCCACCACCTTGCGCTCGCTGACGTCGATCAGGATGCCGTCGATGTACTCCACGCGGCCGGCGGGGTCATGGATGGCCCGCGGGTAGTCGCGGACCCAGATGACCCGCCCGTCCAGGGTGCGCAGCTCGAATTCGCTGAAGACGGTCGGGGAGGCGGCGAGGCGCCGTATGTGCTCCCGGCGAGACTTCCTGTGCACGTACAGGCTCTTGACGTCGAGCCGCTGCAGGTCGGCGAGGCTCTCCGCTCCCAGCATGTCGACCAGCGCCTGGTTGGCCTCGATGATGCGGCCGCCGCGACTGGTACGGTAGACGCCGACCGGCAGGTGCTGCAGCAGGTCCTGGTAGCGGAACTGGCTGTCGTTCCGGTCGTGGCGATCTTCTCTCTTCCCGCCCATTGCCTCCAGTGTAGCGGAAGCCGCCGCGATTTACAAGCGTTCTCGGTGCCTTCGGGCTACAGCGGGATGACGCGGATGCTGGCGGACAGCTCCTGGTGCAGCATGTTCTCGATGAACTGCAGGGTGCCGCGCGTGCTGCTGATGCAGCCGCGGCAGGCGCCCAGGTAGCGGATATAGACGTGGGCCGTCCCCTCGGCTTCGCGGATGTCGACCACCTCCAGGCTGCCGCCGTCGGCGGCCAGGGCCGGCCGGATCTTTTCGTCGAGCGCCTTTTCGATGGCCCGGTGCTTCTGGATCAGGTTCATGCTGGCGAAATCGCGCGCTTCGGCCTGCAGCGCCAGCTGATCCCTGTCCATGGCGGCGCGGGTGTCGCGCAGGATGTCGACCAGGTAATGCGTGCGCTTCTCGTGGCCGCCCGGGCGGATGCACGACTTGCAGAAGGCGCCGGCCTTGGTGTACTGGGTGATCTCCTCGACCGTCTTGAGGTCATTGATGCGGATGACATCCTGGATGGTGCGCAGGCTGACGCGGGCGCATTCGCAGACGATGTCCTCCTCGGCCAGGCTGGCGATGTCGACGCCCTTGTAGATCGAGGCCGCCTTCTTGATCACGTCGTAGGCCATGACGCTGCAGTGCATTTTCTGCGGCGGGATGGCCGGCGTGCCATCGTCGTCGCGCAGGGACCTCTCCACCTCGATGTTGGTGATCTTCATGGCCTCGTCGACGGTCTTGCCCAGCGACAGCTCGGCCATCATGTCCGAGGAGGCGATGGCCGTGCCGCAGCCGAAGCTCTTGAACTTGGCCAGCAGGATGCGGTCGGTCTTGGGGTCCACGGCCCAGTAGAGGCGCACGGCGTCGCCGCAGGACTCGGCGCCCCAGTCGGCCACGACCAGCCGCGCCCCCAGGGCCCTGGCCTCCTCCTCGCTGATCTCGCCGCGGTGGCGGGGGTCGTTCATCCTTTCGCTGACCTTGGCGGAATACTGCTCCCAGAGGGAGCCGCCGATCAAGTCGTTCTTTGCCATGTTTCCTCGCTCATCGCCTGGGGTTTTATCTGACGGAATCGTAGGTGGACGAAATGGCGCGCAGCCGCTCGGCCGAGCGGCGGATGACCGCGGCGGCGCGGTCGATCTCCTCGGCGGTGGTGAAGCGCGAGAGGCTGAAGCGGATGCTGGTATGGGACAGCTCGTCATCGATGCCCATGGCCACGAAGACCGGATTGGCCTCCAGCGACTCGGAGGCGCAGGCGCTGCCGGTGGATGCCGCCACGCCTGCGGCGTTCAGGTCCCAGATCATGGCTTCGCCCTCGATGCCGCGAAAGCTGGCCAGGATGGTGTTGGGGGTGCGCAGCTCGCGCCGGCCCACCACCAGGGTGTCGGGTATGGCCAGGATGGCGTCCTCGAGCCGGTCGCGCAGCCGGCGCACGGTGCTGTCCTCGTAGGCCAGGTTGTCGGCCGCCATCTCCATGGCCAGGCCCATGCCGACCAGGAAGGCGACGTTGACCGTGCCGGCGCGCCTGCCGCCCATCTGCTCGCCGCCGTGGAGCAGGGGCGTCAGCTTCAGCCCGCGGCGGATGAAAAGGCCGCCGATGCCCTTGGGCCCGTGGAACTTGTGGGCGCTGAAGGTGAGGAAGTCGACCGGCACGCTGGCGACGTCCACCGGCACCTTGCCGATGGCCTGCACGGCGTCGCTATGCATCAGCACCCCGTTTTCGCGGCAGACCTCGGCCAGTTCGCGCACCGGGAAGACCAGCCCGGTCTCGTTGTTGGCCCACATCACCGAGACCAGGGCGGTGCGGTCGGGATGGATATGGCGGCGCAGCGTCCCGGCGTCGACGATGCCGTCGCCGTTGACCGGCATATAGGTGACCTTGGCGCCCAGGCTTTCCAGGAAGGCGCAGGCATTGCGCACGCAGGGGTGCTCCACCTGGGTGGTCACGATCTCGTTCCGCGGGCCCTGGCGGATCAGGTCGAAATAAACGCCCAGCAGCACATGGTTGTTGCCTTCGCAGGCGCAGCTGTTGATGACGATGTCGTCGTCGTCGGCGGCGCCGATGCCGGCGTAAAGCCGGTCCATGGCCAGGCGCATGGCGGGGTGGACCTCGGTGCCGAAGCCGTGCAGCGAGTTGGGGTTGCCGTATTGCCGGCAAAAAAACGGGTCCATCGCCTCCTTGACCCGCGGGTCGACGATGGTCGTGGCGTTGTTGTCCAGGTAAATCCGTTCCATTTTGTCAGCTCCCGGCCTTCTTTATCCAGCCATAGAAATGGCACATTTCGCCGCCGCTGTCAACCGCGCTCCTTGGCCGCGGCTCGCGGCTGGGAGGCGTACTTGTGCAACAGGGCGGGAATCTGCTCGGGGCTGACCTTGGCGTGGACTTCCTCGTTGATCATCAGCACCGGGGCCAGGCCGCAGGTACCCAGGCAGCGCGACTCCTCCAGCGAGAAAAGCCCGTCGCGGGTGGTCTCGCCCAGGTCGATGCCCAGCTCCTCGCGGATCTTCTCCAGCACCTTGTCGGCTCCCTTGACATAGCAGGCCGTACCCATGCAGACGTTGATCACGTACTGGCCGCGCGGGGTCAGGCGGAAGAAATGGTAAAACGTGGCGACACCGCTGATCTTGGCCGCCGGTACGCCCAGCAGATGGGCGACGGCGTCCATATGGGTGCGGTCCAGGTGGCCGAAGTGGTGCTGCACCTTGTGCAGGACCGAGATCAGCTGGCTGTCTGGATGGGGGCGATTGCGCACCGCCTCGATGTACTCGACGATGTCGGCCGGCAGCATGGCGCGGCTCTGCTCCATCACCTGCTGTTGCAGAGAGTGATTCGGGTGAAAGCGGCTCATCGGACACCTCGTGGCGATTTGGGAGTGTAGTGGGTATGCAGCAACTCGTGAGCCAGGGGGCCGCCGGGCTCGCCCAGGAACTCCCGGTACAACTCGAGGACGGCGGGGTTCTCGTGCGAACGGCGCAGGGTCTTGGCCTGGTCGATACGGTAGAGCGCCTTGGCCCTCCGGGCCAAAAGATCGGGATCGAGAACCAGGTGGCCGGTGACCGGGTAGGGCTGGCCGCCGCCGCCGATGCAACCGCCCGGGCAGGCCATGATCTCAATGATGTGAAACTGTTTTTCGCCGCTCGCCACCTTGTCCAGCAGGGTGCGGGCATTGACCAGGCCGTTGGCTACACCGACGCGGATGGTGCGGTCGCCCAGCTCGAACAGCGCCTCTTTCAGGCCGGAGACGGCGCGCACTTCATGGAACTCGAGTTGGTCCACCGGGCCGCCTGCCAGCTTTTCGGCGGCTGTGCGCAGGGTGGCCTCCATCACGCCGCCGGTGGTGCCGAAGATGTCGCCGGCGCCGCTGGCGATGCCCAAGGGCGCGTCAAATTCGCCCTCGGGCAGCTTGTCGAATTCGATGCCGTAGCTCTTGATCATCCAGATCAGCTCGCGTGTGGTGAGCACGGCGTCGGTGTAGGGGGTGCCGTCGGCGGTGCGGTGTTCGGGGCGGTCGCTTTCGTATTTCTTGGCCACGCAGGGCATGATCGCCACCATGAATATCCGGCTGGGGTCAATGCCTTGCTTGCGGGCGTAATAGGTCTTGGCCAGGGCCGAGGTCATGCTCATCGGCGAGCGGCATGTGGAGGCCAGGGGAATAAGGTCGGGATAGAACTTCTCCAGGTAGTTGATCCAGCCCGGGGAGCAGCTGGTGATGATCGGCAGCGGGCCGCCTTGCTGCAGGCGCTGCAGGAACTCGTGCGACTCCTCCAGGATGGTCAGGTCGGCGCCGAAGTCGGTGTCGAAGACCGCGTGGAAGCCCAGGCGCCGCAGGGCGGTGACGGTGCGGCCGGCGGCCGGCGTTCCCGGCGGGTGGTCGAAGCCCTCGGCGATTGCGGCGCGGATCGAGGGTGCCACCTGCACCACCACGTGCAGGCGTTCATCGTCCAGGGCCTTCCAAACGCGTTGGGTGTGGTCCTTCTCCAGGAAAGATGCCACCGGGCAGACATTGATGCACTGGCCGCACTGGATGCAGACCGAGTCGTCCATGGCCGCGCCGAAAGCGGGCGTGACTACGGTGTGGAAGCCGCGGCCGTGCTGGCTCAGGTTGTGCACGCCCTGCACCTCGGCGCAGACACGGGTACAGCGGCCGCACAGGATGCAGCGCTCGCTGTCGCGGATGACGCTCAGCCCCGAGGTATCCCTGGGGATGCGCTTGCGCTCGCCGGCGAAGTGGCGCTCGCGCACGCCCAGTGTATACGCCAGGCGCTGCAGCTCGCAGTTGCCGTCGCGCTCGCAGCACTGGCAATCCATGGGGTGGTTCTCCAGCAGCAATTCGACGATGTCGCGCCGGGCCTGGCGGATCTGCGGCGAGTTGGTCTGCACGTTCATGCCGGCCCACACTTCCTGAGCGCAGGAGGCCATGTAATAGCCCATTTCCTTGACGTCCACGATACACACCCGGCAGGAGCCCATCAAGCTGAGGTCGGGATGGTGGCACAGGCGGGGAATGTGGATGCCCAGGGTCTCGGCCGCCTCCATGATGGTGGTCCCGGGCCGGACGCTGATTTTCTGGTCGTCGATGGTCACTTCCACCCGGGGGTTGGTTTCGTTGCGGTTCATGGTTGGCTCCCTATGTCCGTTCCACGGCGCTGAAGCGACAAACGCTGTAGCAGCGTCCGCAGCGGATGCAGCGCTCGGGGTCGATGATGTGGGGCTGCTTGGCGGCGCCGGCGATGCAGTTCACCGGGCAGTTGCGGGCGCAGGCCGTGCAGCCCACGCAGCGGTCGGCCAGGATGGAGTAGCGCACCAGTGTCGTGCAGCGCTTGGCAGGGCAGCGGCGCTCCTGGATGTGCGCTTCATACTCGTCGTGGTAATGGCGCATGGTGGAGAGCACCGGGTTGGCCGCGGCGCGGCCCAGGCCGCACAGTGAGGCGCGTTTCATCAGCAGTCCCAGGCGCTCCAGGTTGCCCAGGTCCTCGGGGCGCCCCTGGCCCGCGGTGATGCGTTCCAGAATCTCCAGCATACGCTTGGTGCCTTCGCGGCAGGGGGTGCACTTGCCGCACGATTCGTCGGCTGAAAATTTCATAAAGAACTTGGCGATGTCGACCATGCAGTCGTCCTCGTCCATGATGATCATGCCGCCCGAGCCCATGATCGAGCCCATGGCGGTGAGCGTGTCGAAGTCGATGGCGATATCGGCATGAGCGGCCGGGATGCAGCCGCCGGCGGGGCCGCCGGTCTGGACGGCCTTGAAACGCTTGCCCTTGGGGCAGCCTCCTCCGATCTCCATGACGATCTCGCGCAGGGTGGTGCCGATGGGCACTTCGACCAGGCCGGTATGGTTGACCTTTCCGGCCAGGGCGAAAACCTTGGTGCCGCCGCTCTTGGCGCTGCCGATGTGGCCGAACCACTCGGCGCCATGCTCCAGGATGACCGGGATGTTCGCGAAGGTCTCGACGTTGTTGATCACTGTCGGCTTGCCCCACAGGCCGCTGCGGGAGGGGTAGGGAGGACGGACGCGCGGTTGGCCGCGTTCGCCCTCGATGGAGTGGATCAGCGCCGTCTCCTCGCCGCAGACGAAGGCGCCGGCGCCGAGCCGGATCTCCATGTCGAAGGAGAAGCCGCTGCCCAGGATGTTCTCGCCCAGCAGGCCGCAGCGCCGACACTCGCCCAGGGCGTTCTCGATGCGCTCGATGGCCAGGGGATACTCGGCGCGGACGTAGAAGAAGCCGCGCTGGGCGCCGATGGCGAAGCCTCCGATGGTCATGCCCTCCACGATCGAGAAGGGGTCGCCCTCCAGCATGCTGCGATCCATGAAGGCGCCGGGATCGCCCTCGTCGGCGTTGCAGATGATGTATTTCTCCTCGCCTGGTTCGCGGCGCGCCATTTGCCACTTGCTGCCGGTGGGGAAACCGCCGCCGCCGCGGCCGCGCAGCTTGCTGGCAGTGATCTCGGCGATGATTGCCTCGGGGTCGTTGGCGGCCAGGGCCAGGGCCAGGGAGTGGAAGCCGCCGGCGTCTAGGTACTCCCTGAGGCTCGAGGGGTCGATAATGCCGCTGTTGCGCAGGGCGATGCGTGACTGGCGGTTGAAGAAGGAGACATCGCCGTAGAGTTCGAAGAAATTCTGGCCGATGGGCTGCTCGGAGATGGTCAGCTCCGTGATCGGGCGGTCGCCCAGCAAATGCTCGGTGATAACGCGCTCCAGGTCGGCCTCACTGCTTACGTGGTACATATGGTTGCCCGGGCGCACCAGGAAATGGCCGCCCTGGAACTTGCTTTCGCCCGGGCACAGGTCGGCGAAGTTCACGCCGCGGATCTGGACGGTATCGGCGGCGACGCCGCGCTTCTCCAGGCTCTCACGCAGCCGGGCCTGCAGGGTGCGGGCGGCCAGATTGCCGCAGCGCTCTCCTTTGCAGAAAATCACTTCGTAACGGCTTTCGCATTTTTGCGTACCATCGAGGATCAGCTCGGCAACCGGCTGGCCGCGCAGCACATGGTCGGTGAAGATGCGGTGCACGCCCTCGCGACTGACCTGCTGGTACTTGACCGCCCGCTCGCCGGGGCGCAGGATGCCGACGATCGGCTCGAGGCTGCAGCGGCCGGTGCAGCCCACATCGTGCAGCGCGATGTCGGAGCGGCCCGAGGCCGCGATATACTTGCGGAACTCCTCGCGGATGCCGCGCGAGCCGGCGGCGTTCTCGCACGTGGCCGACCCGACCTGGATGACGATGCGCTCCCCGGCGGTGGCGTCGCATTTCTCGGATTCCAACTGACGGCGCAGGGAGACTAATCGCTCGAGTAATGTGGGGTTCATGGAATCTCCATTGGCGGAAAGTCCCATTGTACACAAATGCCCCTCCCTTGGCAAGAGTGGGAGCCGGGGGCGCGGGCTAGGAAAGGGCGGTTATTTCCTCGGCCAGGCGGTGTTCGTCCACCAGAATTTCCGTCGCGGTCATTGTCTGCTCCTCTTACTTTTTATTCTTGTTGCCGGCGCGGATCATGGTCAGCATCATCTTGAAGCGAGTGAGCGCTTTGAGGGCGTGGCCCTGGTCGGCGGGCATGATGATCATCTCCCCCGCGCCGACCTGGTGCGGCATTCCGGCGATGCGGATCTCCGCGCGGCCTTCCGTCACCTGCACCAGGGCGTCGAACGGGGCGGTGTGCTCGCTCAAAGCCTGGCCCTCGTCGAAGGCAAACAGCGTGACCGTGCCCGTCTCCTTCTCGACCAGCGTCTTGCTGACGACGGCCCCCTTCTGGTAGGCCACCCACTCCTTTACGTTCATTATTTCAGGCATGTTTTCCTCCCTGTTCATTTCTCGCCCTGCAGGCACAGGCGGATGTCCTCGTCGGCCGTGCCGATGGGCTTGATGGCGAACTTGTCGACCAGCACCTTCAGGACATTGGGCGTCAGGAAGGCCGGCAGCGTCGGTCCCAGGCGGATGTTGCGCACGCCGAGCGCCAGCAGGGTGAGCAGCACGATCACCGCCTTCTGCTCGTACCAGGAGAGGACCAGCGACAGCGGCAGCTCGTTGACGCCCACCCCGAAGGCCTTGGCCAGGGCCAGGGCGATCTGGATGGCCGAATAGGCGTCGTTGCACTGGCCGACGTCCATCAGCCGCGGCAGGCCGGCGACAGTCCCGAAATCCAGCTTGTTGAAGCGGTACTTGCCGCAGGCCAGGGTGAGGATGACGCAGTCGGCGGGGACCTTTTCGGCGAACTCGCTATAGTAGTTGCGGCCGCTCCTGGCGCCGTCGCAGCCGCCGATGAGGAAGAAGTGCCTGATCTGGCCGGCCTTCACCGCGGCCACTACCTGCTCGGCGGCGCCCAGCACGGCCTGGTGGCCGAAGCCGACGGTGATCGTCCTGCCCGCTTCGTCCGCGGCAAAGCCCCCCGACTCAACGGCCTTGGCGATCAGCAGCGAGAAGTCCCGGCGGTCGGGAATGTGCGTCACTCCCGGCCAGGCCACCAGGCCGGTGGTGAAGATGCGGTCGGCATAGGACGGCCTGGGCTTCTGGATGCAGTTGGTGGTCATGAGGATCGGACCGGGGAAGCGCTCGAACTCCTTTTGCTGGTCCTGCCAGGCGCCGCCGTAATTGCCGGCCAGGTGCGGAAATTTCTTCAGCCCCGGGTAGCCGTGGGCGGGGAGCATCTCGCCGTGGGTATAGACCTGAATGCCGCGCCCCTCGGTCTGGCGCAGCAGCTCGAAGAGGTCCAGCAGGTCATGGCCCGAGACCAGGATGGCCGGGCCCCGGCGCGCGCCCAGGGACACCGGCGTCGGCACGGGATGGCCGAAGCGCTGCGTGTGCCCCTGGTCCAGTATCTCCATGCAGCGCAGGTTCACCCGGCCCAGTTCCATGTTCAGCTCCAGCAGGTCGCTGACGGCGAGGCCGTCGTCGAGCATCGCCGCCAGCGCCCGGTGGAAAAAGGAGTTCACGCCCTTGTCGCTCTCGCCGAGGATGGCGGCGTGATCGGCGTAGGCGGCCATGCCCTTGAGGCCGTAGGCCAGAAGCTCGCGCAGGCTGCGGATATCCGGGTTCAGCCCCGGATTGGCCATGATGCCGGCCGCGGCGCCTTGCATTTGCAGTCCTTCCATGGTCCCGGCCGGGATGAAGGCGACGGCCTCGGGGAACCGGCCCGGAAAGGGCCGGCCGTCATTCTGCTCGCAGCGGCCAAGGTATTTTTCCTTCAGATCCTCCTTGACGCGATAGGCCTGGTCGATCCAGGCTTTGAGTCGCTGGGGATCGAAGTCGACGTTGGTCACGGTGCTGAACAGGGCCTCGATGACGAAGCGATCGGCGGGATCGTCCACGGCGCCCATCTGGCGCAGGCCGCGGCCCAGCCAGCCGATGCCCTTCAGCTGGTGCAGCAGCAGGTCCTGCAGCAGCGACACCTCGGGGCTCTTGCCGCAGACGCCGACGCGGGTGCAGGCCGTGGCGTTGCTGGTCTGTTCGCACTGATAGCAAAACATGTTCATGGTCGTCTCCTTGGTTTATTTCACGGCAAGCAGCTTGCCCTGGATCGAAATGGTGTAGTCGTGGACGGGGATGTCCTTGCCGGAGCGGGCCAGGGCCTGGGCCACCAGCGCCGTCGTCCCCGAGCAGCAGGGGACCTCCATGTGCACCACGTGCAGCGAGCGCACCGGGTGCAAGGTGAGGATGGCGGCGAGCTTTTCCAGGTACTGCTCGCCGGCATGGTCCAGCTTGGGGCAGAAGATGATCGGGATCCTGCCCGTGACGAAATCCTCATGGAACGAGGCGTGGGCAAAGGGAACGCAGTCGGCGGCGATCAGCAGGTCGGCGTTGTCGAAGAACGATGCCTGCGGGTTGAGCAGCTGCAGCTGCACCGGCCAGGTGCGCAGTTCCGAGGGGCGGGTGGTCGCTGAAGCAGGCACGGCCGCGGATCGGGCCGGTTCCTGCCCGCGCCGATCCTGTGTCTGTGATCCCGGGCAGCCATGATATTTTTCGCCCTCTTCCCTTTTTGTTTCGGGCAGGGGAACGCCCTGTTCATGCAGGAACTGCCGCGCCTGTTCCAGATATGCCGTTTCGTTGTGGGCGGCCAGGTGCTCGAGATGGGCCTGGATGACGTTCGCTCCCTGCGGGGCGATATTTGCCATGACGCGGCGCTCGTCATAGGGCTCGGCCTCGCGCTCCTCGACGTGGATGGCGCCCAGCGGGCAGGTGCCGATGCAGGCGCCCAGGCCGTCGCAGAAGAGGTCGGAGACCAGGCGGGCCTTGCCGTCGATCAGTTGCAGGGCGCCTTCGGGGCAATTGGGCAGGCACTGGCCGCAGCCGTTGCAAACCTCGCGGTCGATGCGGATGATCTTTCTTTTCATGTCATTCTCCATTCGGGTTTTTAATGACGGTCTCCACGCTCAGCCAGAGCTTTTCCCCGCCGCGCATCAGGTCGAAGCCGTAGCCGCCGATGCGCCACTGCAGGACCAGCAGGCGCAGCGAGCCCATGACCATGGTGAACAGGTGCTCGGCCGGGAGGGCGCGGATGGTTTTTTTGCGCTGTCCGCCGCGGAGGGTCTCCAGAAGCAGGCGGCGATGGCCTTGCAGGACCTGCCGGACCTTGGCGGCCAGCAGCGGGTCGTTCTGGAAGAGGTTCTCGGCGAACATGACCGTGGCCAGGACGCGGTCGGCGGAAAAAACCCGGCAGCGGTCGAGGAAGAACAGGCGCATCTTCTCCAGCTCGGCGCAGGAGCAGCCATGAATCTCCCGCAGCAGACGCGCCGAGTCGCGGGCGAACAGGTCGATGATCGTGCTCAGGATCTGCGCCTTGCTGCGGAAATGGCGGTACACGGCGGCGTCGCTGAACCCCACCCGGGCGGCGATGCTCTTGATGGTCAGCGCCTCCAGCCCGCGGTCGCTGATGATGGCCAGCGCGGCCTCGACGATTTCCTGCTGGCGGCCGGTGATTTTTTTCATTTTGTCCTTCTGGTTAGTTAACGTTCACTAACATAACCATTATAGTATCAATTAGGCCGCTTGTCAACGCCGATCTCATTTTTTTTGCGTTGACAGAAAAAAGCCGGCGTGGTACACCTGATGCCTGCCGCGGCCGGCCGCAGGCGCCGGGCCTGCGCCCCGCCCGGTGGACCAGGATAACCGACATGAACCAGCTGACGAGGATGCCCAGCTTGCGCCCGGGAACGGCAGGCTACCCCTGGCGGGTTTTTTTCGCTTTCCTGGGGGCGGCCATCGTCTTCCGCTACCTCTGCCACAGCCTGATGCTCATCCCGGTGCTGCTCAACGAGCTGCGGCCGGCGCCGACCGTCCCCGACCTGCTGCTGGGCCTGGTGCCGCGCTTGGACTGGCTGGCGCACATCAACTACTACCTGTGGATCGCCTGCTATTTCCCGCCCGCCCTCTACCTGCTCTGGCGCGACCGCCGGCTGTTCGCCCGCTTCATCATCATCGACGGGGCCATCTCGCTGACACGCGGCCTGATGATCCCCCTGACCGGCCTGGGACCGCCTTTCGGAGCCGACATCAATGCCCTGCGCCCTTTCTCCCTCTGGCCGACCTGGTGGAAGCTGGTCGACCCCTACCGGGCGCTTTTCGGGGACGCGGCCGGCATCTACCTGACCAAGGACATGTTCTTCTCCGGCCACATCGCCACCACCTTTCTGCTCTACCTGTTCTCGCGGCAGTTGGGCGGCAGGGCGTCCAGGGTCTTCCTGGCGCTGCAGCTTTTTTCCCTGCTGGTGGTGTTCTTTTCGCACCTGCACTACACCATCGACGTCATCGGCGCCTATGCCGTCACCTTCGCCATGTTCACCCTGGGCGATCGCTGGCTGCGCCGCCGCTTTCCCGGCCTGGCCGGGCCGGGCCTTTGACAATCCGCGCCTGTTTCTTTACAATTTTCCTATAATTTTTCCGCAAGAGGAGGATCGCATGGGAGTCTATCTGTCCAAGCGTGCCGACCACGTCAAGCTGTACCTGGCCCTGTGGCTGGTCGCCTTCATGGGCCTGTGGGTGAATTTTTTCCGCGAGTTCAGCGAGCCGTTCCGGGTGGGCACCATCTCCTATTTCCTGGCCTACCTGGCGGCGTTCGTCGGCGGCTACTTCATCCTGGCCCCGCTCCTGCAGGGCCGGGCCATCACCGCTGAAAAAAACAAGGGACTGCCGTTCCTGCCGGCCCTGCTGCTGCTGCTGCACTGGCTGTTCCAGCAGCTGGACCTGATGTTCACCGCGGGCGGCCGCGTCGTCCTCTTCTCCTTCAGCATCCTGGTCAACCCGCTGTTCGTCCTCTTCCTGTTCCTGGGCCTGGTGCTTTACCTGCTGGCGGCGCAGCCGCAGATCATGGACGCCGTCTTTGTCGGCATGAAGAACACCATCCGCCTGTTCGTGGCCGTCGCCTTCCTGGCCCTGGGGCTGGTCAGCCTGGCGCAGGTCATCCAGGCCGTCTCGGCCCTGGCCAAGATCGGCGTGGACAGCGGCGCCTGGGCGAATTATTCGCGCCTGGGCGTGTTCACGACGGGCGGCCTCATCGTCTCGCTGCTGCTCAACCTGCTGCTGCTGCTGGTGCCGCTCTGCGGCTGGGTGCTGCTGCAGAAGCTGCTGGGCAAGGCCACGCCGAAATGGGACCGCCTGCTGCGCCTGCCCTGGCGCTGGCTGGGCGCCCTGCCGCTGGTCCTGATCGCCCTGGCCATCCTGGCCCAGCCGGAAACGTTCTACCAGCCCTGGTTCGTCATCACCGCGCTGATCTCCTTCATCTCCATCCTGGTCAACTTCCTGGCCGCCAGCCAGAACCCGGTGGCCGTGGGCATCGTCAAGCTGGCCGAATCGTACTTCTTCTATCCCTACCGCTATTTCCGCAAGATCGTCCAGTTCGGCAGGAAGGACATGGAAGTGACCGAGAACGAGAACGCCGGTATCGATTACTTCTGCCACGCCATCAAGGGCTTCATCTGCATCGCCATCCTCGCCTTCTGGGTGCTGCTGGCCGTCTATCCCATCCTGCGCTATTACGGGCTGAACTTCCTGCCGCTGCCGCTGCAGCCTGAAATTTTCCCCGTCGATTCATTCCAGGGGCTGCTGCTCTACCCGCTGGTTTATTTCATCTATCCGCCGCTCTATGCCGTGGTCATCACCCTGTTCTACGAAGTGGTGGTCGTGCTGCTGCAGATCCTGGTCAGGGTCAGCAAGTTCCTGGGAAAGCTGCTGGAGCGCAATTGAGGGCCTGGTTCAGCATGGGGAGTCATTGACATTATCCCTGATATATTAGTATAATATAGAAAGATGCGGACCTGAAAAACAAGTGATGCCCCTGCTTCCGCTGGCAAAGGCGCATGAATCTAACCTTGAGGAGATAAAAAATGAGACGACTGTGGATCAAGGAAATCTCGCTGCTTACGCTGCTGTGTTTTTTTTCCCTGCTTTGGGTCGAGGCCTATCCCCTGGCCGCCGGGCAGGCGGAAGACGGGCTGGCCCTGGTCGTCCAGGGAGAGGCCGATTACGAAAACGGCCGGTTCCAGGAGGCGCTTGCCGCTTTCAACAAGGCAAAGGGCCTGCTGGCGAACGCCAATGACCGCGAACGGCTGCTGCTGGATATCTCCCTGGTGCACTTTGCCTTGAACGATCCGGACTCTTGCCGCGACGTGCTGCGCTCGCTCCTGCAGCAGGATCCGGAACGTCAGGTCGATACGGGCAAGTTCCCCGAGGAATTCACCCGGATCTACACCCAGGTGCAGCAGCAGGTGCGGGACGCCCGGACCGTGCAGAACCAGCAGAGAGAGCCGGTGTCGGCTGAAGTCACCGCTCCCGTCGCTCTTGAGAAAGGGGACCTCCAGGCCGAAGCCGACGCTCCCGACGCCTTCGAAAAAGTGGAAGACCTGGCGCAGTTCAAGAAGAAGAAAAAGTTCCCCTGGCTCTGGGCCGTCCTTGGCGTCGGCGTCGTCATCACCGTCATTCTGCTGCTGACCAAGAAGAAAAAACCTGCCGTAAATTATGCCTTGACCGTGACCGTTTCCGCCGGCGCCAGCGGTACTCCCGCTGCCGGGGTCTATACCTACAAAAGCGGCTCGAAGGTCGACTACAGTTATACGCCGGGGTCGGGCTACGATGCATTGGAAGTTAAGCTGGACGGCAACATCCTGGCCGCCAGCGGCCAGATCACCATGGATCAGGACCACGCCCTGGTGGTGACGGCCCGCAACGCGAACTACAATTACGACATCGATGTCCTGGGCATCAGCTGGATCGCCGTCCCGGCCGGGGATTTCGAAATGGGCGACAACTTTGGCGTCGGCGATTCCCGGGAAAGGCCGGTGCATACGGTGAGCCTGACCGCATATTCTATCGCCAAGCACGAGGTGACATTCGCGCAGTATGACGCCTTCTGCACTGAAACATCGCGAACCAAACCCAGCGACTCGGGCAGGGGCCGCGGCAAGATGCCGGTGATCAATGTGTCCTGGAACGACGCCAAGGCGTTCTGCGATTGGCTTGCGGCCAAGACCGGCAAGAACATCCACCTGGCCACCGAAGCGCAGTGGGAGCGGGCCGCCGCGGGTACGGACCAGCGCCTTTACCCCTGGGGCAGCGCCACCCCCACCTGCGAGCGAGCCAATTTCAGAGGCTGCGGGAGCAGGACCAAGCTCGTCGGTTCCTCACCGTCGGGGGCCTCGGCCGTCGGCGCCTTGGACATGGCCGGCAACGCCTGGGAATGGGTGCAGGATTGGTTCGATGAAGGTTACTACCAGGAGTGCCGCAACCAGGGCACCGTGAAGAACCCGCAGGGGGCGGCCAGCGGCGATAACCGCGTCATGCGCAGCGGCAGCTATACTGTCCCGGAAGTACGGTTACGCTGCTCTTTCCGTGACTATAATTACCCGGACTACACCAGCCCATCCGTCGGTTTCCGCATCGTCTGGGAACAGTAGGCCCGCACCTTTTTGAAATCGCTGCCCCGGGCCGCCGGCCCGGGGCTTTTTTTTGTTGCACGGCCTCAGTCGTCGTCGAGCCCCTCCGCGAGGAATCCAAGGCCGGTGCCAGCGCCCCGCTGTTCTTCTGGCCGGAGGCGGGCCCTTCAGGCGCGATTCAGCTGCGGCTGCCTTTGCGGGCCAGGGGTACGGCGACAGCGAGAAAGACCAGCTCGAGGAGGATGAAGGCCAGCAGCCCGCGGCTGGCGCCGGAGGTGAAGCCATAGGCGTGCAAACCCAGGCCGAGCAGGTTGACTCCGAACCAGGCCAGGGCGACAACGACCAGCGCTCCGACGCTGCCGGCGGCGAAGCCGACGCGGCCGATCCAGCCCGCCAGGCGGGCATGGAACAGGACGGCGCACCAGGCGATGAGCAGCAGGGCGCCGTTCTCCTTGGGGTCCCAGCCCCAGAAACGCCCCCAGGACAGGTCGGCCCAGATGCCGCCCATCAGGGTGCCGATGGCGGTGAACGCCAGCCCGAAAGCCAGAATTCCGGGGAGGGCATCGGCGGTTCGCGCCATTGCGGCAGGGCGGCGCTTGAGCGCCTGGATAATCGCCACGTGGCCGATGATGCCGGCGAAAACGCAGCCGGCGTAGCCGAGGGCGATGGTGACCACGTGGACGGCCAGCCAGAGATTGGAATCGAGCACCGCCGCGAGCATGCCCATGGTGTCGCCGTCCAGGCCGTAGCCACCGGCGATGACCAGCAGCGCTAGGGCGGCGACGGCGCCGGCCAGTATCCCCAGCTCCTGCCTGCGCATCCAGGCCATGACCAGGCCCATGGCTGCGGCTGCCCAGGAGACGAAAATGAACGTTTCGTAGAGGCTGGTTACCGGCGGCCTGCCCATGATCGCCATGCGGGCGAGGATGCCGACGCCGTGCAGCAACCAGCCGGCCAGCAGGGCGAGGCCGCTTAGCTTCAGCAGGAGCCGGCGTTGGAAAAACTGCGCCGCAAGGAGCAGGAGCAGCGCCAGCCCGTAGGCCAGCCCGGCTTTGAAGAAAGGGGCGACGCGGTTGTAGCCGATCTCCAGGGAGACCTTCCAGGGGCGGCCGGCTGCCGGGCCGAGGCGCTCGCGGAGCGAGCGGTTGAATTTTTCAAGGGAGCGGTCGAATCCCAGGCTGTCGCCCGCGGCATAGGCCCGGGCGGCATCCGCCAGCAGGGCGATCTCGTCTTGCATGGCCGCAGGCAGGGCGGCGTTCCGGGCCCAGGCCTGGGCCGGAACGAGCCACGGTTCCTCGCGCCCGGCGCCCGGCGGCAGGATGGCCGGTTCCCGCGGCGCAGCGCCGGTCATGGGCCCATCGGGGCGGGAAAAGGCGAACGCGTCGAGCAGTCCGTAATAAACTGAAATGTTCCGGAACAGGCGCATGACCTCGTTCTCGAAGCCACCTGGCCGTCCCGCGCCGGCGGCGGCATAGCGGTAGGCGAGCCCGTGCAGGCGGTTGAGGCCGGGGCGAAGATCGGAAAAGCTATAGAGCCCCTGGCCCCTGTTGTCGATGCCGATGGCGGGCAGAACGTCGGAACGTTCGACGCGGAACACCTTCATGTCCAGCGTTTCCCGGGGAGTGAAGAGCACGCGCGCCATCCAGGCCACGGCGTCCAGCCCCGCGGGCGAGGAGCCACCGGAGATCTGCCGCAGCAGGTTGCGGGCATAGGTATCGAGCGGCTTGACGCGGCCCTGCTCCAGCACCAGCAGGCGGCGGAATGCCTCCAGGCGCGGCGTCGCGGCCGGCAGGGAGCCGGCGGCGAGAAGTCCGCAGGCCAGCAGGGCCAGGCCGGTGGCGCGCTTCATAAGGCGCTCCCGGCGCCGGGCGCCTGCCGTTTTTTCATGGCCGCCGCGATCATGGCCAGCCAATGGAGCAGCAGCCCGAGGAAGAGCATGGCGCTGGCGAAGTAGGGCAGCCGGCGGCCGGCGCCCTGGACGACGGAAAAGGTCGAGCTTTCCCTGCCCTCCTCTTCCTCGGCGTAGGCGGACTGGTAGAAGGTATAGCCGCGCAGGCGCAGCGGCCGGTTCATGGAGATGACGGCCCGGCGCCGGGCTTGGCCTTCGCGGATCTCCACCCGGCTGGTGAAGCTCTTGGGTATGTCGGTCCCGGGGTGCAGCGCTTTCTCGAAGTCGAGCAGCGTCAGGGTGAAAGGCAGGGACGCACCGGAGCGGCCATCGGCGAGCGTTAGGGAACGGCCGCTCTCGCCTTCGCGCAGGGTCAGGAAATATTCCCGGGCGGTGAGCGAGATGACAAAGCCGCTGGCGATGAGCAGCAGCAGCCCGTAATGAAGCAGGATCAGGCCGGCGCGGCGCCAGCGGTACTGCAGTCGCCATGCGGCCGCGGCCAGGAGGTTGATGAAGAGCAGCAGGGCGACCGTGAGCATGCCCGGCAGCGGCACGACGCCGAAGAGGAGGAAAAGCCAGGAAGAGAACACCGCGCGCTGGGCGGCGTAGAGGCCGCTCTCGGCCTGCAGCGCCGTGCCGGCGATGACCAGAAAGCAGAGCAGCAGCAGCAGGACGACGGTCAGCTTCAGCGAGGCCAGGGAGCGCAAGCGCCTGGAGATGGAGAAGCCAGTCTTATCGGGCATTCACGCCAGCGACTTTTGCGCGTATTTTCATGGGCCATGTATACCATAGAAATCTGGAAAAATGCAAACGGCTGGACTAGCGCACGTAGCCCAGGGTTTTCAATTCCGCGAGCAGCTCCGGGTCGATCTGCCGCTCGCCCGTTTCCTGGGGAAAGACAGGGCAGCGGGACTGGAACGAAAGGAACAATCCGTTCAGTTTGGCGGCGATGGCTTGCGTCTCAATGCGGCCGTATTGGTTGATGCGCTCGCGCGGATGCGCGCGGATATCGAATAACTCCCGGGTTTCCTCGCCGCTGACGATGAGTTTCCAGCGATCCCACAGGGTGGCCCGCAGCGTGATATCGGCCCGGCCCGGACGGCTGGCGAGCAGGGTGGCGAAAAGCGCCCGGGGCTCGGCAGGGCCGGCGGGACGAGCGAATGGCCACAAGCTGATTCCGGAAAATATCTTTTCTGCTGTCAAGCCCAGCATGGCGCCGATCGTGGGCATGATGTCCAGGGTGGAAACAGCTTCCTTGACCCGTCGCGGTTGCAAAGCCGGCGCCTGGCCCCAGAACAGCAGTGGAACGCGCAGCACTTCGTTATAGAGCGTCTTGCCATGGCCGGTTTGTCCGTGCTCCAGGAATTCCTCGCCGTGGTCGGCGGTGATGACCAGGATCGTGTTCTCGTCCCAGGACAATTCGGCGAACAGTTCCCGCAGCCGCTCGTCGACGAAGCGGATCTCGCTGTCGTAGCGGGCCTTTTGCTCCTGCAGCTCGTCCGCCCCTGGAACATACCAGGGCTGACGGGCCAGGTAGGGCGCGTGCGGGTCCATATAGTGCACATAGAGAAAATAGGGCGCCGCCTGGAGCATTTCCCTTTTCCAGAGCTTGACCTGGCGGTTGACCTGGTCGGCGCCGCGATTGTTCATGGTGCTGAAGCGGTCGAATCCCTGCGTGAATCCCTCCGCTTCCCCGATGTTGAGATTATCGGCGACGGCGAATGTCCGGTAACCCCCGGCCTGAAGCCATTCGCTCATGGTCAGCACGGGTTGCGGAATGCGGTTTAGTTGCAGCGTCGGATTCTCGGCCTGCTGGTTCAAGGTGACGATCAATCCCTTGTGCACGCCATGCTGGAACGGGTAGAGCGATGTGAGGATGGAGGCTGTGGCGGGGGAGGTGTAGGACGAGATGGAATAGCAGGACTCGAACACAACGCCCTGAGCGGCCAGATCGGAGAGAAATGGCGCGGTGAGGGACCGGTATCCGTAAAACGGCAGGTGATCCGCGCGCAGCGTATCGATGACCACCAGCACTACGTTCGGCCGGGCCTGGGGTTTTTCCCCGCGCCGGCAGGCGGACAGGCAAAACAATGCCTGCACCAGCAGCAGGGCCAGCCACCAGGGCCTCAGGGCCGGAGGTCGCCGCTCAGGGCCGCGGCGCACGTTTCTCCTCCCCGCTCTGCAGCAGTATCGCCAGGTTTCTTTTGGCGTTGACGTTGCCTGCGTCGCTGGCCAGGGCGGCAAGGAACTCGCGCTTGGCGCCATCACGGTCGCCCAGCTGCATGCGCGCGATGCCCAGGTTATTGTGGGCGCTCGACAGATGCTGCCCGGCGGCGATGACCAGTCGCAGCGGCTCGATGGCCATGTCCGGATAGCCGCAGGAGACATATGCGGCCCCGAGATCGTTCAGCAATCCCGGATCGTCGGGCTTGGCGCCCAGCTGCTCCAGGATGCTGCGCACCATGGGGAAACGCGCCGCGGCATCGCGCTGACGGGCAAGGCCGCGTGCGAACTGCGTGCCGTGCAGGGCCGATTCGTTCTCCGGCTCCACCTGCAGCACCTGCTCATAATGCTGGCCGGCCTTTTCGAATTCACCCAGGCGCAGGCAGAGGTCGGCCAGGTGCAGGTGCGCCTGGACGTCATGGGGATGGCTTTCCAGGATGCGCAGGTAGCACTTCTTTGCCTCGTGAGGCTGTCGCTCCTGCTCGTAGATCATTCCGAGATTGCCGTTGACCTCAGGATTGAGCGGGTCGAGCTCGATCGCCTTCAGCAGCCAGTTCTTGGCCTGCGCCGTTTCTCCTGCTTTCAACAATTTCGTAGCCAGGTTATAGTAGGAGTCGACGCTGAAATCACGGCTCATTGGTCCGCTGCGCCAATTGCAGAAAAGCAGCAGGGCCGCCAGCACCGCCAGCAACGGGAGTGACTGCGTCCAGCGCCGCTGGCGCAGCAGGTCCCACATGCGCAGCGCCCCGTAGGCGGCGAACAGTACAAGGAAGGGGAGGATATTCAGGCGATAGCGGGCCGTTATAAAAAAGGCCAGCAGCACAACGACATGAGACAGGATGAATGCCAGCGGCAGCGCCGCCCCGGGGGCGCGACAGCGCAACGCCAGCATCATGCCCAGCAGCGCCAGCGGCAGGAGCAGCCCGTAGGGAAAAGCCAGCCATTTTTTCCATACCAGCAGCGATAGCAGGGGCGAGTATTGCCGGAAGGGGTAGATGTCCTGGTCGCGCATGATCTCGTTGCCGTTGGCGAACAAGCTGAGTTTCTTCAGCAGCAGCCCCGCATAGCCTGCAGGGTCAGCGGCGATCAGGCCCAGGGCCTTGTTCATGAAGTAGGCGGAATGGCCGCTTGCTGTATGGATGCCGAGGCGGATCGGCTCGGTCAGCAATTCCTCCCACTCGTAGCCCGGGCGGATGGCGGTCTTGCGCTCGAAATCCCTGCCGGTGCTGAGGTAGAAGTTGATTCCGCCATTGGTGCTGATGGGGACGAATTCGTGGCTGATGCGCCAATTGCGCCAGGTGACAGGCGCGATGACCAGCAGCATGCCCGCGGCGAAGGCGGCCAGGAGCGCCAGGGCGCGTCCCGCCTTCGGACGGGCGGGGGCGCGGCGCCATCGCCACCCGGCATAGGCCGGGATGACCAGCGCCATGGGCAGGATCACCGACATGGCCAGGGAGGAAAGGCCGAGCAGAACCCCGGCGAGCAGCGCTCGCGGCAGGGATGGGCTGTCCACTGTGGCGATGGCGGCCAGTGCCAGCAGCAGGTTGAGGAAGACGATCAGCACCGGGGCCAGCAGCTCCCCCTCGTAGAAAAGCATTGTGCCGTACATGGCGAAGGCCAGCGCCGCGGCGAAGCCCACACGGCGGTCGAACAGCCTGCCGCCCAGCAGGTATAACAACCAGACATTGGCCGTGCCCAGGGCCATCTGCACAAGGCGCACCAGCAGGAGGTCGCGGCCGAACAGGGCATAGAGCAGCCCGAGGAAGTAGGGATACAGCGGCGGCTGGAAAAATGGCGCCGGGATGGGCTCCTGGCCAGCGGCGATGGCCACGGCCATTTCGTCGTAGGTCTGGGCATCGATGATCGGATTGTGGAAATAGGGGTTCGGAGCTATCTGGTACAGGTAGAGGACGCGGACGGCCAAAGCGATGGCCAGCAGGATCAATACCTGGCGCAGGCGGCCCCGGCTTTTCGCCGCTGGTTGAGAGGTTTTCGGCTTCGGTCTGTTCATGGTCTACAGATAGCCAAGTGCGCGGATCTTGTCCATGTTGGCCGGGTTCGGTCGTTGGGCGGAAACCGCGGCGCCGCGGCGCCAATTCCGCAACTGCTCGCCCAGCCAGGTCCGCATTTGTGGGTGAGCGGCAGCGATATTATTGATCTCGCCGCGGTCGCGGTCCAGGCGGTACAATTCCGTCCGGCCGAGGTAGGGCACTTCAACCAGTTTCCAGGGCCAGGCCAGGGCGAATTGCGCTTTGGCGTCGTTGCGCCAGGTCCGGCCGTCCAGGGCTTCCACCTCGAATGGTTGGCAGGCCTCGCCGAACGCCGTCGCGGCCGGTAGCTTGTCCTTTCCGCGCCGCAGCGGCGACAGGTCTCGGCCTTCGATCGTCTTGGGGACGTCCAGTCCGGCCAGGCGCAGCACGGTGGGAAAGATGTCGATGGTCTGCACCGCCTCGGCCATGCGCCGTCCCGGAACACGGTCGGCCGGGCGGATCATCAGCGGCACGTGCATGCTGGGCTGGAACACGTCCAGGCCGTGGTCGAAATAATAGTTGTGCTCGGTCAGGCTCTCGCCATGATCGGCGACCACGACAACGACGGTCCGCTCCCTGACTCCGGGACGATCGAGGTAGGCGAAGAGCGGGGCGAGGCTGGCGTCCAAAAAGGCGATCTCGCCGTCGTACAAGGCAGCGAGGCGGCGGTAGTCATCGGGCCCGGTTCGGGTCTTCGGGAAACCGTGGCGGCCCTGGATGCCGGCAATGAAGCGGATGGAACCATCCGCGGGCCCGGAGTACTCCGGGTAGAACAGGCGGTCATAGGGCGGTGGGGGTGTGTAGGGGTAGTGGGGATCGAAGCAGTGCAGCCACAGGAAGCGGGGCTTCTCGCCCGGACGGGCCAGCCAGCCCAGCGCTCGCTGCACGGTTTGCGGAGCGCGCCGTTGGGCCTGGTCGATTTCCTCGATGTCGAATTCGTCGTCATAGACGGCGAATCCCTTGCGCAGGCCGCAGGTGGCGTCGAGAACCGAACAGGAAACGAAGGCCGCCGTGTCGTATCCCTGCCCGGAAAGCAGGACGGCCAGGCCGCGCTGCGCGGCCGGCACTTCGAATCCGTTGCGCGGCACTCCCAGCCGCCGGGGATGGATGCCGCTGAGAATGGCGGCATGGGCGGGAAGCGTGTTGTTGCTCACGGTGGTGGCCTGTTCAAAAAGGCAGGCCGAGGCGGCAAAGGCATCCAGGACCGGCGTGCGCGCGGCGGCATGGCCGTAACAACCGAGGCGATCGGCGCGCAGCGTGTCCAAAGTGATCAGCACGATGTCCGGGGCGGCGGGGGGGGCGGCCGGCTGCCGGCGGCAGGCAACCGGCGTGATCAGCAGGACCGCCAGAGTAACGATGATCGCAGGGCGCATGTTCTATGATACCTCAACGGGAAACGGATTGTCCAGAAAAAAAGCCCGCCCCGGTGAACCGGGGCGGGCTGGAAACGAATGGAGCGCGTGATCAGCTCACGCGCTGTCTGCACGGATCAGAAAGCGAACTTGAGGCCCAGGGTCGCCTCCAGCGGGGGCAGGAAGCGGTAGCCCTGTCCGAAGCGCGGGTCGAGGATCTCGACCAGGGACTTGACGTCGGTCTGGCCGGTGATGAGGTCCTCGTCGCTGATGTGGATGTCGTCCTGGTTATAGAAACCGAAGATGCGCTGTGCCGTCTTGGCGTCGGTGACGTTGCGGATGTTGAGCGAGAGGGAGAGGTGGTTCTTGCCCAGTTTCAGGTTGTACTCGGCGTATACGTCGGCGCTGACGGTGAAGGGGGAGCGCTCGCCGGTGTCAAAGCGGTTGAGGGGGTAGTAGCCCTGCTGGCCGTTGACGGTGATCTCGGTGGAGAAGGGGACGCCCGAATAAGCGTTGAGCACCGTGCCCAGGGTCAGGCCGAAGGGGAAGACGTAGGAGACGTAGCCCTTGAAGTAGTGGGGGCGGTCGGTGGCCAGCGGGCCGTTGATCGGCTTCATGCTCTGGTCGTAGGCGGTCATCCACAGGTCGAAATAGCGGTTGACGTTGGGATCGTTGCGCTCGGCCTCGTCGGAGCTGTTCAGGCCGGCGTAATTGCCGGTGAGGCGGCTCCAGGTGTAGGAGATGCCGCCCAGCCAGTTGTTGCTGAAGCGCTTGTCGATCGCCAGGTTGACCGCATAGTAGTCACGATTGGCCTTCTGCGAAGCGGGCAGGTTTTCGGGCAGGATGCCGTTGTCCTTGGCGGTCTGGTACTGGGCCTCGACGTAGGCGCTGCCGGGGTTGGCGATGAAGTAGGTCTCGCCGGCGGGCATGGAAATGCCGATGTCGTCGATGGCCTGCAGCAGCTTCTTGTTGACCAGGCGGGCGGAGATGGAAAGATTCTCATTGATCTTCTTTTCGAGACCGAAGGAGATTTCGCGCTGGGACATGGGCTTGATGTCGGGGTCGGTCTCGTTGATCGAGGGGATGCGCCAGTTCAGGTTGCCCCAGTACTGGCCGGGGAAGTTGCCGTTGACGCCGATCTGGTCCCAGTTCGGTGAATCGAGCTCGTAGTAATGGCTGACCCAGCGGTCACCGCCGTAGGAGCCCTCGGGCAGCGCGAGCTTCATGCAGTCCTGGAAAATGCCGAATGAGCCGAACACTTTCAGGCTGGAGTCGCCGAAGACGTCATAGATGAAGCCCAGGCGCGGCGCCAGCTTCTTGCCCCAGCCGAAATCGAGGACGGTGACGTCCTTGTATTCAGGCAGGTCGCTGAAGGCGGGGACCTGCTCGTTCTCGGCGCGCAGGCCGAGGTTCAGGGTCAGGCGGTTGCCGATGGTCCACGAGTCCTGCAGGTAGAAGGCATAGCGGTTGGAGCGGGCCTTGTTGACCAGCGTGCCGTAGGGCGAGCGGTTCTCGTAGTAGCCGTACTTGCCCAGAGTGCCGGCCGGCACCGGGCTGCCCTCGATCTCGTAGGGGAAGGGGCGGCCGACGCGCAGGATGATCAGCGGGTTGGGGCAGGTGCCGTCGTAGTCGTCCATGATCTGCACGTACTGGAAGCCGGCCTTCCACGAGTGCTCGCCGGCGAAGTTCAGGAAGTAGTTGAAGTCGAGGTTGGCGCTGGTGCGCGTGTAGTTGGCCTTGCTCAGCTTGTAGAATAGGCCCCAGGTGTAGTTCTCCCAGAAGTTGGGGCGGATCTTGTCTGCCGGCCAGCCGTAGGCGGCTTCGCCGCCGGCGTTGTAGGTGCGGTGATAGTAATAAATCCCGGGAGGGTCCAGCTTGGAGCTGTTGTTCTGGTTGTAGTGGCCGAAGCGCGCCGATACCTGAAGGTTGTTGCCGATGGTGTAATCGAGGGTGCCGGATGCCGACCAGGTGGGGGCATTCTGCCCCATCTTGTCATAGGTGAAATCGGAGGAGCCCATGGGCTGCCAGTCGGGGAATTCGGTGCTGGGGTCGTCGCCGGGCAGGCCGCCGCGCCAGCGGTTGCTGTTGCTGACGAAGGATGCCGACAGGCGCATGTTTTTGACAGGTTCGGCCGAAAGCTTGAAGGTGCCGTTCAGCCAGTTGTCCTTGCGGGTGTACTTGACCAGCGGCGCACCGGCCTGCTCGTCGAAATTCACCTGGCGGTCGGTCTGGCGATAGACGGGCAGGAGCGAGCCGAAGAACCACAGCTTGTTCTTGATGATATAGCCGCCCAGGGAGAAGCCGCCCTCGAGGCGCGAGAAATCCTGCTTGTTCAGGTCCTCGTAGTTGTACTTGGAATACTGGGACGGGTCCTCGGGGAACAGGCGCAGGATGTCGCGCGTTTTGCCGCGGAGCGCGCTGCCCTGGTAGTAGCCTACGACTTCGCCGTGGAACTCGTTGCCGCCCGAGCGGGTGACCACGTTGACCACGCCGCCCATGGAGCCGCCGAACTCGGCCTGGTAGCCCGAGGCCTTGACCTGCACCTCGTCGATGAAGTCGAAGGCGGCCTGCATGCGCTGCTGGGCGCCGCGGATCTCGCCGGTCTCCATGCCGTCGACGAAGAAGACGTTCTCGGCGCCGCTGGCGCCGTCGACCGACAGGCCGCCGGTCATCGGCTCATTGTAGACGCCGGGGACGGCCGTGACCAGGGTGCTGAAGTCGCGCCCCTTGGGCAGGGTCTGGAAGATCTCCTTGGTCAGGGGTCATGCCCTTGGCCGTGCTCTTGACGTCGATCAGCGGCACCTGGCCGGAGATGGTGACCACCTCGTTCAGGTTGCCGAGCTTCATCTCGACCTTGATGGTGGCCGTCTGCTCGGCGACCAGGGGGATGTTTTCCCTGACCACGGTCTGAAATCCTTCCAGGATGAACACCAGCTTGTAGGTGCCTGGGGTCAGGTTGAAGAGCTTGAACGTGCCGTTCTCGTCGGTCACGGCCGTCGCCTTGCCGACCAGCTTCGGGCTGGTGGCTTCGACGCTGACGCCGGGGACCAGCGAGCCGTCTTCAAGCTGTACCGTGCCAAAGATCTTGGCAGTGGTCTGCTGGGCGGTCAGCAGTCCTGCGCACAGGAGCAGGCTGATCGCCAGCAGGGTGTACCGTTTGCAAGTACTCATTTTGTTTGTCCTCCTTATTGTTTGACAAAACAGTATTCTGACAGCAAGGTTCATGCCAATAGCGGTAACAAACCGGCATAAAAGGGTCCGGCGCCTGTTCTCTTGCTGGAAACCATTATGGAGAAATGGTTTCAAGCCTTTGCCCCGTCCTGGGCGCTGCCGGCCTGGAGCCTCCTGAGCCATGTTTTTGCGCCGGGAACCGCGAAAATTCCGGCGTTCACTTCAATAATTGATCAAAAGAACAATTTTTTGAACGCCGGCGGCGAAAACAATGGGTCATGAAGACCTGGAGAGGCAGAAATGTTCGGCTGTGGCAGCGGCCCGCGCTTCTATCTAAATAATATCATTATTCTAATGCGCTTCCGGTCAGCCTGCGCTTGATCCTGCCGCCGGGGTGGCGCACTTTCCTTGTCAAGCGGAATGGGGAGTGTTATAATGTCGGCGATGAAGTCTGTCCCAGCGAGGCTGATGATGAAAAAAATATTGCTGGCTTTCGTTGCCCTGGCTTTCTGTTTCTCCCTGCTCGCCGAGAGCGAAAAGGAGCTTCTGAAAAAGCTTCCCCCGCAGCACCGCGTGTGGCTCACGGAAGAAGTGGTGTACATCATCACGCCCGCAGAGAAGGAGGTGTTCCTGCAGCTGGGCTCCGACCGCGAGCGCGACACCTTCATCAGCGCCTTCTGGAAACAGCGCAACCCCAACCCCAACCTGCCGGAGAACGAGTTCAAGAAAGAGCATTACCGGCGCATCGCCTATGCCAACAACTGGTTCGGCAAGGATTCGCCCGGTCCCGGCTGGCGCACCGAGATGGGCCGCACCTTCATCATCCTGGGTGAGCCGCACCAGATCGAGCGCTTCGAGAACGTCAACGAGATCTACCCGACCATTATCTGGTTCTACCAGGGCATGGCCAAGCTGGGCCTGCCCGATTCCTTCAGCGTGGTCTTCTTCAAGCAGAGCGGCCTCGGTGAATACGAGCTCTACTCGCCCATCAAGTTCGGCCCCCAGGCCCTGCTGCGCGACTACGCCGGCGACCCCAACTCCTACACTGCCGCTTACAACCAGCTGATCGACATCGAGCCCCACGTGGCCGCGGTCTCGCTCTCGCTCATTTCCAGCGAGCCGATGGGCAACACGCCTTCGCTGGCCTCCGACCTGCTCATCCGCGAGAAGATCCCCCAGACCCCGCAGCGCAAGGTCAACAGCGTCTATGCCAGGAATTTCCTCAAGTTCCGCGGCCAGGTCGAGGTCGATTACGCCGACAACTACATCGAGAGCAGCTCCCTGCTCCACGTCGCCCGCGACCGCTCGGGCCACTATTTCATCCACTACCTGATCGAGCCCCGCCGCCTCTCTCTGGAGGAGCACCAGGGCAAATACTACACCACCATCGAGATCTCGGGCAACATCTCCGCTGCCTCGGGCAGGATGATCGCCCAGCTGTCGCGCCGCATCCCCATCGAGATATCGGCCGGCCAGATGAGCGCCATCAAGGACAAGCTCTTCAGCTTCCAGGACATGATGCCCGTCATCCCCGGCAGCTGGCATATCACCGTCTTCATGAAGAACCTGACCACCAAGGAATTCACCACCATGGAGAAGGATTTCGTCATCCCGGCCCGGGAAGAGCCGGGGATGTCCGCGCTGCTGCTGGCCAACCGCAAGGCCGACGTCACGCGCATCGCCGCCTACAAGCCCTTCCGTGTCGACAATGTCCACCTGCTGCCGTCGCCGCGCAACGACTTCACCGCCGACGACGAGCTGACGGTCTTTTTCCAGCTCCACGGCCTGACGCCCGACCTGGAGAAGAACGGCAGCGTCGAGCTCTCCCTTTTCCGCCGCGAGGAGAAGGTCCTGGAGAAAACGCTCGCCCTCGCCGGCCTGCGCTCCCTGCCCAACGTCATCGAAACCCTGCCGCTGAAGGGCTACGGCGCGGCCTATTACACCCTCAAGGCAAGGCTGCTGGACGGCGGCAGGAAGGAGCTCATGAGCGAGAGCGGCGATTTTTTCATCACGCCGCAGCCCGTGCTGCCCCGCCCCTGGGTGATGTCCATTCCGACCGCTGCCGACGATTTTTCCTATTTCCTGAACGAACTGGGGCGGCAGCACGCGCAGAACCGCGACCTGGAGCGGGCGTTCCCCTTCCTGGATGAGGCCTACCGCAAAGCCCCCGACAACACCCGCTTCGGCCTCGACTACTGCCAGCTGCTGCTGCAGAAAAAGGAATACGCCAAGGCCAAGGCGGTCGCCCTGCCCCAGGTCGAGGGCAAAAAGCGCTTCGAGTTCGCCCTGCCCCTGGCGCAGGCCCACCAGGGCCTTGGGGAATACGCGGAAGCGATCTCGCAGTATGCCGACACCATCACCCATTTCGGGGCCAACATCAACGTGTTCAACCAGATCGGGGAGTGCTTCCTGCAGCTGGGCGACGCCGCCGAGGCGCTGAAGGCCTGGGAGAAATCTTTGCAGCTCAATGCCAAGCAGCCGCAGATCAGGGAAAAGGTCGACGCCCTGAAGAAATCCGGACAATGAACCCGTCTAATCAATCAGCCGCCAAGGCTGTTCATAATGGAGGTATCCGCCGATGAATGGAACGTACAAAAAGACCTGGATCGTGCTGGCCTGTTTATTCGCCATGACTTCGATCGCCTTCGCCCAGGCCGGACGCGGCAAGGGCCGCCTGACCGGTTCGGTCGTCAATGAAAAAGGCGATCCCGTCGCCGGCGCCACCGTCAAGCTGGAGTTCGAGAAGGGCGGGCTGAAGGACGAGACCGTCACCAATGCCAAGGGCGAATGGAGCTTCATCAGCCTGGGCACGGGGGGCGTCCTGCTGATCGTGATCGCCGACGGCTACCTGGACGGCAGCGCCCAGGCGCAAGTGCAGCAGCTGGAAAAGAACCCGCCGGTCAGGATCCTGTTGCGCGAGGACAGGGAAAGGAAGGCCCGCGTCAAGGACGAGGCCTCCATGCTGGAGCTGGAAAGAGGCAACCAGCTCTTCAACGAGCGCAAGTTCGACGAGGCGCTGGATATCTACAGCAAGTTCGCCGAGATCAACCCCAACGTCTACCAGATCTATTTCAATATCGGCGACACCTATCGCGAGAAGGGCGATTTCGACAAGGCCAACGAGCAGTATGCCATCGCCCAGGCCAAGGCCAAGGAAAAAGCCGACGTCGTCATGCAGGCCAAGGCCCTGGCCTCGTTCGGCGAGATCTGCCTGCGGCAGGAAAAGTTCAAGGAAGCGGGCGACTACTTCGCCCAGTCGATCGCCCTCAACCCCAAGGACGAGATCCTGGCCTACAACGTGGCCGAGATCTTCTTCGGCCGCAACCAGACCGACAAGGCCATCGAGTACTACCAGCTCGCCATCCAGATCAAGCCCGCGTGGAGCGAGCCCTATCTCAAGATGGGCTACGCCTACCTGAACAAGGGCGAAATGGCCAAGGCCGTCGAGCAGCTGAAGGAGTTCCTCAAGCACGATCCCGAGTCGCCCCAGGCGCCGGTGGTGCAAAGCCTGATCGACTCGCTGGCCAACGTCAAGTAGAACCCTTTCCTGCCTGTTTGCATCTCATGCCGGCTGCCCGCGCAGCCGGCTTTTTATTTATTTAAAGTAATACGGGAAAAATTCAGGTTCTCAACTCACCCCTACCCCTCTCTTCCAAAGAGAGGGGTAGGTATTGATGAGTTATGGTCGAAATGCAATAATCACCGAGTGAAAGATGAAATAAAATTGATCGTTAGACAATTGAGAAAGAATCAAACTGAGGGAGAAGGAATACTCTGGAAAAGATTAAGAAATAGAGGATTCCTCCAGATCAAGTTTCTTCGCCAGCAGCCACTCATATTCAAGTTTGAAGGGAAGAAAATTTTCTTTGTTGCCGATTTTTTGAGTTATCAGAAAAAATTGGTCATCGAAGTTGATGGGAAAATTCATCTTCGACAAAAGGATCACGATCAATACCGCGACGTGATAATCAAGGAACTTGGATTTAAAGTCATTCGTGTCTCAAATGAAGCGATTAAGAGTAATCCAGAGGATTTCTTATCGAAAATTCTATATCCTGCCTGTAATTGTTAGGCAACTCACCCCCCGGCCCCCTCTCTTCCAAAGAGAGGGGGAATGTATCTGAGCCCCTTCTCTTCCAAAGAGAGGGGGAATGTATCTGAGCCCCTTCTCTTCGTAAGAGAAGGGGGTAGGGGATGAGTTGGAGGAGTTCTTGTTAACAAAAAAAAACCCCGCCCCCCGAAGGGGGCGGGGCAAAAGTCGGCTAACTAATTAGCTGACGTTTAGAAGCTGAACTTGAGGCCGAGGCGCGCGGTGAGCGGCCCGTAGAAGTTGGCCTCCATGAGATAGCGCGGGTCGAGCACGGGCTCGTAGTCGTTGATGTCCCAGGAACCCTGCGCGATGCGGTCTTCGGAGATGGCCACGGCGCCCTGGTTGTAGATCGAGTAGATGCGCTGGGCGGTCTTCACGTTGAAGATGTTGTCCACGTTCAGGTTGATGTTCAGGTTGTTCTTGCCGAGCTTGAGGTTGTATTCAACGTAGAAGTTGGCGAACCACAGGAAGGGGGCGCGATCCTTGTCGCCACGGCCGAAAGGCAGGTAGCCCTGGTAGTCCATGGCCCATTCGGTGGAGGTGGGGGTGCCGCTGAAGGCGTTGAAGACCATGCCGGCGGTGACGCCGAAGGGGAAGGAGTAGGAACCGTAGGCCTTCAGGTAGTGGGTGCGGTCGCCGGGGAGCACGCCCACGGAATCCTTCAGGTTCCGGTCGAGGGAAACGTACCAGGAGTCAAAGTAGCGCGCGACGTTCGGGTCGGTGCGGCCGACTTCGTCACCGGAGGCCAGGCCGCTGTAGTTGCCTTTCAGCTGGCTCCAGGTGTAGGAAACGCCGCCCAGCCAGTTGTTGGAGAAGCGCTTGTCGAGGGAGATGTTGACGGCGTTGTAGTCGCGATAGGCTTTGGACGGGGCCGGGGCGTTCTGCGGGATCAGGCCGGCGGCCTTGGCTTCATTGTACTTCTTAATGACGAACGGGCCGCCCGGGTTGGCGGTGTAATAATGTTCGCCATCCGGCAGCAGCACGCCGATGTCTTCAATGGCGTTGCGCAGGCTCTTGTTGACATAGCGCACGGAGAGGGCCAGGTCGTCACGCAGTCTCTTTTCGAGACCCAGCGAGATCTCCTGCTGGGACATGGGTTTCATGTCGGGATCGGTGGTGTCGAAGGAGGGGGCGCGGAAATCGAAGGTACCGCCGGGCAGCAGCTGGCGGCCGGGGAAGTTGCCGTTGACGCCGATCTTGTCCCATTCAAAGGTATCCAGGGAATAATAGGTGCTCTTCCACTTGAAACCGCCGTAGGAACCGGCGGCCATCTCGAGCTTCATGACGTCGAAGAAGAGGCCGTAGGAGCCGAACACCTTCAGGGAGGAGTCGCCCTTGACGTCCCAGACGAAGCCCAGGCGCGGGGCCAGCTTGTCGCCCAGGCTGAACTCGATGGGTTTCAGGGCTTCGAACTCGGGGTTGCCGGTGGCGTAAGAGGGGATGTACTCGGATTCGGCGCGCACGCCAAAGTTCACGGTGAAGCGGTTGGCGATGGTCCAGGAATCCTGCAGGTAGAAGGCGAGCATGTTGCCGTAGGCGTTGTAGAAGTCGCCGTAGGGGCCGGTGATGGCGTTGTTGCGCACGCCGTAGTAGCCGTACTTGCCGCGGCCGTAGTTAACGCCGTAGGCGATGAAGTCGCGGTTCCAGCCGAAGAACAGCACCGGGCCTTTGCCGGTGTTGTCCACGTTCTGGCCCCTGCGGGCCCAGCTGAAGCCGGCTTTCCAGGAGTGTTCGCCGCCCAGGTTCACGAAGTAGGAGAGGTCGGCGCCGAAGCTCAGCTTCTCGGCGATGTTGTTCTTCATGACCATGACGTTGGCGCGCGAGTAGTTCTGATAGCCCGAAGGACGCTGGTAGGCGGCGGGCACATCGAGCAGGCCGATGTTGGTGGTCTTGAAATAGCCGCCGGGGGCTTCGGTCAGGAACTGGAAGCAGGGCTCGTCGCTGGGCTGCACGAGCTGGTTGGTGGTGTCGGTGCGGAAGAAGCCGGCGCGGGCGCTGAACATGAAGTTGTTGCCCACGGTCAGGTCGGCGGTGAAGTTGCCCGACATGTTGGGATAGCTGAATCCGTAATCATCATAAGAAACCGTCGGATTCGCACCCTGAGCGTAGTTGGCCAGCTGCCCTTTGTACTTGTAGAAGTTGTTGACCACGCTGGCGCCCAGGCGCAGGTTCTTCATGGGCTGCGCGGTGAGCTTGAGCTGGTAGTTCAGCTGGTTCTCGGTGCGTTCCCAGTCGCGCACGTCGCCGGAGGAGTGGGTCAGGGTGCGGGTGTTGGTGTAGTAGACGGGCAGGATGGAGCCGAAGAACCACAGCTTGTCCTTGAGGATGTAGCCGCCGAGGTTCAGGCCGCCTTCGAAGCGGTGGTCGTCCTGGTCGCCGTAGAAGAAGGAGTACGGCAGGTAGACGGCCTTGGAGTCGTCATTGGGGTCGAGGTCCAGGATGTCGCGGTACTCGCTGCGCAGGGGGGCGCCGCTGTAATAGCCGACGACCTCGCCGTGGAACTCGTTGCCGCCCGAGCGGGTGACGACGTTGATGACGCCGCCCAGCGAGCCGCCGAATTCGGCGGAGTAGCCGGAGGCCTTGACCTGGACTTCGTCGACGAAGTCGAAGGACACGCTCTGGCCGGAGTCGCCCTGGATGATGCTGGTGGTGTCGGTGCCGTCGATGTAGTACATGTTTTCCAGGCCGGAGGCGCCGTCGACCGACGTGCCGCCGAGCAGCAGGGTCTCACTGGAAACGCCGGGGACGGCGGTCACCAGCGAGTCGAAGTTGCGGCCTCTGGGCAGGGTCTGGAAGACCTCTTTGGTCAGGGTCATGCCCTTCGCCGTGCTCTTGACGTCGATCTGGGCGACCTGGCCGGTGATGGTCACCATTTCCTCGATGTTGCCGAGTTTCATGGTGATCTTCAGGTTGAGGGTCTGTTCGACCGCCAGCTGGATGCCGTCCCTGACAACGGTCTGGAAACCCTGCAGGGTGAATACCAGCTTGTAGGAGCCGGGGGTGAGGTTGGCGAGTCTGAAGACGCCGTTCTCATCGGTGATGGCGGTCGATTTGCCGACCAGCTTGGGGCTGGTGGCCTCGACGGTGACGCCGGGGACCAATGATCCGTCTTCAAGCTGCACGGTGCCAAAGATCTTGGCACTGGTTTGCTGGGCGGTCAGCAGTCCTGCGCACAGGAGCAAGCCGATCGCCAGCAGGGTGAAGCTTCTGGCAGATTTCATTTGTTTGTCCTCCTTTTTAGACAATACAACAAAAAATAAGCAATATCCGTGCCAAGTCATGGCGCGGGGGACCGCATGAGGCCAGTGCCGGGGTAACCGGAAAAATCATGACCAGGAAAGGTTTTCCGCGGGCATTGCAAGCGAAGATATCGTTAAGATCAAAGCGAATTCTCGCCGCAACGGGGAATTATTCAAATAATTGAATAATAATTCAAAAATCAGAATTGCATTGAAACCGACCGGCCGGACCGCCGGGAAAGATCAGGGATGAGAAAGGAAAAAGGGGGGGAGAAGATGATCGTGCCGCCCCCGGGCAGGGGGCGGCACGTTGAAAACCGGGATTACTGAACGATCTTGAACTTGAATTCCTGCAGGCTCTTGGCCTTGGACACGGTGTCCAGCAGCTGGATCTCCAGGACATAGTCCCCGGCTTCCAGCAATTTCTGCTTGCGCTCCGTCTCCACGCCCTTGGCGTTCTTGGTCACCTCGGTGAAGGTGAAGTCGATGGGCTGGCTGATGATGTAGCTGTTGACGGTCTGGGTGGGCAGCTTGTTGACCTCCTTGCCGTCTTTCTTGAAGACATAGGTGATCTGCAGGCTGAGGGCGTTGGTGGCCGTGTCGGGCTTGGCGCCGAGGATGAAATAGAAGAGGTCGAGGTTCTCGCTGGGCTTGAATTCGTTGCTGACCACCGGGGCCAGCAGCAGGGTGTTGTAGACGAAGGAGTTCTTGTGGACGGACAGCTTGGTCTCGGCCGCCGGCAGCATCTGCAGCGAGCTCACGGAAAAGATGGGCGTGGTGGCCAGCTGGTCCTTGAGCTGCGAAAAATCGGGCAGCGAGAATTCAACGAAGTGGGTGGTGATCTTGCTGAAATCGGTGGTGCACAGCGCCAGGGCCAGCAGGTAGGTGCCGGCCGGGTAGGTGTCGCCGGCGATGGAATAGTAGTTCACGGCCTCGGGCTGGAAGCCCGGCAGCTTCTCTTCCAGGTCGAAGCGGATGAAGTGCTGGCGGACGATCTCGCCGGCCGCGCCGTTCTCCAGGCGATAGACGCGGATGAAGGCGTAGTTGCTGGCCTTGAGCATATCGGGGGTCTCGGCCGGGGCGGCGAAGCCCAGGTCGGCATTCTTGAGCTGGAACATGAACACCGGGTAGTTCAGGTTCTGCTGGGTGGTGAGGAAGAGCGTGCGCAGGTAGGTGAGGGGGATGTCGCTGCGGTTCGTGCGCAGCGCCACGTTGGCGTCCATCACCGCCGCCACCTGGGGAGCGATCTGCACCGACTGCCCGCTCTTCTGCGGGGCGGCCTTGCCTTTCGCGGCGGCCAGCGGCAGGGCGAGCGTGAGCAGGATGATCAGTGCCAGGACAAACAATTTCTTTGCGTTCATTTCTATTTTCTCCTTCAGATCACAGTCTGATCTTGATCTCTTTGCGGGACTGGGCCCTGTCGGCGGTGTTCTCCAGCGTCACCAGGGCGGTGTACCTGCCCACAGGCAATTGCACGGGGAACTCGATGGCGATATTCTTGCCCAGCAGTTTCAGCATATCCTCCGAAACGGCCACCGGGCGCAGCTCCTCTTTCTCCATCACCGCCGCGCCCGCATCATCGCTGATGCGCACCTTCAGCCTGAGCTGTGTCTCGTAGGCCTTGGTGGCCTCGTTCAGGACCAGGTTGGTCACGCGGTAGGGCACGGCGATGAGCAGCGTGGCCTGGCCCGGTCCGGCGGCCTGGACGGCCAGCGTGAAATCGAACATGCGCACGTTGCGGTCGATGCCCTGCGGCTTCAGCTGCATCTGGGCGGTGTTGATCATGCTGATGCGGCGGGCGCTGCCGGGATCGAGCCGGTACATGCCTTCGCGGTGGGTGTCGACGAACACGATGGGGAACGTGCCGTAGAACCAGATCTCTACCGGCGGCTCGTAGAAGCTGTAGCCGGTGGGGTAGACGTCGCGGCGCTCCGGCTCGCCCAGCAGGATCAGGATGCGGCCGCGGTCGCTCAGCCAGCCCTGGCTTCCTTCCTGGAACAGGCGGTTGGCCAGGTCGATGCGGCGATAGTATTCGTCGCGGTACTCGTTCTCCTCGGTGGTGGGGTCCGGGTCGCGCACCTTCCAGAATTCCTCGATGAACTGCTGGCGCTCCTCGGGCGGCGTCTTCTTGAAGATCCGGCTTTCCTTTTTAGTGATGATGTAGCGGACCTCGGAAAGGAACTGCCGGTCATCGGCGGGGACGTTGCGCACGGTCCTGCCTTTGGCCGAGCAGCCGGCCAGCGCCAGCATCAGGAGGACGACGCCTCCCAGCCAGTGGGCTTTCAGCCCCAGGCGGGGAGCCAGGGTAACCGCGGGAATAGATGAATTTTTCATTTTCATTTTATTATGACGGATCTGGATAAACTATTGTACCATATTTTAATTTTGCCTGCAAAGGGTTACAATACCAGCAATGAAAAAACGAATATTGGCCTTGTTCCTGCTTTTGGCCCTCCCGGGCCTGGCCCCGGCCCTGGAATCGCTGGAGACGGCGATACAGAAAAAGGACTGGCCGGCCCTGGCCGCCGGCTTCAGGGACGATTCGCACCTGCAGCTGGCCGCCTACTTCCAGGAGTGCCAGGCGGTCGGTTTCAGCCTGGTGCGGCCCAACAACCTGATGTTCTTCGCCCGCTTCGCGGGCTTCGCCGAGATCGGCGAGATCACCTTCGAGCAGGAGGGCGGCTTCTACCGCGGCCTGGCGCTGAAGCGCACCATCAAGCCGCTGGGTTTCATCCGCACCTTCGCCCGCTATGCCCTCAGCGACCGCAGGCTGCGCATGGGCGACGCGGAGATCCATTTTAAAAAGGGCTTCGTCTACCGCGGCCTGCCCATGGGCAACGTGTTCCTGTTCAGCGGCGACTGGGAGTTCCGCATCCGGCCTGATTCCGAGGAGGAGCGGCTGACCCTGCTGCGCCTCGAGCGCAGCGACACGCTGGCCAAGGAAGCCCGGGCCGGCGTCTTCATTTTCAGCCGCCCCGAGGATCTGCTGGGCGGCCTGCCCGAGCCCGAGCCATCCGCAGCGCCCGCCGACGACGAGGTGCTGGCCCTCTACCGAATATTCCAGGAGCGCTGGGGGATGCCCGTCTCCTACTTCGACGAGCTTTGGTACTTCCCCTTCGCCCCCGAATTCAACACGGCCATCTTCCACCGCCGGCCGGGCAAGTCGCATTTCCGCTACATCTTCAACAGCGGCAACTCGCCTGACACCAGCCTGGTGCTGCTGCCGGAAAACAAGTTCTACCTGAGCTACAATGCCGTGAAGGGCCTCAAGTTCACGCAAGCGGGCGTCGACGAGCTGGAGAACCTGCAGCTGAACCTCTTTCTCAATCCCCAGGTTGGCTTTCTTTCCGCGACCTCGGTCCTTGACTTCAAGGAGCCATCGAACGTCAAGACCGTCAACCTGGACCCCAAGCTGGTCGTCAAGGGCTTCGGCAGGTCGCAGCAGCACGAGCTGCAGCTGTTCCACCGCGACGACACCTACTACCTGCTGGGCGAGGGGCTGAAGCGGTTCGGTTTTTACTACGCCGGGGTCATCGAGCCCAGCAGCGAGGGCGGCGACCTGGCCAGGGTCATCCTGCGCGGCCGCGCGGCCAAGAACGTCGACGATTTCTTCGTCCTGGACCGCGACCAGAACTTCTACCCCAACCCGGGCCAGCATTTCTTCAAAAGCCGGCTGAAGGTCTCGCTGCCCCTGCCCCTGGAGTGCCTGGCCTCGGGGAGCCTGAGCTCCAGGCGCAAGGTGGGCGAGCGCACCGAGTTCGTCTTCGACAGCCCGGGCAGCAAGGGCGTGTCGCTCGTCTGCGGCAATTTTGGAAAACTGGCGACCGTCCCCGGCGCGCTGCCGGTCCAGGTCTTCGGCAATCCGAAGCTGCGTCTAAGGGATTCTTTTTCCGTGGAGGCCATCAAGGGCTATGTCGATTTCCTGCTGGAAAAGTTCGGTCCCCTGGACCTGCCGGAACTGAACCTGCTGCTGCGCCGCTGGCAGAACTACGGCGGCTGGAGCCACCAGGGCTTCGTGATCTTCAACCTCCTGGGCGGCAACATCATCGACGACGACATCAGCATGGTGCGGCGCCTGCGCAGCGACAGCCCGGTGGTGTTCACCGACGTCAACCGCGACAACCTGGTCCACGAGCTGGCCCACCAGTGGTGGGGAGGCGTCGTTTCCTGGAGAACCTACCAGGACCAGTGGCTGACCGAGGGCCTGGCGCAGTTCTCCACCATGCTGTACCTGGAGAGCACCCTGGGGGCGAGCGCGTTCCGCAGGGTCCTGGCCGGCGCCAAGCGCTGGGTGCTGCGCAGCAACGATGCCGGCCCCATCATCTACGGCCGGCGCATCGCCAACCTCAGCGACGACCTGCCGACGTTCCAGAGCATCGTCTACAACAAGGCGGCGCTGGTTTTCATGATGCTCAAGGAGATGCTGGGAGAGGAGGAGGTGCTGGGCCGCCTGCGCCAGGTGCTGGTCGACTTCAAGCACCAGAGCCTCGTCTCCTCGCGCTTCATCCAGCAGGTCAGCCGCGGCGAGGGCCGGCTGCAGAAATTCTTCAACAACTGGGTGTATGCGCGCAAGCTGCCCCGGGTGCGCTACCGGGTCGCGATCAGCGGCCCCGAGGCCGAGGTCACCTTTTCCCAGGAGGACAGCGATTTCGTGTTCCCGGTCTCCGTCAGCGTCAGCAGCGCCGAGGGCAAGTACAGCCGCACCCTGATCGTCGAGGAAAAGGTCCAGAAATTCAGGATCATGGAGAACTCACCCATCCTGGCCGTCGACGTCGAAGCGCTGGCCGCGCCCATCATCCTGGAACGCTGACAACGGGGATTTCCCGCGCCAGACTGGATTTTTCAGCTAAAATGAGGTATCCTAACGTCTTATTGGTGAACGGAAAACAGGGATGAGACGAGGTTTTTGATGCTGGATGAATCGCTGCTCACTCCTCAGGACCAGCAGGCGCGCGGCCGCGTCTGGCTGCTCATGCCCATCTCCCTGCTCGTCCACCTGCTGGCCATCGCCGCCCTGGTGCTGGTCCCCCTGCTGCTGGCCGATACGAACCTCCCCGAGATCCAGGTGACCAACGTGCTGATCATCGCCCCCTCCCTGCCGGCCCCGCCGCCGCCGCCCCCCCCGCCCTTCGGCCGCGGGCGCGGCTCCAGGGCGGCCAAGGCGGCCGAGGAAAAAAAAGATCCCGAGCCCCCTGTCTTCTTCGGCAAGCTGGTCGCGCCCATCGAGGTGCCGGTGACCATCGAAGAGGACGAGGGCGTTGATTTCGGGGTGGAGGGCGGCGTTCCCTGGGGCGTGCCCGGCGGCGTCGAGGGCGGCATCGAGGGCGGCGTCATCGGCGGCGTGCTGGGCGGCGTGCTGGGCGGCGCCCTGCCCGGCGAGCAGCCTTTCTTCGTCAGCGGCAAGAAGGTCCCCAGGCTGCTCCGCGAGGTCAAGCCCGAATACCCTGCGGACGCCTTCGCCAACCGCTTGCAGGGGGTGGTGATCGTCGAGGCCATGACCGACATCTACGGCCGGGTCAGCCGCGTGCGCATCATCAGCGGCCATCCGATCTTCCATGAGGCGGCGCGGGCGGCCGTGCGCCAGTGGCTCTACGAGCCCTATATCGTCGACGGCGTGCCCCGACCCATCTATTTCACCGTCTCCATCACCTTCGGCCTCACCGCGCAGTAGAAGGACTCGGCGCAAGGCAGGGGGCGTAAGGCGGACGGCGAACGCATGGAAACTGATCGGCGTGACGCGTCACGAAATTCTCTAGGATAACTTCTCGTCACTTTGCATCGTCCTGGAGTCCCGCCAAAGCGAAGGTGATCTCCTCGGCTAAGAACGCGGCCAGGGGCGCGACGGTCCTGCGCACGGGAGAGGAAAGCCGCCGGCCCGGCAGCAGCGTCCGCGGCTGCACGCCGACCAGGATGACCCGGCAGGGGATGCTCGCGGCCAGGAAGCGCATCAGTAGCTTCAGGGGCAGGCGGTGGCTGGTCATGTCGCCCATGGTGATGGCGCCTTCGTCGACCAGGAAGGCCGTGCCGGGAGGCCGGCCGTGGTCCACGGCGTCGAGCAGAATGACATGGCTGGGCGCGAAGGCGCGGATGGCGCCGGTGAAGTTTTCCGGGGCCTCGCCGCCGCTGACGACGCTCAGGCGCGGCTCGGCCGGCAGCGCCTGCGCCAGGGCCCGCGCCAGGGCCGGTCCCAGGCGGTCGTCGCTCTTCCAGTCCATGCCGATGCCCAGGACGAAGACGCGTTGGGAGCCGCGAAGCTGCTCACGCAACGCTTCCCGGAAATCCGCGCGGCAGGGAAACGCCGCTCCCGGCCCGGCGGCGGGTCTGTGAGCGGCGGGTTTTTTGGCGGCGATGGGCGGTCTTACTTGTACTCGATCTTCAGGTTGTGACGGCTGAAGGCGGCAACCTCGTATTCCAGGTCCATGTGGTAGGTCTTGGTGGGGCAGGAGTCGACGCACTGGGCGCAGTGGATGCAGCGGTCGTTATGCAGGATCATCTTGAACTTCTTCTCGGTCTCGGACACGCGGATGATGTCGATGGCCTCGGCCGGGCAGTCATTGACGCAGATGTTGCAGCCGATGCACTTGGCGGGGTCGAAGACGACGGTACCGCGGAAGCCCGCGGCCACAGCCTCCTTCTGGAAAGGATAGACGACCGTGACCGGCTTCTTGAACAGGCTGCGCAGCAGCTCGGGCAGGAACGGGGCGAATTTGAGGCTCATGGCATATTCCCCTTGATGATGATGACGATGAACAGCTGCAACACGCCGAGGGGCGCCAGCCAGCGCCAGGAAAAGCTGATCATCTGGTCGATGCGGATGCGGCTGGTGGCGGCGCGCATGGCGGCCAGCAGGAAGACGATGAAGAGGGTCTTGACGATGAACCAGGCCAGCCCGGGCAGCAGGCCGCCCGGGAAGCCGCCCAGGAAGACGGCAGCGATCAGGCCGGCGCCGACGACCATCTCGATGTCGCCGAGCAGGCGGAAGAAGGCCAACTTCTTGCCCGAGTACTCGGTAAATTGACCGCCGACGATCTCGGTCTCGGCGTGGGGGATGTCGAAGGGCACGCGCTCCAGCTTGGCCTGCAGGGCGATCAGGGCGATGAAGAAGCCGATGATGTTGACCAGCATCAGCAGCGGCCGGTTCTGAAAAAAGACGGCGATCTCCAGGATGCGCCAGGAGCCGGCCAGCACGGCCGGGCTGAGCAGGGCCAGCAGCAGCGGGATCTCGTAGCCGAAGAGCATGGTCAGGACGCGCACGCCGCCGATGGCCGAGAAATAGTTGGTGGAGTGCCAGCCGGCCAGGAAGAAGATCAGCGTCGGCAGGGTCAGCAGGTAGGCCACGACGATCAGGTCGCCGGGGAAGGAGATGAACGAGGGAGCCTCGCTGTAGTGCCAGACGGGCAGGTAGAGCGCCGCCGTGCAGATGATGGCCAGGGCGAATACCGGCAGGGCGGTGAACATGTGCTTGTCGGCTTTTTCCGGAACGATGTCCTCCTTGGCGAAGAGCTTGATGATGTCGGCCACCGGCTGCAGGATGCCGGAGCGCCCGGTGTGCAGGGGGCCGATGCGGTTCTGCATGCGGGCGTAGAGCTTGCGGTCGAACCACTCGCAAAAGGTGGAATAGACCATCAGGAAGATCAGACCCGGGTAGACAAGAATGTAGAGGATGGGCTTTAAAATGGCCATGCTGCTTCCTTTTTTGTAAGATCGACTTTCTTGTAATGCGCGTTCGCCATGGCCCGCAGCTGGCTGAAGGACAGGACGTTGCTCCGACCGCTGCGCGCGTCGTCCAGCTGCACCAGGCGCTCGGCGCAGCAGATGCAGGGATCGATGGCGGCGAAGATCAGCGGGATGTCGGCGATGAAGCCGTTCTTGAGCATCGCGACGGTAGCCGGGTAGTTGGCCAGCGTGGGGGCGCGGACCTTCAGGCGCTCGGGCTTGTCCGAGCCGTTGCTCTTGATGTAGTGGACGTTCTCGCCGCGCGGGGCCTCGTAGCGCGAATAGACCTCGTTGGGCTTGACCTTGCGCGGGGCCTTGACCTTGAAGGGCCCCTCGGGCAGGTTCGTGAGCAGGTATTCGATCATGTTGTAGCTTTGGAGGCGTAGGGGTCGTCCTTGCGCACGTCCATGGGCACGCCCGAGGCGCGCAGGGTGGGGCCGACGGCGCAGAGGGCGATGGCCTGCTCCTTGCTCAGCTTGCCGACGCCGGCCAGGCGGCCGATGAAGGTCGGCTCGCTGGCGGCGAGGTTGAGATAATAATCGGTGCGCTTCCTCAGCAGGTCGAGGGAGTCGAGGATCTTCTTCTTCTGCAGCTCGTCGATGTCGCGGCGCACGCCGCCGAAGATGTTCATGGCGTAGTGCACGCGGTTGCCCGAGATCCATTCCAGTATATCCAGGACGACCTCGCGGTCGCGCCAGGTGTACATGAAGAACGACTCGAAGCCCGCCTCCTGGCCGGCGACGCCCAGCCACAGCAGGTGGCTGTGCACGCGCTCCAGCTCGGCGATCAGGGTGCGGATAAAGAGGCCGCGCCGGGCGGGAACAAGCTCCATCAGCTGCTCGACCCCCTGGGTGAAGCAGGTGGTATGGGAGTGGGAGCAGATGCCGCAGATGCGCTCGGTGAGGTAGATGTTCTGGATGAAGCTCCTTTCCTCGGCCAGTTTCTCGATGCCGCGATGGCTGTAGCCGAGCTTCAGGTCGGCGTCGCGGATGACCTCGCCCTCGAGGGTCATGCGCAGGCTGACGGCCTCGTGGAGGGCGGGGTGCTGCGGTCCCAGGGAAACCTTGTATTCCATTATTTACCTCCGGGGATGATCTCGGCGGGGCGTTCGAACTTCCAATCCTTGCGCAGGGGATATTGCCCCTCGGGCCAATCATCGCACAGGAGCAGGCGCCGCGGGTCGGGGATGTTCTCCACCACCATGCCGAACATGTCCTGCAGTTCGCGCTCGTAGAGGATCGCCCCGGGGATCAGGGAGCAGACGCTGGGGATCCTGGGTTCCTGGCGCGGCGTCAACATGCGCACGTTCACCGTGACGGCGTCATTGGACAGGTGATAGATCACCTCGAAGGACTCGCCCAGGTCGACGCCGCTGATCGTGGCCAGGTGGGCCATGTTGAACTGCTCCTTGAGGTAGGCCAGGACGCCCAGCAGGTGCTGGCGGTCCACCTTGAGGTTGATGCGCCGCGGCGCTGCCGCGGCCGCCTCCAGGACCTTGTCCTTGAGCCCGGCGTTTATCTTTTCCAAGATCGCTTCGTTGTTCATGATCACCTCATTTCACCGAATTGAGCAGCTTGACCACCGCATCGATCAGGGCGGCGGGGCGGAAGGGACAGCCGGGAACGTAGGCGTTGACCGGCAGCAGCTGGTCGATGCCGATCAGGGTGTGATAGGAGCCGCGGTAGACGCAGCCGGCCATGGCGCAGGCGCCGGCCGCCACCACGAACTTCGGGTCGGGGACCTGCTCGTAGACGCGCAGGACGCGGTCGCGGTTCTGCAGGGTGACGGCCCCGGTGCAGATCATGACGTCGGCGTGGCGCGGCGTCCCTTTCAGCTGCACGCCGAAGCGTTCCAGGTCGAAGCGCGGCATGAGCGCGGCCAGGATCTCGATGTCGCAGCCGTTGCAGCCGCCGCCGGCGTTCAGATGCAGGACCCAAGGGGACTTGACCCGTGACCAATGGACCAGACGTTCGATCATGTTAATCCCTCGTGACCAGGGCGGCAACGGACAGGAAGATCATGCCCAGGTAAAACAGTCCGAAATAGGCGATGGGGCCAGACGGCAAGGTCGCTACCACCAGCGCCGCCACGTGCATCATGGTGAAGAACAGGGCGATGAAGAAGAACAGGCGGTAGCCGAACTGCAGCTTGCTGCCCGGAATGTCCTCGCCGCAGGCGTAGCTTTTCAGCTTGCCGCCGACGGGGTTGAGCTTGGGGGCCAGGCGCCCGGCCAGGAAATAGATGATGTAGAAAATGGCCAGGAAGACCAGAAAGGCCAGCGGCGGCGAGAGGAAGATCTCCATAATGTTTTTCATGGTTATCCCTTCAATTGGGTCAGTTTGCTGACGTCAAGGCTCTTGGTATGGCGGTTGATGCTGATGATCAGGGCCAGCGCCGTGGCGATGACGGCGACATCGATGACGATGACGGTGATGACCATGGCCTGGGCGAGCATCAGGTTGTCGCGGGCGTAGCCGCTGGCCACCAGGGCCAGGGTGACGCCCTTGGCGATGATCTCGACGCCGATCAGCAGCTTGACCGTGTTCTTCATGGCCAGCAGGCAGTAGAGGCCGATGCCGATGAGCAGGGCGACGAAGCCCATGTTCAGTATCCACAGGTTATTCATGGCTATCCCCCTTGGGGCTGTCGTGGCGGAACAGGGCCAGCACGGCCAGCACGCCGGCGAAGATGGCCCCGACCTGCCCGACCAGGTCGAAGGTGCGCTGGTTCCACAGCACCTGGCTGAACGTGCCGCTCCCGGCGCCCTGGATGGCGGGGATCTGGCCCAGCAGCTTCCTCATCACCAGGATGTCGAGCACGGCCAGGGCCAGGAAGAAGAGCGGGAAGACGATCCGGTGGCGCTTGCTTTCCGCCACCTCGCCGTCGTTGCGCGTCAGGGCGATGGCGGTGATGAAGAGGACGGTGATCAGGCCGGCGACCACCGAGAGCTCGAACACCCCGGCATAGACGGCGCCCAGGTGAAAAAAGACCAGGGCCAGGAAAATGCTGGCCACGGCCAGGCTGATGGCGCTCTTCAGCAGGTCGCGACTCAGGACGGCCATGATGGAAAAGGCGACCAATCCGATCAATAGAAAAAGATGCATGCGCTTCTCCTAAAATCCGATGAAGTTCAGGGCCACGCCGATGCCCTGGCCCAGGACGTCGGCGGCGGGCTGCAGCCACGAGTGGATCGCGAAGGGAAAGACCAGGCCGGTGACGACGCAGAGCAGGGCCAGCAGGACCATCGAGGCCGACATCCAGAACGGGGCTTCCCTGACCCCCTGCCACGCCTCGTTCAGCTTGCCGAAGAAGGCATAGCGCTGCAGCACCAGGTAGTACCACAAGGTGATCACGCTGCCCAGCACGGCCAGCACGGCCAGGACGTGCATCTTGGCCTGCACCAGGGCGATGATGATCAGCAGCTTGCTCCAGAAGCCGTTCAGCGGCGGCACGCCGGCGATGGAGAGCGAGGCGACGGCCGAAGTGGTCGCCGTCAGCGGCATGACCTTGGCCAGGCCGCCCATCTTGTCCAGCGCGCGCGTGCCGGTCGACTGCTCGACGGCCCCGGCGTTCAAGAAGAGCAGCGACTTGAACAGGGCGTGGTTGAACAGGTGGAAAAGGCCGCCGATGATGCCCAGGGGGGTGCCGATGCCCAGGCCGAGCACCACGTAGCCGATCTGGCTGATCGAGGAGTAGGCCAGCATGCGCTTGATGTCGTTCTGGCCCAGGGCTGCCAGGGCGCCGACGAAGATCGAGACGACGCCCATGACGGTCAGCACCGTGGTCAGCGCCGGCGTAAGGCCGAAGACGTTCAGGAAGATGCGCGTCATGGCGTAGACGCCGGAAACCTTGATCAGCACGGCCGACAGCATGGCCGAGATCGGCGCCGGCGCCGAGGGGTGGGCGTCGGGCAGCCAGGAGTGGAACGGCACCAGGGCCGCCTTCAGGCCGAAGCCGGCCAGGAAGAGGCCGCTGCAGACGCCGACCACGTACTTGACGTTCAGGGTCTTGAGGCCCTGGGCGACGGTGCCGAAGCTGACGCCGCCGGTCATGCCGAAAATGACGGCGATGCTCAACAGGATGAAGGCCGAGGCGACGGCGGAGAGCATCAGGTATTTGAACGATGCCTCGAGCTCCTCATGGCCGCGGCCGAAGGCGACCAGGGCGTAGGAGGCGATGGCGGCCATTTCCAGGAAAATGTAGATGTTGAACAGGTCGCTGCTCAGGACCAGGCCGTTCATGCCGGCGATCATCACCAGCAGCAGGGCATAGTAATTGGCCTTGGCCCCGTAGTGGTCCATGTAATTGATCGAGTACAGGGTGACGGCGAAGCTGACCAGCGAGATGGTGAAGAGCATGAACAGGCTGAAGCCGTCGAGCAGCAGGCGGATGTTCAGCGGCGCGCCGAACCAGAAGGCCTGCTGGATGATGCCGCCGCCGGCGATCAGCGGCTTGGCGCTGACGACCGAGAGCACGAGCAGGAAGAGCATGGCGGCGCTGGCCAGCAGGTCGGGCAGGAAGCGCTTCGAGAGCTTGCCCAGCAGGGGCAGCAGACCGGCCAGCAACAGCGGGACGATGATGAATAGGAATAACATGGCTCCTCCCTAGCGCAGCAGGGCGCCGATGGCCCAGACGATGATCACCAGCCCGCCGACGGTCCAGGCCAGGTAGTTGGCGTACAGGCCGTTGTGAGCGGCCTTGAGCGCTCCGGTGCAGGCCCGGCCGGCGCCGACGACGACCTTCTCGTAGAAGGCGTCGATGGGGCGGTCGACGAAGCGGAACAGGAACTTGGACAGGCTCTGGATGAACTTGATGCCCTGCTCGTAGAGGTCGAAGACGCGGGCCTCGGCCCAGTCATACAGGGTGTGCAGGACGGGCAGGCGGTGGATGGGCTCGGAAGCGAGGTAGGCCTTGTTGCCGCCGCGCTTGAAGCCGAAGAGATGCAGGCCGAAGGCGAGCAGCAGGCAGCCCATGGAGATGAGGGCGATGGGGTTGAAGACGGCCAGGGCGTGCGCCGTGAAGTCGATGTGCTCGCCCGGCGCGGCGTGGCCGGCCAGGATGGGCTGGATGAAGAGCTTCAGCGGCAGCGAATTGTAGACGCCGAACAGGACGCAGAGGCCGGCCAGGACCAGGATGGGGATGGTGATCGGGCTCTTGCTTTCCTTCACGGCGGCGGTCTCCAGGCCGCGCGGCCCGAAGAACACCGAGTGGCCGGCCTTGAGGAAGGAGGCGAAGGTGAGGATGGCCCCCAGCCAGGCGGCGATGGTGAAGATGGTGTAGCCGGTCTCGTAGGAGCCGTGGAAGACCATCTCCTTGGAGACGAAGCCGTTCAGGGGCCAGATGCCCGAGATGGCCGCGGCGCAGACGATGAAGCCCAGCGCGGTCAGGGGCATGGCCTTGGCCAGCCCGCCGAGCTTCTTCAGCTCGGTGGTGCCTGCCTGCTGCTCGACCGAGCCGGCGGCCAGGAACAGCCCGCTCTTGTACATGGCGTGGTTGATCATGTGGAAGATGCCGCCGGCGATGCCGATGGGCACGGCGGTGCCGATGCCCAGCATCATGTAGCCGACCTGCGAGACGGCGTGGTAGGAGAGCAGCTTCTTCAGGTCCTTCTGGATCAGGGCCATGAAGACGGCCAGGACGATGGTCAGGGCGCCGACGGTCATCAGCACCAGGCTGGGGGCGCTGTTGACCTCGAGCTGGAAGAGGTCGAGGCAGATGCGCGCCAGCATGTAGATGCCCAGCAGCTTTTCCAGCGCGGCCGGGATGAAGGCCATGACCGCGACCGGCGCGTCGACGGCGGCGTCGGGGATCCAGGTATGGAACGGCATGGAGCCGGCCTTGCCGATGGCGCCGATCATCATCAGGTAGAAGCTGACCGCGGTCAGCCCCTGGGGCACGACCGAGATGTCGGACATGCGCAGGGTGCCGGTCTGCGACCAGAGGATGGCGATGCCCAGGATCATGCAGAAGTCGCAGAAGCCGCCGATGAGGAAGGCCTTGACGGCGGTGCGGTGCGAGGCCTTGCCGCCGATGGTGATCAGGGCGTACAAAGTGATCAGCAGGCCTTCCCAGAAGAAGACCAGCGGCACGAGGTTGTTGGCCAGCACGGCGCCGGCGGCCATGGCCGAGGTCAGGAACAGGTAGCCGTAATACTCGCGGATGCGCGGGTCGCCGGCCATCCTGACCGTGGAATAGAGCGTGATCAGGAAAGTGAAGCCGCTCAGGGCGATCAGGATGAACTGGCTGAACCCGTATAGGCGCAGCTCGAAGTTGATGCCGTGGCCCAGCCAGGGCAGGGTGAAGAAGGTCTCCTTCTGCCCGAAGAACGCGACGGCGACATAGACGAAGAGGGCCGCCCCCAGGACGGAGACGACCTCGCGCAGCCGCTTGACGCCCCTGGGCAGCAGGAAGGAGAAGAGGGCCAGCAGCAGCGGCAGCAGGATCGGGATCAACAGGTTTTGCGGGTTCATTTCATCCACCTTAAGATTTCGCCGCTGGCGACATTGGCCAGCTGAGTGGGATAGGCGACGAAGAGGCCGGCCAGCAGGGAGAGGACGGCCAGCACCACGACCACGAAGACCATGGAGCGCGTCCCTTCCTTATGGTCGGACCTGGCCTCGCCCATGAAGACGGCGCTGAACACCCTGAACAGGTAGTACATGGTCAGAAGCGCCGCGAAGAGCGCGGCGGCGGCCACCCAGACGCGGCCCGACTGCACGGTGGCCATGATGACCATGAATTTCGAGAAGAAGCCCCCGAAGGGCGGGATGCCGATGACCGAGAAGGCGCAGAAGATATAGGCGACGGCCGTCCAGGGCATGGTCTTGATCATGCCTCCCATCTGGCGGATGTCGCGCTGGTGGGTGGCGTGGATGACGATGCCGGCGCAGAGGAAGAGGCCGGCCTTGGCCAGCCCGTGCATCAGGATGAAGAGCAGCGAGCCGGAGACGCCCATGGGGTTGAGCACGGCGAAGCCGAGAAAGATGTAGCCGATCTGGCTGACCGTGGAGTAGGCCAGGATGCGCTTCAGGTCGGTCTCCACGACGGCGGCCGCAGCGGCCACCAGGCTGGAGAACACGACCAGGATGGGGATGGCCTGCTGCCAGCCCTCGGGCAGTTTGAAGGTATAGCTGAAGAGGCGGGCATAGGCGTAGACGCCGATCTTGACCAGCACCGCCGCGTGCAGCAGGGCGGTGACGGTGGTGGGTGCCACGCCGGCGTCGGGCAGCCAGGTATGCAGCGGCACGGTGGCCGACTTGGAGAACATGCCCAGCAGGATCAGCAGCACGGCGATGCCGGGGATGGCCGTGCCGCGCATGGCGGTGAGGTCGAAGGTGCCGGTCTGGTTGAACACGACGATGAAGCCCAGCAGCATGAACACGGCGCCGAAGAACGTCACCAGGAAAGCCTTGTCGGCCTTGAGCACGTACTCGCGCACCCGGTAGAAGCCGATCAGGCGCCAGCAGGCGATGGCGGCGATCTCCCAGAACAGGTACATGAAGACCAGGTTGGCGGAGAAGACCAGGCCCATCATGGCGCCGATGAAGAGCAGGACGATGAAGTAGTATTCGCTCTGGTTCTCCTCGTGGCTTATGTAGCCCAGGGAGTAGATGACGATCAGGGCGCCGATGAAGGAGGAGGCCACGGCCATGAAGACCGACAGGGCATCGGCCACAACGATGAAGTCGAGGCCCATGGCCAGTGTCTTGCGGAAGGCCAGCTCACCTCCCCTGAGCGCGAAGGGGATCAGCAGCATGGAGGAGGCGGTGGTGGCCAGGGCGAGCAGCACCGACAGGAACGATCGGGCGCGCTTGGAGACCAGGCCGGCGATGGGGATGGCGAAGGAACCGACGATGGGCACAAAAATGGTCAGTAGGATGATGGTTTGTATGTTGTTTGTCATGATTTTTTAAGGTTCATTATATTAATTTAAACCACGTTGTCAAGTGCGGCGACCGGCGCCAGGCACGGGCCTGGAGAGCGCAACGGATTTGCCCCGGGCCCGGCGCTTGCTTTATCTGCGGGGATGGGTTATAAAACGCCCATGGATACGAAGAAAATCACCGTCATGCAGAAGCTGCTCAAGGCCAACGACGCCGTCGCCGCGGGCCTCCGCCGGGAACTGAAGGAAAAAAACATTTTCTTCGTCAACCTGATGAGTTCGCCGGGATCGGGCAAGACCACCCTGGTCGAGGAGACGGTCAGGAGGCTGGGCAAGCGCATCAAGGTCATCGAGGGCGACATCCAGACCACGCTGGACGCCGAGCGCCTGCAGAAGCTGGGCATCCAGGCCTACCAGATCAATACCGGCCCATTCGGCGGCGACTGCCACCTCGAGGCCTCCTGGATCCAGGCGGCCGTAGCCGAGCTGGGGACCAACGGCATGGACTACCTGTTCGTCGAGAACATCGGCAACCTGGTCTGCCCGGCCGAGTTCGACGTCGGCGCCCACATGAACGTCCTGCTGATCAGCGTCACCGAGGGCGAGGACAAGCCGCTGAAATACCCGCTGGCCTTCCAGGTCTCGCAGCTGTGTCTGGTCACCAAGACCGATTTCCTGCCCCTGAAGAATTTTTCGCTTGCTGCCTTGCGGGGGAATATTAAAAAAGTGAACCCGGCCTGCGCCGTGGTCGAAGTATCGGCCCACAGCGGAGCGGGCATGGAGAGCTGGATCGAGATCCTCAGGAACAAGCCGAACTTTCAATGCTGAACTCGGCATGCGGCACCGGGCGGACGGAAAGACAAAGTCAAAAGTCGGCGGTACAGAAGATAGCGACCTACGGCACATGACGTACGGCAGATGGCAAGAGCGATCAAAACGAATGGGGTAATCCCTTTCCCACAGTTTTTTTTTGAGATATTTTCAAAACTCCTGTATATACTAGGCAACTTGAGGAGGAAATAACATGATCAAGATAGCATCCATGCCCAACCGCCGTGCCCTGTGCCTCGGGCTTTTCGCCGCCCTGCTGCTGCTGGCCGTCGGGATCCATGCCCAGCAGTTCGAGCCCAGGAAGCCCAATCTGACCATCAAGCCCGATTTCGAGGTCGTCGACATCGAATTCAGCGCCACCCACCGCATCTTCGCCAAGATCCGCAACAACTCGCCCTCGCCTTTTTCGGGAAATGTCGAGATGGGCCTGCAGATCGCCGGTTACGGCCTGGTCTACCGCACCCGCCCGTTCAGCCTCAATCTCCCGGGCAATGGGCAGGTCGTCACCATGGAAATGCCCTGCGACGTCCCTGCCGAACGGATGCGCATGGAGCACGCCAACGCCATCGGCATCGTGGTCGGCATGGACCAGGACAACAAGATCCCCGAGCTCAACGAGAACAACAATACCAAGCACATCGAAGTGCCGTACGGGATCACGAGCATTACGCTCACGCTGCTGCCCGCCGAATACCAGGGGAACTGCAGCGCCGCCACCCAGGTCAAGATCTCTGCCCGCATCGCCTTCCGCTGCAACCTGAAGGTCACGGAAATGTTCAAGATCGTCCTGGAGCACCCGAGCGCCGGCTACCGCAAGGAATACAGGAACCCGGATTTTGTCGTGACCCCCAATCCCGGCACGCTCACCATCACCAAGGAGATCCTGCTGCCGGCAGAGGTGGCGGCCGCCATCCAGCACGGGACGAGCACGGTGACCCTGCGGGTGGAACTGTTCGAGCCCCTGAAAAAAATGGCCTCCAACACGGCCACGTTCACCTATCGCTGCCTTTAGGAAGACGCTCCTATTTCAAGGCAAAAGGCAAAAGTATAAAGGCAAAAGTAAAGAGAAAAGAACTGTAGAAGCGCATTTCCGGGAAAAATAATCCCTGGGCAGCTAACTTTTGCCTTTTGCCTTTTGCCTTTTTACTTTGTCTTTATTCTTCGATGGCTCGCCGTCTGCCGTGCGCCCTGTGCCGATGACTTCTTTCAGGTGCATCTCCCTGCCGCCGGTGATCTCGATGTCGATGGAGCCGCACAGGGCGCAGGCGAACTCGGGCCGCTCGATCCCGGTTTCGCGGCCGCAGGCTCGGCAGGTGACGCGTATCGGCGCGATCTCGATCGCCAATTTGGAGCGAATCAGGGCCGGATATTCTTTTTTCAGGATGCGATAGTGGTTCTGCAGCACGTCGGGCACCACGTGGTGCAGGCGGCCGATGAGCACGGTCACGGTTTTCGCGGCGGCGACCTTTTCCCTCTCCAGGACCTCGATGACGCCCTGGATGATGGCGGCGGCGACCGCTCCCTCGTGCATCAGCAGATGCGGGGCAGGATCTCCCCGACCGGCGGCATGACGATGCGCTCGCTGCCCGCTTTCGTGGCCATGACCACGCACCCGGGGTTCTCGGCCGTGATGGCGCCGATGACGCGCGCCCTCCTGCCCAGCGGGTGGCCGCGAAGGAGCCTGAGGGCCTTGTCCGCGTCGCGCCGGGCGGCCACCATCAGCACCTTGCCCTCGTTGGCCACGTGCAGCGGGTCAAAGCCGAGCAGGTCGCAGACCGCGGCCACCTTTTTCGGAATGGGCAGTTCGCTCTCCTCGATGCGCACGCCGAAGCGCTTCGCCTGCGCCAGTTCGTTCAGCGTCTGCGCCAGCCCGCCGCGGGTGGGGTCGCGCATGAAGGGGATGTCGAGCGCCCGGCAGGTCTTGACCAGTCCCCACAGCGGGGCGACATCGCTGCGGATGCTGGCGCGCAGGCCGAACTCGCCGCGGGCGGTGAGGACCGAGATGCCGTGCATGCCGATGGGGCCGTTGATCAGCACCACGTCGCCGGGGCGGACGCGCGCGGCGGACACCGGCTTTTTGAAGGCCGGGCGGCCGATGCCCGAGGTGTTGATGAACAGGCCGTCGGCCTTGCCTTTTTCCACCACCTTGGTGTCGGCGCAGACGATACGCGCCCCGCTTTCGCGGCAGGCGCGGGCGATGGAGGCCAGAATCTTCTCCAGCGCGGTGACCGGGAAGCCCTCCTCGATGATGAAGCCGATGGAGAGGTAGAGCGGCTCGGCGCCCATGACCGCCATGTCATTGACCGTGCCGCAGACCGCCAGGCGGCCGATGTCGCCGCCCGGGAAGAACAGGGGCTTGACCACGAAGCTGTCGGTGGTGAACACGCCCCCGGGGGGGCCGCCGCCGGGGAGCACGGCGGCGTCGTCCATGGCCAGCAGCAGCGGGTCGCGCAAAAAGCGCTGGAAAACGAGCCGGGTCAGCTCGGCGCTCTTGCTGCCGCCGCCGCCGTGAGCCAGCAGCACCTTATCCATAGGTCACCCAGGCGCTGCAGCTGCCCTCGGACGAAACCATGCAGGGCCCCAGCGGCTGGTCGGGGCGGCAGGCCTTGTTGAACAGCGGGCAGGCGGGGGGATCGATCAGGCCGCGCAGCACGTCGCCGCAGCGGCACGCCTTGCGGGCGGCGCCGGGCCGCACGCGGATGGCGAAGCGCCGGCGCGCTTCCATGGCGGCGTAGGCGGGGCGCAGCTCGAGGCCGCTCTGCGGCATGGAGCCCAGGCCGCGCCAGGCGGCGTCGGCGGTGGTAAAGACCTCGGCCAGCACCGCCCGCGATGTCGGGTTGCCGGCGTCGCGCACCACGCGCGGGTAGTTGTTCATGACCTTATATATACCTTTATTATGCATTTCGAGCAACAGCATCAGGGAGGAGATGATGTCTTCGGCGCTGAAGCCGGCGATCACGCCGGGCAGGCGCTGGCCCGGCAGGAAATCATAGGCCTGCCTGCCGATGACGGCCGAGACATGGCCGGGGAGGAGGAAGCCGGAAAGCTCCGTATCGGAAGCCATGAGGGCTTTCAGCGCCGGCGGCACCAGGCGCAGGGCGGTGAGCAGCGAAAAATTGGCGATCCCTTTTTCGCCGGCGCGGATGGCGACGGCGGCGATGGCGGGCGCGGTGGTCTCGAAGCCGACGGCGAGAAACACCGTCTCCTTTCCCTCCTGCTCCGCGATGCGCAGGGCATCGAGCGGCGAATAGACGGCGCGGATGTCGCAGCCGGCGGCGCGCTCCTTCTCCAGCGCGGAGCGGCTGCCGGGGACGCGCAGCATGTCGCCGAAACTGGTGACGGTCACTCCCTGGCGGGCCAGGGCGATGGCCTCATCGATGAAGTGGTCGGGAGTGACGCAGACCGGGCAACCGGGGCCGGAGACGAGCTTCACCGTCGCGGGCAGCAGGTGCTGGATGCCGAAGCGGCGGATGGCCACCGTGTGGCTGCCGCACACCTCCATGATCTTGGTGCCCGGCGGGGCGGGGAAGGCCCGCAAGCGGTCGGCGAGGCGGCCCAGCCCGGTCTTAGCCAAGGCCCTGCATCTCCGCGAAGATGGCCAGCGTCTGGCGCGCCTGCCTGGGGGTCAGCTTGGAGATGGCGAAACCGGCGTGGATGAGCACCCAGTCGCCCAGCTTCGCCTTGTCGAGCAGCATGACGCCGACGTCGCGGCGCAAACCGGCGCTTTCGACGACCGCCATGTCGCCCTTGATCTCGATGATTTTCATGGGTACGGCCAGGCACATCTTCATCTCTCCTTGCGATATTTCATGGCCGCCAGCGCCGCCTGCCCCAGCGAGATGCCGCCGTCGTTGGCGGGCAGCAGCCGCTGGCGCAGCACCGTGAAGCCGTTCTTTTGGAGCAGATCATTTGTCATTTTCAAGAGCAGTATATTCTGGAACACGCCGCCGCTCAAGGCCGCTGTTGTTATTTTCGCTTCCTGCCCCAGGATGAGAAGCATATCGAGAAGGGCGTTGGCCAGGGTCCAGTGGAACCGGTAGGCCCTCTCGCCGCGGCCGCGCCTGTCGGCCAGCATGGCCTCGATCGCGAGGCGCAGGTCCAGGACGAGCAAGCCATTCTCCCGCTCCAGGGCGTAGGGGTAGGCCTTCTTCAGCGGCCGCGCCCGCTCGGCTTCGGCTTGCAGCAGCGCGGGGAGCTCGCCTTCGTAGGAGTTGCGCTCGCCGACGCCCAACAGCGACGCGACGCCGTCGAAGAGGCGGCCGCAGCTGGTGGTCATCACCCCGCCGCGCCGCTCGCGGACCGTTTCCAGCACCTGCGCCCCCTTGCGGCCGAAGCGGGCCGCGAAGCGTGTGGCGCGCCCGGTTTCCCCGGCCGCGACCAGGAAAGAGAGGGCGGTGCGCCACGGCTCGCGGGCGGCCGCGTCGCCGCCGGGGAGGAAGACCGGCAGAAGATGTCCAACGCGCTTCAGGCCGCGAAGACCGCCCACAAAGAACTCGCCGCCCCAGATGGTGCCGTCGTCGCCGTAGCCGGTGCCGTCCAAAGCGATGCCGAGGACCGGGCCCGGTTCGCCGTTCTCGGCCAGCACCGAGGCGATGTGGGCCTGGTGGTGCTGCACCTCGACGACCTCTGCCTCGGGGAAGGCCCCGGCCAGCAGGCGGTTGGGGTAGGCGGGGTGCTTGTCGATGGCCACCACCTCCGGCCGCAGCGAGAAGAGCTTCATGAAATGGAGTACGGCCCGCTTTTCGGCGGCCAGCGCCGTATTGGATTCGGTGTCGCCGATGTGCGGGCCGATGAAGGCGCGCTCCCTGTCCAGCAGGCAGAACGTGGTCTTGAGCATGCCGCCGAGGGCCAATACAGTCTTCGGGCTGGAGAAGGGCAAGGCGATGGGCAGCGGCACGAAGCCGCGGCTGCGGCGGATGAAATAGGGCTCTTTTTCGAACACCATGGTCACCGAGTCGTCGGCGAACGAGAGGATGGGGCGGTCATGGCTCAAAATGGCGTCGCAGAGCCCGGGAAGCTCCCTGGCCGTGTCATCGAAGAGGATGGGCTCGTCCGAGACATTGGCGCTGGTCATGACCATAGGTTCGTTCATTTTCCCGATCAGTACCAGGTGCAACGGCGGGTAGGGGAGCATGAAGCCCAGGCGGTTTTGCCCCGGCGCCGCCAGGCGCAGCAGGCGGTCGTTCTTTTTCGCCTCGAGCAGCACGATGGGCGCCTGCGGGCTTTGCAGCAGCCTCTTCTCGGCCGCGCTGACGCGGCAGTGCCTCTGGATCATGGCCATGGTCGCCATCAGGGCGAAGGGCTTGTTCTCGCGTCCCTTGAAGCGCCGCAGACGCTCCAATGCCGTCCCGTTCCCGGCCTGGCAGGCCAGGTGATAGCCGCCGATCCCCTTGATCGCCACGACTTTCCCCTTTTTCAGCAGTTTGACCGCGGCCGCAAGCGGCTCTTTCTTCTCGATCCTGCCCTTGATCTTAAACTGCAGCCTGGGCCCGCAGTTCGGGCAGGAGACGGGCTGGGCGTGGTAGCGCCGGTTGCCGGAATCGCCATATTCTTTCCGGCACTCGGGGCACATGGGAAACTTCTTCATCGTGGTCTTGGGGCGGTCGTAGGGGAGCCCCTCGATGATGGTGAAGCGCGGGCCGCAGTCGGTGCAGTTGGTGAAGGGGTATTGGTAGCGCCGGTCGCTGGGATCGGCCATCTCTTTCGCGCAGGCGGCGCAGAGAGCGATGTCTGGCGAGACCATGACGTCCTTGTCCCCTTTGCCCTTGCTCTCCAGGATGACGAATCCGGTTTCGCGCTTATCTTTTATCTTGTCCCACTTCAGCGTTTCGATACGGCTCAGCGGCGGCGCGCTGCGCTCGACATGGCGCATGAACTCCTGCAAGTGCTTGCCTTGTATTTCAAGCAAAACTTCAGAGCCTTGGTTCTTGACCGTTCCCGTCAGCGCGAACTTCTTTGCCGCCCGGTAGAGAAAGGGCCTGAAGCCCACCCCCTGCACCACGCCGGTGAAGCGCAGGCGCAGGCGGCCCTTTTCAGGGATGTCGGCGAGGCGGATGTCCGGGATCGCTTTTGGGGATTTCATTTGCTACCAGAGCGGTTATTATACAGCAAAACAGCCCGGGGCGGAAATCGATAACGAGGGTAGGGGCACGGCGTGCCGTGCCCTGAGATTAATTGGATTTGTTGTCCTTGGTAGGGAACGCAAATTTGCGTTCACTGCTTGGGGAAAACAAGGGTGGGTCTGAGACCCAGGGCGTGGCGCGATTGATATGTCGCGAAAGAAGAGCGGGCGGGTCTGAGACCCGCCCCTACGATAAAAAAGGGATATTTTCTGGTCCTTGACATTCGCTTGGGCCCGCATTAATATTTAATCAAATTGATCATATGATCAGTTTCATTGAAGGAGGGCAAGATGCTGGAGCCGCTGCTGGAGTCGCCGATCAAGGAAAGGATCCTGCTTTATCTGCTGACGAACAAGGACTCCTTTCCGAGGGAAATCGCCGCCAATTTCTCTTTCAATTTCACCACCGTGCTCTACCAGCTGAGAAAGATGGAGCATGCCGGTCTCCTTTACAGCCAGCTGCGGGGCAAGGTGCGGCTGTACGGCCTCAACCCACGCTATCCCTTCCGCAAGGAATTGGAAGCGCTGCTGCAAAAGGCCTACTCTTTCCTCCCCCAGGCGGAGAAGGACAAATTCTATATCCGCCGCCGCCGGCCCTGATGGTCGCCAGGGACAACGTGGTCGACCTGGAGGCGATAAAAAAGTGGTCGCAAAAAGAAGGCGAGATCGCGAAGTATTAGATTTTCCAAGAGCGATTGATCTTGGCGTTCGGCTTGCCGGCTTCTTCCTGTGCTCGCAGTTCGTTTGCCCTAAGGTCCCAATAGTTGTTCTCCCGGGTCAGTCGCTCCTTCACGGCGACGATTGTCTTGTTAACTCTTTCCTCCACCTGACTTCTCACTTCATCCAAGTGCTTGGGCACCATGTTCTCGATGGCGAAGGAAAGGACCCTGGGCTCGAGATCCTCACTCAACCACTTGGCCTCCAGTGAGTTCTTCGGTTTTCTTTACTATCGGCTGCGGATCAACTCGCTTATTCCGCTGGGCTATTTTTTATTGCTCGATATCGCGGGCGGAACCCGGCAGCTTGCCATGGGCAACTCAGGCGTAGGCTACTGGGCCCACATCGGCAGCCTGGTCGTCGGAGCCTTCCTGGCTTTCCTCTTCAAGCAGCACATTGCCGCGGCCGGGGAAAAATATGCCGGCATCGGCGCGGACACGATGAGGGATCCCAACTTTCACAAGGACGGCGAGGGGGCGCTGCGCTACGCCCTTGAGCTCGACCCGCAAAACCTGGCTGTAATGCTCGACCTGGCGCGCAAGAAAGCAAGGGCCCGCCTCCCCGAGGGCCGGGAAATTTATGAAAAGATAATTAGGAAGGATCTGCCCGCGAACCCGAAAAAGGCGGCGGAGGTTTACAAGGAATACCTGGCCGCCTACAACCGCATCCTTGACCCCAAATTGCAATATCGCCTCGCCCAGGTCCTGCATCGGGAAGGGGACATGGAGACCGCCATGCGCTCCCTGGAGCTGATCGCCGATGAGCCTTCCGTTCAAGGTTACCTGCGCGAGCGAGCATGGTCCCAGCTCGTGACCATGCTGCAGGAAGCCGGGCTTCACGGTCCGGCGCGCCACCGGCTGGAGCAATTTGCCGTGGCCTTTCCCAAGTCGCCGCTGCTGCAGGCGGCCCAAAGAAAGCTCAGCCTGCTCGTGGAGAAGGCCGATTAGAAAGCCCGGGTTGAGTGTGGAACCAGGGACGGAGCTAGACTTTGTTGCTATGGGAATCTAAGCCTGAATGAAAACACTTACTTTGCCGATTTGCTTGAGATAAACGGGACAAATGTTGTATATGGTGCTTTTAAAAGTCTAATCGCTACAGGAGGATTCATGTCCAAAGTGAAGAAAGCATATGTTGGGTTTCTTGCCCTGTGCCTGCTCGGCGTGCTGGCGGCTGTGTCTTTCGCGGCCGAAGTGACCACGAGCGGCGCAACGCTGAAAACGATCCGTTTAATCGAACCCAAAGCGAATGCGAAATGGGCGCTCGGAACGCGGCACTCTGTTCATTTCGAGGCGGTCAATGTTGCCACGACCGGGTACTGGGTCAAGTTGGTCAGGGGAGGGCAGGTCATCGGGACCTTCGCCCATCTGTATCCGCTGTCCAATTCCGGGCCGGGACACATGCAGCTCGAGGTCGTCTGCGGCGAGTTGCTGAACGGTTCCACTTATGGCGTGGGCAACAACTACCAGATCCAAGTGTCAACCGAGGACGGCTCATTCGTCAAGCGCGGCCCCCGCTTCGCCGTCATCATGCTCACCATTCCCGATTAGAGGGACCAGGAACAAAAGCGAGTACTCAGGGACGGATTGCGAAAATGTGAATTTGTTCGCCTGCGCGATCAGGCGGGATTGACGTTTCGCGAGATCGTTGAATTGCCCATTTTCGCCGACCGGCAATGCCTGTCCATGTCGCGCTTGTATCAGAATTTCAGAAAAAGGGGAGAACCGGGGAAGTGATCATTTCCATGTTTTCACGATCCGTCCCCATCGCCCCTCTCGCACGGGAACAAGCAAGATTATTTAATTGAAAAGTGATAGCGTATGTGCTATTATTACGTTGTGGATAGAAGCCTGTTCGACAACCCGAGGAACGTGCGTTTTGAGGACCTGCTGAACCTGTGCCGGAAACTCTTTGGTGAACCGAGAGTGAACGGCAGTCATCACATCTTCAAGACGCCGTGGCCGGGCGGGCCCTTCGTCAACCTGCAGCGCGACGGCAAGATGGCCAAGCCCTACCAGGTCCGGGACGTCAGGCGGGCAATGGAAAAATTGGAGGCGAAACATGGGAAGTAAAGTGGAACGATATACCTTCCGCATCGAATGGTCTGAGGAAGACGGCGCGTTTTTGGCCCGCTGCGCCGAATTCCCCGGGCTCGGCGCCCACGGCCGTTCCCAGGAAGAGGCCCTGCGCCAGATCAAGGTAGCGGTAGCCGCGGCGCTGAAATGGCTGAGCGACGAGAAGCGGGAAGCCCCGGAGCCCCTGGGCTCGAAGAAATTCCGCGGCCATCTCAGCCTGCGCGTGCCGCCCGAGGTGCATCGCGAGCTGGCCATCAAGGCGGCCGAGGAAAACGTATCGATCAACCAGCTGATCCTTTCGAAGATCATTTAGTTGATTTAAGTAGGGGAGGGCTTGTAACCCTCCCGATTCATTTTGCTTTGAATTTTGCGTTATTTTCAAAAACCCTGAATCTTACAATTTTTGAGACCAACGCCAGCGGCAGCGGCTTGTCGATGGGAAATTGCACGGCGCCCTTGGAACTTTTATAGACCGACAAATCATTTTTAAAAGCCTGGATGCCGCTCGGCGCAGGATAAAAGCCGATATGTTTTTTGAAGGCGGCGAAATGGACCAGGTTGCCCTTGAGATAGAACGTGGGCATCTGGTAGCTGATCTTCTCCTCGGCCTCCGGCGCGGCGGCGTGGACCGTTTTGCGCATCGCCTTCAGCTTATCCTGGATATCTCCGGGAAACGTCTTGATGTATTCATCGATCGTTTTTGGAGCCGTCCTGTTTTTTCCCATGATCCCCTCCGCCTCTTTATTCTTTCGCGTCACGCGTCACTTGTCACGAGGTCCCTCGCGTCACGCGTTACGCGTCACGAAGTCCTCTTGAAATTCTCCGCCATGTATTTTCTCAAGTCGGCGGGCAGGGGGGAGGTGACACGCACGCGGTTGCCGGTGAAGGGGTGGACGAATTCGATGGCATAGGCGTGCAGGGCCAGGCGCGGGAAGTCCTTGCCGCGCGCCTTGCCGTAGAGGATGTCGCCCAGCACCGGGTTGCCGAAGTGGGCCAGGTGGACGCGCAGCTGGTGGGTGCGGCCGGTTTTCGGCATCAGGCGCACGTAGGTGAATTTATTAAACTCGCGGATCACCGAGAAATCGGTTGTCGCCTCGCGCCGGTCCTCGCGGTCCTCGCCCACGACCTCGAAACGGGCGCGGTTCTTGAGGCTGCGTCCCAGCGGCAGGTCGATGGTGCCGTTGCGGAAGCGCAGGCGTCCATTGACCAGCGCCAGGTAGGTCTTTTGCATCTCCCTTTCCTGGAACAGCTCCTGCATCCTGTCCAGCGCTTCCTCGCTCTTGGCCAGGATCAGGACCCCGGAGGTGTCCTTGTCCAGGCGGTGGACGATGCCCGGGCGCTCCTGGTCGGCAAAGGCGGTGATCTGCGGGAAGTGGTGGCGGAAGATGTCGAGCACGGTCTCCGTTTTTTCGCCGGCGCCGGGATGGACGGGCAGTCCGGAGGGCTTGTCGATGACCAGCAGCCATTCGTCTTCGAACAGCTTGCGCAGGGGTTGGGAGGGAACAAAGATGATCTCTTCCTCGATCTCCATTTCGACCGTGACGCGGTCGCCGGGGTAGACCTCACCGCTTTTCTTGCGGACGACAACGCCGTTGAGGCTGACCCGTCCCTCGCGCATCAGCTTTTCGACGCGGCTGCGGGACAGGGTCTGCAGAGCGTTGGTCAGAAAGTGATCGATGCGCTCCCAGTATTCCCTAACCCTGAATTCGCTGCTCTTGTTCACCCTTCTTCTTGAAGCCCCGCCACAGCAGCAGGGCGATGACGACGCCGATGACCGAGACCAGCTGCGGCACGGAAAGGCTGGTCCAGGGTCGCTCCATGGAGCCGATGACGTAGCCCCGGTCGGGATCGCCGCGGAAGTATTCGACGACGAAGCGGATCAATGAGTAGCTCAGCATGTAGGTGGCGATCGCCTGGCCGCTGAATTTCCTTTTATTGTATACGTGCATCAGGAAAAGGAAATTGCCCAGGTTGAGCGCGGCTTCCATCAGCTGCGTGGGATAGAGCGGGATGTAGAGAGGCACGCCGGTCAGGGCCTGGGCCTTGAGGTCGCTGAAGGTGACGGCGAAGGGGAAATGCACGGCCTCGCGCCCCCAGCAGCAGCCGGCGGCGAAGCAGCCCAGGCGGCCGAAAAAATGGCCCAGGGCCAGCGCCGGCGCGGCGATGTCGCCCAGCTGGCGGTAGCTCAGGCGGTGGCGGCGGATGAACCAGACGGCGAAGACGGCGCCGAAGATCAGGCCGCCGTAGAAGCTGCCTCCCGAGGTCAGCAGGTACTTGATCTCGCCGGGGTATTTCAGGTAGTAGCCCAGGTTGGAGACCAGCAGCCAGAGCTTGGCCCCCAGCAGGCTGAGCAGCATGACGAAGAAGATGAAGTCGGCGAACACCGCCAGGTCGAGCCCTTCTTTTTTGGCCAGGCGCAGGCAGAGCAACACGCCCAGCAGGACGCCCAGGGCGAAGAGAAAGCCGTAGCTGGCGATGGTCAGCGGCCCGGCCTGGATCAGGATGGGGTGCATGCTTTGCCTCCTTTCAGCAGCGAGAGCGCCAGCAGCAGCACGCCGATGGTGATGCAGCTGTCGGCGACGTTGAAGGTCGGCCAGTGCCATGAGCGGACGTAGACATCGAGGAAGTCGACGACATGGCCCAGGCGCAGGCGGTCGATAATGTTGCCCATGGCCCCGCCCATGATGAACGTGTAGGCGAAGAGCTCCAGCCGCTCATGCCTGCCGGCGCGCAGGAAGAAGAACAGGACCACCAGCAGGGCGGCGATGGCCAGGGCGGTGATCACCTTCGGCACCCAACTGCCGTCGTGGCCCTGGAAGAAGCCCCAGACGGCGCCGGAATTGCGCACGTGCCATAGGCGCAGGAAGCCCTTGACCAGGTCGCGGGTGCCTTCCAGCGGCAGGGATTTCGTCACCAGCCACTTGCTGGCCTGGTCGAGGATGATGAGCAGCGGCAACAGGAACAGGTACAGCTTCTTGCCTTTCAGGTGCACGGGGTCACTCCTTCGCCGCCGCGGGCACGGCGGCGGCGCAGCGCGGGCAGAGCTCGGGGTGCCGACCCGCTGGCGGGTCGGCGACCCAGTTCCAGCAGCGCGGGCATTTGCGCCCCCCGGCCTTGCGCACGGTGATCGCCTCTTCCTCGCCGGCGCGCACGTCGAGGCCGGCGATGACCAGGATGGTCCTGAACAGCTCGCGGTTCTCGCGCAGGAGCGCCTCGTCCTCGCCAACGGCGACGACCTCGATGTCGGCCTCGAGCGAATCGCCGATGAGCTTCCGGGCGCGAGCCGCCTCGATCTCCTTCAGCAGGCGGTCGCGCAGGGCCATGACCCTCTCCCAGCGCCCGGCGTCCACGCCGCGGAGCAGGGCTTCGTCGACCTGCGGGAAGCGCTCCAGGTGGATGAACTCCGCCTTTCCCGGCCAGTGGGGGAGAAAGCCCCAGGCTTCCTCGCAGGTGAAGGAGAGGATGGGGGCCAAGAGCAGCAGCGTCTCGCGCAGCAGGGTGAAGACGGCATGCTGGCTGGCGCGGCGCTGCGGGGCGTCGAAGCGGTTGCAATAGAGGTTGTCCTTCTGGAAGTTCAGGTAGAAGGAGCTGAGGTCATTGGTGAAGAAATTGAACAGGGCGTGGAAAATGGCGTGGTATTCGAAGTCCTGGTAGGCCTTGAGCGCCCGGGCCTTGACCTCCTGCAGGCGCTGCAGGATGTAGCGGTCGGTCTCATCCATTGCCGCGGCGTGGGCCGCGTCGCGCTGCGGATCGTAGTCGGCGAGGACGCCGAGCATGAAGCGCCAGGTGTTGCGGATCTTGCGGTAGCTTTCGCTCAGGCGCTGGAGCATTTCCTCGCTCAGCCGCACGTCCTCCTGGTAGTTGACCATGGCCGACCACAGGCGCAGGATCTCGGCGCCGCGGTCCTTGATGATGTCCTGCGGCTCGATGGCGTTGCCCAGCGACTTGTGCATGGTCTTGCCTTCGGCATCGAGCACCCAGCCGTGGGTGATGACGGCGCGGTAGGGCGAGCCGCCCAGGGCGTTGACGCCCACCAGCAGCGAGGAGTGGAACCAGCCGCGGTACTGGTCGCCGCCCTCCAGGTACATGTCGGCCGGCCAGCGGTGGCCGGGGCGCTGCCGCAGGATGCCGTGCGACGAGCCCGACTCGAACCAGACGTCGAGGATGTCGCGGCCCTTTTCGAACTCGCTGCCGCCGCAGGCGGGGCAGGCGGTGCCGGGGACGATGAAGTCGGAGGCTTCCCGGCTGTACCAGGAGTTCGACCCGCCGGCGGCGAAGGCCTTTTCCACGTTCTCGATGGTCGCGGGGTCGAGCAGCGGCTCCTCGCATTTCCTGCAGAAGAAGGCGGGCAGGGGCACGCCCCAGTCGCGCTGGCGCGAGATGCACCAGTCGGGGCGGTTGGCCACCATGCTGGCGATGCGCTCCTCGCCCCAGGCCGGCAGCCAGGCCGCGCCCTGGATGGCGTCCAGCGCCTTGGCGCGCAGGCCGGCATGGTCCATGGCGATGAACCACTGGGCCGTGGCGCGGTAGATGACCGGCTTCTTGCAGCGCCAGCAGTGGGGATAGGAGTGGCTGATGGCGCCGGCATGGAGCAGGCTGCCGTTCCGGCGCAGGTCGTCCACGATGCGCTCGTTGGCCTGGAACACCTGCAGGCCCTGGTAGGGGCCGGCCGTCTCGTCGAAGCGGCCGTCGGCCAGCACCGGCGAGTAGATGTCGAGCCCGTGGGCCACGCCGGCATGGTAGTCGTCCTCGCCATGGCCGGGCGCCGTGTGCACGCAGCCGGTGCCCTGGTCGAGCAGGACGTAGTCGGTGTTGATCAGCAGCGAATCGCGGTCGAAAAGCGGATGACGGGCCTTGAGGCCGTCCAGCTCCCGGCCCTTGAATTCCCGCAGCTTGCTGAAGGCGTCGTTGTTCAGCGCGGCGATGGCCGGCAGCAGGGCGGAAGCGGCGATGTAAAGCTCGCCCTTCATTTCAAACAGGGCGTAGTCGAAGCCGGCATGGACGGCGATGGCCAGGTTGGCCGGTATGGTCCAGGGGGTGGTGGTCCAGATCAGCATCGAGACGGCGCGGCCGGAGTACTCCTTGAGGAATGGCGGCAGCGCGCGCAGGGGGAACTTCACGGTGATGGAGGGGGAGGAGTGGTCATGGTACTCGACCTCGGCCTCGGCCAGGGCGGTGCGGCAGGAGAGGCACCAATATACCGGGCGCTTCTTGCGGTAGACGTTACCCTGCCTGACGAAGGAGTTGAAAAAATGGATGACCGTGGCCTCGTATTCGTGGTCGAGGGTGGTGTAGGGCCGTTGCCAGTCGCCGAAAACGCCGAGGCGCTTGAAGTCGGCGCGCTGCGAATCGAGGAATTTCTCGGCGTAGAGCCGGCATTCCTCGCGGACCTGGATCTGGGTCATGTTTTTCTTGCGCGCCCCGAGCTTCTGGTCGACCTTGTGCTCGATGGGCAGGCCGTGGCAGTCCCAGCCGGGAACGTAGGGGCTGTAGAAGCCCGCCATGGAGCGGCTCTTGACCACGAAGTCCTTGAGGATCTTGTTCAGGGCCGTGCCCAGGTGGATGTTGCCGTTGGCATAGGGCGGGCCGTCGTGCAGGATGTAGGAGCGCTGCGGGTCGCGGTTCTCCAGGATCTTTTCATAGATCCCGGCCGCCTCCCACTTCTTCAGGGTTTCCGGCTCCTTCAGGCTGAGCTGGGCCTTCATGGGGAAGTCGGTGCGCGGCAGGTTAAGAGTATCTTTCCACTCCATTTTTTTTTCCGACATGGTTCGGGCTCCGGATTGATTTTAAGGGCTATTGTCGCCTATTTCAGGCGCCAAGTCAATGAAGGAGAGGGAAGAAATAGGGAAGAATGAGGGAAGAGAGAGGGAAGAGAGAGTGGGAAAAGCCCTGACATGCTGGATCTCTTTCCCACTTTGTCTTCCCTCTGCCTTTCCCTCATTCTTCCCTCACTCCTCCCTTTGTCTTCCCTGAAGACATAAGATCTTCATCCTGCAGAGAACTATCGGGGATCGTTATCCGTTCAATGGGCATCAGGAGGTGCTCATGAGCGAAGAGAAGAACAGCGGCCGGCGCGAGGAGTTCAAGCTGGACGGCGGCAAGGTCGTCGACAAGATCAAGGAGCTGATCCACGAGGGCAACATCCGGCGCATCATCCTCAAGAACGATGAGGGCAAGGTCCTTATCGAGATCCCTCTCACCCTGGGCGTGGTGGGCGCGGCGTTCCTGCCGGTGCTGGCCGCCGTCGGCGCCATCGCCGCCCTGGCCGCCAGCATGACCATCGTCGTGGAGAAGATCGAGTAGCTAGTCCTTCGGCACCAGGCAGAGGAATTTGAGCACGCCATCCCCGGTGTTCTCGAACTGGTGCTCCTCGTTGGGTTCCACCAGGGCGAAGCTGCCGGCCTCGACGTCGTGGCGGGCCGCCTTGGCATTGATGCGCCCGCGGCCCTCGAGGATGAATATCTCGTGCTCGGACGGGTGGGCGTGGAACGGCGAGTGGCCGCCGGGCTGCACCTCGAACAGGCGCAGGTAAAAATTCGGGGCAGGGGAGTCCTTGCCGAGCAGCCAGCGGATGGTGACGTTCTCGGCCCCGGCCATGGTCACCTTCTCGGCTGCGACGTCGGTATAGGTTTTGACGATCATGATGCCTCCTTGATCCATCCGGATTTGTAACACAAACCGCCTGGGCAGTAAAGGATATAAGATGGACTACGTGACGCGTGACGCGTGACGCGTGACGCGGAAGAATAGCTCATCCATGCCCAGCCCGATTTGAAGCACAAACCGCCTGGGCAGTAAAGAATAAAAGACGGACTACGTGACGCGTGACGCGTAACGCGTGACGGGGAATACATCAGGAGGAAAGGAAGAGGTAAAGAGATAGAGAAAGGCAAAAATCAAAAGTAAAAAGGCAAAAGTAAGAAAAAGAGCTGAAAGGGCTTTCGTTTTGGAAATTGGAATATGGAATTTATTTGGAATTTGGTGCTTGGGATTTGGAATTTAAGTCTTGGAATTCCTTCTTCCTGACCATCAACCGCATGCCGTCTGCCGTCAACCGATTGCTTTAATTTCTTGCTGACACTGGCACTGCCACTGGACAACATCCCGGACCCGAAAGTATTCTTTTGCTTTTGTGAGGAATATTTCTTATAATCGCCCTTAGACCCTGCGAGGTGGCATGAAAAAAACGGCGCCCCAAAAAGACCTTGATGTACGCGATGCGAAACCCGGCCAGGCACCCGGCGGGGATAAAGGCCGGCAACCCCGCAGCGCCGACCGCCGCAAGGTGGAATCGGAGTTGAGCGTCTATCGCGACCAGCTGGAAGAACTGGTCAGCGAGCGCACCCTGGCCCTGGAGCAGGCCAACGACCAGCTCGAGGAGGAGATCGACAGGCACCGCCAGTCGGAAGTCCTGCAGTCGGCGCTGTTCCAGATCTCGGAGAAGGCCAGCCAGGCCGAGGACATGAACGCGCTCTACGCGGCCATCCACGGCATCATCTCCAGCCTGCTGTATGCCCGCAATTTCTATATCGCCCTGGTCGACCCAGCCGGGAGCACGCTGAGCTTCCCCTATTTCGTCGACGAGTTCGACGCCGCGCCGCAGCCCAAGGCGCTGGGCCGGGGGCTGACCGAGTACGTCCTGCGTTCGGGCCTGCCGCTGCTGGCCTCGGACCAGCAGGTGGAGCAGATGGCCGCCGAGGACGCCATCGAGCTGATCGGCGCTCCTTCCAGCGAATGGCTGGGCGTGCCGCTGAAGCGGGGCGAGCGCACCTTCGGCGTCCTCGTCATCCAGAGCTACCAGGAGGATTTCCATTATTCCGAGCGCGACCGCGAGCTGCTGATCTTCGTGTCGCAGCACATCGCCGACGCGCTGTGGCGCAAGCAGGCCGAGCGCGAGCTCAGGGAGAGCCAGCGCTTCCTGGCGGCGGTATTCAACGGCATCCAGGACGGGATCAGCGTCCTGGACCGCGACCTGAACATCCTGCAGGTCAACCAGGCCATGGACCGCTGGTACGCCCACCAGCTGCCGCTGGCCGGCAAGAAGTGCTTCCAGGCCTATTACGGCACCCAGGAGCCCTGCCGCGTCTGCCCAACCCTGCGCGCGCTGCGGGAACGCAGTCCCCAGGTGGACATCGTGCCCCTGGTCGGCAGCGACGGCCAGCGGGGCTGGCTGGAGCTGCACGCTTTCCCGCTCCTCGACCAGGACGGCGACCTCACCGGGGTGATCGAGTACGTGCGCGACATCTCCGAGCGCAAGCTCCTGGAAGAGCGCTTCATCCAGGCCCAGAAAATGGAGTCCATCGGGCTGCTGGCCGGCGGCATCGCCCATGATTTCAACAACATCCTGGGCGGCATCCTGGGCTACGCCTCGTGGCTCAAGACCAACATCAATCCCGACCATCCCTTTTTCCGGCCGGTGGATACCATCGAGAAGAGCGCCAGCCGCGCCGCCGAGCTGACCGCGCAGCTCCTGGCCTTCGCCCGCGGCGGCAAGTACGACATCCGTCCCTCCAGCCTGAACAGCGTGATCTCCGAGTCGCTGAAGATCCTGGCCGGCACCCTGGACAAGTCCATCGCCATCGAGACGCGACTGAACGAGAGCCTGCCCACGGTCGAGATCGATGTCGGCCAGATCCAGCAGGTGCTGATGAACCTGTGCGTCAACGCCCGCGACGCCATGCCCCACGGCGGCTGCCTGACCATCCAGTCGTCGGTGGCCCGGCTGAGCGAGAGTGACGCCCGCAACCAGCCCGAGGCCAAGCCGGGCTGGTTCGCGGTGCTGGCGGTGAGCGACACCGGCGTGGGCATGGACGATAGCGTCAGAGGAAGGATATTCGAGCCCTTTTTCACCACCAAGGAAAAAGGCAAGGGCACCGGCCTCGGCCTTTCCATGGTCTACGGCGTGGTGAAGAACCATGGCGGCTTCATCAACGTCTACAGCGAGGCCGGCCAGGGATCCACCTTCAAGATCTACCTGCCCCTGAGCGGCAAGCCCGAGGTCCTGGAATCCGTTTCGGATGAGGAGATGCCCGGCGGCCACGAGGCGATCCTGGTCATCGATGACGAGGAAGCCATCCGCCAGGTGGCGGCCGATATCCTGGAAAGCTACGGCTACCGCGTGATCCTGGCCGCCGACGGCACGGAGGGGGTGGCCGTCTTCCGCAAGGAGCACCGGCACATCGACATGGTGCTCCTGGACATGGTCATGCCCCGGCTGGGCGGCCGCGAAACCTTCCTGCAGCTGAAAAAGATCGACCCCGATGTGCGCGTCCTGTTTTCCACCGGCTACAGCCAGAACGAGAAGGTGAACGAGATCCTGGCCCTCGGCGTGCGCGGCTTCATCCAGAAGCCCTACCAGGTCAGGTCGCTGCTGGCCAAGGTGAGGGAAGTGCTGGATGGCGAGTCCTGAGGGCATCTTTCTCGGCCCGTCGGGCTGGAGCTACGCCGACTGGCGGGGGACGGTCTACCCTGAGACGCTGCCGGCCCGCTTCAATCCCCTGGCCTTCCTGGCCGAACAGTTCGATTTCATCGAGGTCAACACCAGCTTCTACCGCGTCCCCTCCCTGAAATTGACCCGGGGCTGGGTGGACAAGACCGCCGGCCTGGCCGGTTTCAGCTTCTGGCTCAAGCTGCACCAGTCGTTCACCCACGAGCGCCGGCTGGACAGGCCCATGCTGGACGGTTTCCGCGAATGCCTGCGGCCCCTGGAGGACGCCGGCAGGCTGTCCGGGCTGCTGGCGCAGTTCCCCTATTCGTTCAGGTACGATCCGGCGAACCTCGACTACCTGGGCGAGCTGGCCGGGCAGTTCCGCGCCTGGCCGCTGGCCGTGGAATTCCGCCACCAAAGCTGGCTCGAGGAAGAGGTGCTGGATCATTTTCGCAGGAACGGTCTGGTCTGGACCAATATCGACCAGCCGCAGATCTCGCAGTCCCTGCCCCTGACGGCGCTGGTCACGGCCCGGGATACGGCCTACCTGCGGCTGCACGGCCGCAATGCCCGGGATTGGTTCTCCGGCCAGGGGCGCGACGCCCGCTATGATTATTCCTATTCCGCGGCCGAGCTCGGCCGCCTCGGCGAGGTGGTGGCCCGGCTGCGCGAGCAGGCCAAGAAGGTGTTCGTGGCCGGCAACAACCATTACAAGGGGGCGGCGGTGAAGAACCTGCTGCAGCTGAAGGAGATCCTGCTCAAGCGCCGCCCGGCCGGCCGGGACAATTAGCCGGAGGCGGGGCCGTGAAGCGCTTTCTGCTCTGGGGCTCGGCCGCGCTGGCGCTTTTCGTCCTGGTTTTTCTTGGCCTCAACCTCTTCGATTCCCGTTTGCCGCCGGGCGTTCCCGCCGCGGATGGGCTGGCGGTGAATATGGAGCCCGGCAACGGCTTTTTCCTCATCTGGGGCTTCGCCGAGGCCCCGGGGACCGATCCGCTGGCAGAAAGCTTTCGCCACGAAGTGAGCCAGCTGTTCGCCGCCCGGCCCCGTGGCGCTCCATATCGTTCTCCCTATGGCCGCTGGCTGGCGCGCCTGAACGCGGGCGTCGCCAGGCACTGGCAGGGGATGAACCTGTATTTTCCCCTGTCCCCGGGCGAGGATTCGGGCGTGTATTTCGCGGCCCGGCGCTCCCAGGTCGCTCAATGGCAGGAGCGGTTCGCCCCGCTGCTGCAGCGCTACCGCCAGGTGCTGCAGTCCGGGACACTGGAGGATTTCACCCCCCTGAACTGGGAGTGCCCCGCCCGCAGCGTGACGCTGGCCACGCAGGCGGCCAAGCTCTTCGCCGCCGCGCAGGTGCTGGCCGCCATGGACGGCCGCTGGCCGGAGGCCGGTGACGGACTGCTGGCCGCGCTGGCCGCCGGGCTGCGCCTCGTCGACAGCGGCCGCACCGTCAGGGTCAACGCCCTGGGCCGGACCATGGTCGAGCTGTCGCTGCGGGCGCTGTCCGCGCTGCTCAATTTCCCGGACTGCCCCCCGGGCTTCGCGCGGCGGATGCGGGAGAACCTGGCGCAAGCCGGCAGCGGCCGCTTCGGCACGGGCGCCGTGCGCGCCTTCCATTGGCTGAGCTTCCGCGCCGCCATCCGCCGGGTGAAGGAGGAAAAGGTCGTCGATCCCTTCCTGCTCAAGGATTATTTCCGCGAGCCGGCCGCGTTCTACGCCATGGAGAGGCTCGTGGCCATTTCCGGGGCGCGCGTTTTCACCGTCGTCCATGCCCTGGCCGCTTTTTTCATCAAGGAGAATGAGACCGTCGCCATGCTGCGCGCGGCCTGGGAGCGCATCGGGCAGCTGGAGGAGACGCCGCCCTGGAGCTGGGAGCGGGAAGCGGGACCGTCCCGGCGGCGCATTCCCGCCGTGGTCGGGGAAGCTCCCTTCTGGTGGCTGCGCAACCCGCTGGGGAAAATGATGGTGCGCTCGACCATGCCCTACACCTGGCCGATCCTGCGCCACTATGTCTACCGCAGCCACGAGCTGAAAACACGCTACGACCTGGTGCGCCTGCTGGCCCGGGCGCGCCTGGCGGCCGGCCCGGGAGGGGTCCTGGGCGAATCGGCCCTGCGGCAGTTGCTTGCCGAGGCCGACGAGCGCGACCCCTTCAGCGGCGCGCCCTACCGCTTTGGCCGCGAGCGGCAGGCCATCTACGGCATCGGCTCGGACCGCAACGACGACCGCGGCCGCGAAGAGGCCGTACTGTGGCGCGATTCGGACATCGCCGTGCCGGTCAAGTTCGTGATTCGTGATTCGTAATTCGTGATTCGAGACAGAAAGAAAACTGACTTTCTCCTCTCAAGTTCGTGATCCGTGATTCGCAAAGCGTGATGCAAAACAGCAACAGTTCGAACTTTCCCCTGACCTCTTCCGAATCACGAATTACGGCCTACGAATTACGCAGTGCGGTTATAAGATCTTCTCGCCTTTGCTGCGGAGAATGTCCCGGATTTCGCGCAGGATCATCTCCTGGACCGGGGGCGGCGCGGGCGGCGCCTCCTCCTTTTTCCGCTTCAGGGCGTTCAGGCCCTTGATGACCAGAAAGATGGCGAAGGCCACGATCAGGAAGTCGATGATGGTGCTGAGGAAGGCGCCGTACTTCAGGGCCACGGCCGGCTCACTGCCGGCGGCGGCCTTCAGCGTGACGGCCAGGTGGGAAAAATCCACGCCGCCCATCAGCACCCCGATGGGAGGCATGATGATGTCGTTGACCAGCGAGGTGACGATCTTGCCGAAAGCGACGCCGATGACGATGCCCACGGCCATGTCCATGACGTTGCCGCGCATGGCGAAGGCCTTGAATTCCTTGGCGAATCCCATGGGTCCCTCCTTATATCGTGCTTTTTGATTTGGAGTCGGTTTGCCAATAGGTGCGCAGGCGGGTCAGTTCTCGGCCCGAGGCCTCATCCTGAAGGCTCTGCAGCAGGACGGTCCCGCCGTCCGCGCGGCCGATCTCGCTGAGGCAGGCGACTGCGTCGCCCAGGCGCGCCTCGCCCATGAATGCGGCTTCCAGGCTGCGGGGCAGCCGGCGGCGGGCGCTTTCCGGCGCCGATCTCAGCGCCCAGTCGAGGTAGACGGTGTTGTTGACGTGATCGTTGATGTCGATGTCCCCGGCATCCGCCCGGTAGGCGTGCCGGCCGGCTTGGGGATAGGGAGGCGGCAGGGCAGCGAAGTCATCCTCGACCATGCGCGCGGGATGGCGGGTGAACACGGGCAGGTGCGGGTCGAGGCGCGCCGGCCGCCGCGTCTCCAGGTTCATCAGCGCCCAGGCGCTGCTGGCGCGCAGCAGCTCGTTGCCCGCGGCGCCCTGGAGCTGAAAGTCGCGCACGGCGAACAGGCGGTGGCGCCCCGCCGGCCAGGTGGCGATGTGCACGGTTTCACCGGCTTCGGGAACGTCGGCGATCCTGACATGCAGGCGGGCCAGCACCCAGGTCAGCCCCTTGGCGTGCAGGTCGCGCACGCCCACGCCCAGAATTTCGGCGTGGCGCCCGGCCGTCTCCATCATCTCCTCGAGAACAACCAGCAGGCGCCGCGGCGGGCCGCCGCCTTCCCCGGTCGCGGGCATGGCGAACGTCTCGTTGAAGGGTATGGCTTCCATAGGAAACAGATTATACATGAAATTTAGACGTAAGATGGTAGCAAGATACTAGCAATTGAAGTATTCATTTTTTTATAATTCAATCTTGTTCTTGTTGACGTCTAACGTCTGGCGTCTGAGCTCTATTCTTTGATCTCGCTCAGGTCGCGGATGATGTAGACGTCGTAGTCGCCCAGGCGCTTGAAGCCGGCTTTTTTGTAGAAGCGGATGGCCCGTTCGTTGTCCTGGTGCACCTCGAGCTTGACCTGCAGGCCGATCTCCTTCGCGATCTTCAGCGACTCGCGCAGCAGCGGCTTGGACAAGCCCGCGCCCTGGAATTTCGGGTCGATGGCGAAGTGGTGCAGGTAGAGGCGCCGGCCGTCGTTGGTCAGCCAGGAGGTGCCGATCACGGTGTCGCTGGCCTTGTCGGCCAGCACCAGCAGGCGGCCATTGCGGCGCAGGGTGTTCTCGATCACTTCGGCCGAGTCGCCGCGCCCGGGGGTGCTGATGCCCGTCCGCTCCCAGATGTCGGCGACGTGGGGGTAGTCGGCCGCCCAGTAGTCGCGGACGATATACGCCTCTGCAAAGTCCATTGCGAAAATGATAGGTTTTTGCCTCAGGAAAGTCAAATTTATGCGCGAAGAGAGCTCGCCGTCCCTCGGCGGGAAGGCAGGTCGCGTGGATTGCCGGTCCGGGCCGCCGGGGCGGTTGGAGTTGATTTTTAAAATGTGTATAATGAAAACCGCCGCCAAGGAGAACCTATGAAAAAGCACTTCCTGAAAATCACCTTTGTCATCTTGCTGGCCATGACGTTCGCCGCCTCGGGCTTTGCCGCGGATGAGCCGCTGCCCCGGCCGCCGCTGGCGAAAAAGACCGCCAAGGAGCTCGTGGCGCACGGCCACGCGCGCAGCGATGAATATTACTGGCTGAACCAGAGGGAAAACCCCGACGTCATCGCCTACCTGCAGGCGGAGAATGCCTATACCGACGCGGTCATGAAGCCCGCCGCCGGGCTGCGCGAGGCGCTGTACAAGGAAATGGTCGGCCGCATGCAGCAGAGCGACATGTCGGTGCCGTATTTCGAGAACGGCTACTGGTACTACACCCGCTTCGAGAAGGGCAAGGAATATCCGGTCCACTGCCGCAAAAAAAAGTCCATCAAGGGGGCCGAGCAGGTGCTGCTCGACGGCAACCGCATGGCCGGCAACGAGAAATATTTCCATATCGGGTCGTTCGCGGTCAGTCCCGACAACGCCACCCTGGCCTACAGCGTGGACACGGTGTCGCGCCGCCAGTACCGCCTGCGCTTCCGCTGCCTGAAAACCGGGAAGGAGTATGCCGAAGAGATCAGGATGACGGCCGGGCGCATGGCCTGGGCCGGCGACAGCCGCACGGTCTTCTACCCGGTGATCGACCCGGAGACGCTGCGCTCCTACAAGGTCATGCGCCACCGCCTGGGCGCCCCGGCGGCGAGCGACGTTGCGGTGTACGAGGAGAAGGACGAGACGTTCGATGTGGGCATCGGCCTGAGCCGCTCGCGCCGCTTCCTGCTCCTGGCCAGCCGCAGCACGCTGAGCGACGAATACCGCTTCCTCGATGCCGCCAGGCCGGACGGCGAGTTCGCCGTCTTCCAGCCCCGCGCGCGCAACCTGGAGTACAGCATCGACCATCTCAACGGCCGCTTCTTCGTGCTGACCAACGATCGGGCGGTAAACTTCAGGCTGATGGAGGCCGCCGAGGACCGCACCCACCGCGAGCACTGGCGCGAGCTCATCGGCCATCGCGCCGACGTCCTGCTGGAGGATTTCGAGCTGTTCAACGGTTTCCTGGTGCTGAGCGAGCGCCGCTCGGGGCTGACCCAGGTCCGCGTCCTGCCCTGGGGCGACGCGGAAGGCTACGCCATCGATTTTCCCGAGCAGGCCTTCATGGCCTACCCGGCCTTCACCGCCGAACCGGCCACCGAGCTGATGCGCTTCAGCTACACCTCGCTGACCACCCCGTCCTCGCTGTTCGAGTTCAACATGAAGACCCGCGAGCGCAGGCTGCTCAAGCGCCAGGAGGTGCTGGGCGGCTACCGCCCCGAGGACTACGCGACCGAAAGGCTCATGGCCCCGGCCTACGACGGCACCCCGGTCCCGGTCTCGCTGGTCTACCGCAAGGGCACGCCCAAGGGCGCCGCCACGCCGCTGCTGCTGTACGGCTACGGCTCCTATGGCGCGTCCACGGACCCGGCCTTCAGCCCGGTGCGCCTCAGCCTGCTCGACCGCGGCTTCATCTTCGCCATCGCCCATGTCCGCGGCGGCCAGGAGATGGGCCGCGCCTGGTACGACGACGGCAAGCTCTTCAAGAAGATGAACACCTTCACCGACTTCATCTCCTGCGCCGAGTACCTGGTGCGCCGCGGCTACACGTCGCCGGCGAAGCTCTTCGCCTCGGGCGGCAGCGCCGGCGGCCTGCTGATGGGCGCCGTGGCCAACCTGCGGCCCGACCTGTTCCGCGGCATCGTGGCCGCCGTCCCCTTCGTCGACGTGGTCACCACCATGCTCGACCCCTCCATCCCCCTCACCACCAGCGAGTACGACGAGTGGGGCGATCCCAACCAGGCCGCCTGTTACGACTACATGCTGTCCTACTCGCCCTATGACAACGTGCGCGCCAAGGACTACCCGGCCCTGCTGGTGACCACCGGGCTGCACGATTCGCAGGTGCAGTACTTCGAGCCGGCCAAGTGGGTGGCGCGGCTGCGGGCGCTCAAGACCGACGACAACGTCCTGCTGCTGCGCACCAACATGGAAGCCGGCCACGGCGGCGCCTCGGGGCGCTTCCGCCGCCTGCAGGAGGTGGCCTTCGAGTACGCCTTCCTGCTGGGCCTGGCCCAGGAGAAGTGAAAGAGGCGGCAAATGAGTGAAATGTGAAAGAGTTTTTCACCAATTCACTTTGTACTTTTCACCTTTCACTGATTCACTTTTCCGCCAGCAGCTTTTCAATGGTGCGCTTCATGTTCTCCTTGTCGCGCAGGTGGGTGCCGAAATCGCGCAGGACGCCGCGGCGGTCGATGAGCCAGTAGGCGGGGATGAGGTTGACGCTGTACATTTTTGCGATGTCATCGGCCCAGGCCCTGCCCGAGAAGGCGATCGGCCACTTCAGCTTCTCGGCGGCCAGGTACTCGTCCACCTTGCGGCGATCGGAGTCGAGGCTGATGCCGATGATTTCGAAGCCCATTTTGTTAAAGTGGTCATAATATTCCTTCAGGTGGATGATGCCCTCGCGGCAGGGCGGGCACCAGGTGGCCCAGAAGTCGATGAGCACGACCTTGCCCTTCAGCGCGGAGAGGGTGAAGCGCCCGCCTGCCAGGAGCGGGACGGAGAAATCCTTGGCCGGACGGTGGATGCCGATGCGCTCCTGCATGACGCGGACCAGGGGTGGGTAGCGGGGATCCCGGCGCAGGGCCCGGTATTCCTCTCCCGCGAATTCGCTGTAATCGAGGAGGCCGCGCGCCACGGCGCGGTCCAGCCAGGCGAACGCCCCGTCCATGTCGCCCAGCTTGAGGCAGATCTCCATGACGGCGACGCAGTGCCAGGGCGACTTGCGCTCCGCCTTCTCCACGCGGCGGACGGCCAGCGGCAGGGCTTCCCCGGGCCGGCCCGCCTCCAGGAGCGCCTGGAACTTGGCGGCCAGCAGCCCCTCCGTTTCGCCGAACCGGCGGATGCCGTCATCCAGCAGCCGCAGCGCCGCTGTGAAATCCTTCTGCCGGTTCAGTTGCTCGACGTCGCGCAGCAGCTGGCTTTCGTTGGGATAAAGTACGCCGGCGGATAAGACCAGCGCGGCGGCAACTGCCGATAGCAAGTGCCTGGCCTGGTTCATTGCCCCTCCTGGTTTGCCTGGTCATTTTTTGCGGATCCTGTATTTGTTATTGAAATGATCGTGACGGGTTGTTCCAATAATTGCCGGTCTTGATCCATTTTTTGGATCCTGCGCACGACGTCCATGCCCCTGACCACGCGGCCGAATGCGGCGAACCCCTGGCCGTCGGGATTGCGCCGGCCGCCGAGGTCGAGCTCGGGCTGCGGACCGATGCAGATGAAGAAGCTGCTTGTCGCCGTTCCCGGCTCGGCGCGCGCCATGGAGATCGTGCCGTCCTCGTGCCGCAGGCCGGTCATTCGCGACGTCTCGTGGGCGATGGCCGGGAAGCACTTCTCTTCGGCCACGTCGCCGCCCTGGACGACCGCGATCCTGACCTTGTCGTTGGGCTGGTTGTCGCGGGTCACCACGCGGAAGAACGTCGTGCCGTTGTAGAGCCCGGCCTCGACGTAGCGCAGGAAATTGGCGACGGTGAGCGGCGCTTTCTTCGGGTAAACGCGGACCAGGATATCCCCGGCGGCGGTGGTGATGCGACAGGTGACCCAGTCGCCTTCGTGCGCATGCAAGGAACGTGTCCCGAGCTGCGCCAGGATTACGCAGGCCAGGGCCAGAATGATCCGGACGGTTTTTTTCAGTGTACTTGGACCATGGCCCGTGGTGTTTTTCCGGGATGCCCGCATGCCGGGATAGTAAGGCAGGGCGGCCGGACTGTCAAGCTCCGCCGCTCCGCTGCCGGGTGGACGGTAGGCGCTGCTCGGGAAGGGGCATGTCGCGGAAGGCTGCGCTGGCACATTTTCCGAATGCCGCGGGCTGGCCCGGGGGAAAGACGATCGCCCTGACTAGTGAATGGTGAAATCGATGACGATGAATCCGGTGATGCCGACGGTCCGGGCGCGGAAGGGAATTTTCCACGGCGCGTGCAGCATGACGCTCGGCTCGGTGATGATCTCCACGGCATAGTCGACGTTCGTCCTGTGGAATTCGGCGCCGACGAAAACGGTCAGGGAATAGGTCCCGGGGGCCAGGCGGATCGCGCGTGACAACGCCCCATTGAAGGCCAGCTTTTTTACGTCGTCGTTCTGCACGTAGCCGCTGCGGTGGCACAGGTCGCCCGAGACCCTTACCCTGAAGCGTATTTGAGCGCTGTCGCTTTTTTCGCCGCCGGAACGCCGGGTCGCGGCATCCAGGCCCTGCCAGGCGGTCGCGTTCGTCGATCCCGGCATGTTCTCCATGCCGGCCTCAATTCGCCATGCCGACCATCATCTTGCGATAGCGGCCGGGCGATTCTCCCCACTGTTCGCGGAAGCGCAGGATGAAATGCTGGCAGTCGGCGTAGCCCATGCGCGTGGCCAGGCTCTTGACGCTCAGCTCGGGATCCTGCATAAGGAAACGCTCGGCCATCAGCAGCTTGCGGCGCTGGATGAAGGTGGCCAGCGTCATGCCG
>JALOLA010000062.1 GCA_025456205.1 Acidobacteriota bacterium | reverse complement strand
GCCGGCGACGGCTTCCACGAGCACCCCACCCAGGCCCTGCTCGACGCCCTGACCATCCAGCAGCGCCTCAAGACCCTGCGCGGGCTGAAGATCGCCATCATCGGCGACATCCTGCACTCGCGCGTGGCGCGCTCCAACATCATCCTGCACCATAAGATCGGCAACCAGATCGCTTTGGTCGGGCCGCCGTCGCTGGTGCCGCGCGAATTCGAGAAGATGGGCGCCGAGGTCCACTACGACATCCGCCAGGGCGTCAAGGGGGCCGACGTGGTCATGATGCTGCGCGTCCAGGCCGAGCGCGGCGCCAGCAACTATTTTCCCTCCATCCGCGAGTACCGCAACCGCTTCGCCATCAGCCGCGAGCTGTTCTCACTGGCGAGCAGGCGGGCCATCCTGATGCACCCGGGTCCGATCAACCGCGACGTGGAGATCGAGACCTCGATGGCCGACTCCGAGCAGTCGGTGATCCTGCAGCAGGTGACCAACGGCATCGCCGTGCGCATGGCGGTGCTGTATCTCTTGAAAGGAGAGGTCCATGAAACTCTTAATTAAGAACGGCCGCCTCATCGACCCGGCCGCCGGCGTGGACCGCGTCCTGGACGTCCTGATCGAGAACGGCAGGATCAGGGAGATCGCCCGGGCCGTCAAGAAGGCGCCCGGCATGGCGGTGATCGACGCCAGGGACCTGGTGCTCGCCCCGGGCTTCATCGACATGCACGTCCACCTGCGCGAGCCGGGCCAGGAGAACAAGGAGTCGATCGAGAGCGGCGCCCGCGCGGCGGTGCACGGCGGCTTCACTTCGCTGGCCTGCATGGCCAACACCGAGCCGGTCAACGACAACCGCTCGGTGACCGAGTACATCATCGCCCGCTCCCGCCAGGTCGGCCTGGCCAACATCTTTCCCGTGGCCGCCGTCACCCGCGGCCTGCTCGGGGAGAACCTGGTGGAAATGGCCGACCTGGTCGAGGGGGGGGCCGTGGCCTTCTCGGACGACGGCCACTGCGTGATGAAGGCCGACGTGATCCGCAAGGCCCTGGAATATGCCAAGATGCTCGACGTGCCCATCATCGAGCACCCGGAGGACCATTCGATCTCGGCCGAGGGCCAGGTCAACGAGGGATTCATCTCCTACAAGTACGGGCTGCGCGGCATCCTCAAGGCCGCCGAGGAAGTGATCGTCGCCCGCGACCTGATCCTGCAGGAACGCATCCGCTCGCGCCTGCACCTGACCCATATCTCCACCGCCGGCTCGGTCGCGCTGATCCGCAACGCCCGGCGCCAGAAGACGCCGGTCAGCTCCGACGCCACGCCGCACCACCTGCTGCTCAACGAGGAGCGGGTCCAGAATTACGATCCCGTCTACAAGGTCAAGCCTCCGCTGCGCACCGAGGCTGACCGCCTGGAGCTCATCCGCGGCCTGCAGGACGGCACCATCGACTGCATCGCCTCCGACCACGCCCCGCACACCCGCGACGACAAGGACAAGGAGTTCGAATACGCGCCCTTCGGCGTCATCGGCATGGAGACGTCGTTCCCGGTGGTCCATGACCGCCTGGTGCGCGCCAAGCTGCTGACCATCCAGCGCCTGATCGAGCTTTTCTCCACCAACCCGGCCCGCGTGCTGGGGCTGAAGGACCGCGGCCGGCTCAAGCCGGGGCTGCCGGCGGACCTGACCATCCTCGACCTGAAGAAACGCTTCAAGATCGAGGAGAGCGACCTGCGCTCCAAGGCCAACAACTGCCCGTTCCTGGGCTGGGAAGGGCAGGGAGCGGTCGCCTATACCATCGTCAGCGGCAATATCGTCTATAACTATAAAGAAAAAATCTAAGTACTCGGTTTACGGTAGAAGGCACACGGTTTACGGCAAGACAATTCAGCGAAATCGTTCGGGTAATTGCGGCTGCCGTACACCGTCAACCGTTCACCGTCAACCGTAGAATTCATTCTGGCGCTAATGGCATGTGCTGCAGTTGTGGCTCGAGCAGCTGCCGCAGGAATGGGACGATGTGGAAGAACCGGAGGCACCGCCCTTGCCGCCCGACGAAATGGCGCAGCAGGTGACCAGCTTGTCGACCTTGGCGCTGCCGCACTTCTCGCATTTCACCGTGGAAGCCGCGGACATAGATCGCAGGAATTTTTCAAACACCTTGCCGCACTTACGGCATTTATAATCATAAACAGGCATAGGATCACCTCGAGATTCTATTTTAACTCAGCGCACCCGCTCTGTAAAGGAACCCTCGGTTTACGGCAGATGGTGTACGGTAGACGGCAAGAGCAGACAGAACTTTCGTGACGCGTGACAAATGAAGTGAGAAGAATAAAACTCCAAACCCCAAGCACCAATGACCAAATGACCAAAACAAAGAGAAGAATTTGACAGTGCCTTTGTTTGGGTTATTGGAATTTGGAATTTGTTATTTATTTGGAATTTGGTGCTTTGGATTTGGTGCTTTAACTCTTACTTTTGTTTTTTTACTTTTGCCTTTTGCCTTTTTCTGACCGTCTACCGTACACCGTTAACCGTTTACCGATTACTTTCATTTCCTGCTAACACTAACACTTGGCTTTGATCTTCTAGAACATCTTCTTGGCCATGCCCAGAATGTCATCGATCGCCGAGCCCTCGCCGTCGGCGTCGAGCAGGCCGGTCAGCGCGTCCAAGGCCGAGGAGGACGCCTTCTTTTTTCTCCCGCCGCCCAATAGGCCGCCCAGCAGTCCGCCGCCGGAAGAGGAAGTGGAGCGGCGGCCTCCGAGCAGGCCGCCAAGAAGGCCACCCAGCAATCCCCCGCCGGAAGAGGACGACGAGCGACGGCCGCCGGTCAAGCTGCCCAGCAGCTGGTCAAGCAGGCCGGAGTTGCCCCCTTGCTTCTTGAGGGAGCCCATGACCAGGGCGGCGATCAGGGGCAGCATCTTCTTCAGGATGTCGGCACTGATCCCCGTGGTCTTGGCGGTGCGCTTCGCAAGTTCACGGCTGGTGTCCTTGCTGCCGAAAATGTGGCCGAGGATGCCGTTGCCGTCGTCCACGGCTTTGGCCGAAGCCAGGGCGCCGGGGTTGTCCAGGTAACGGTCATGGCCGCCCTTGTTCAAAGCCTGCAGCAGGCCTTCCAGGCCGTTCTGCTGCTGGACGTTCTTCTTGACGCCGTTGGTCAGGGCCGGGATCATCTGCTGGATGACCTTCGTGACATCGTCCTCACCGAGGCCGAACTGCCTGGCCATCGTGGAGACCGGGGAGCCGCCGCCGCCCAATATCGCTTCCATCAGGTTCATATATCCCTCCTATCGATCAATATGCATGGACGATCCGGATTATAGGTTTCGCCGTTCATATTGTCAAACCAGGAGTGTCAGTGACAGCGTCAGCAGGAAATGAAAGTAATCGGTACACGGTTGACGGTGCACGGTTGACGGTCAGAAAAAGGCATTCGCAGGACTTAAACTCCAAATCCCAAGCACCAAATTCCAATGACTAAAACAAAGGCACTCGGAAATTATTCTCCTCGTTTTGGGCATTGGGTCATTGGCGCTTGGAAATTGTTCGAGATTTGGTGCTTGGGATTTAGTTCTTCTCTCGTCACGCGTTGCGCGTTATCACCTTTCGGGGACCTTCGGCGCGTCACGAAGATTGGCTCTTGTTCCTTCTCATAACGCATCACGCATAACGCATCACGAAGGTCAAACTCCGGTTCTTTCGCATCACGCATAACGCAATTCACCTAGGCTCCCGTTATCTCTCCGGCGGCGACGATCATGTCGCCATCGTAGAAAACGGCGAGCTGGCCGGGAGTGACGGCGCGCACGGGATTTTTGAAAATCGCACGGATGCGTTTGCCGCCGGTCTCGGTGATCGTCGCCGCGTGGGCGTGCAGCCCGTAGCGGACCTTCACCGCCAACTCCTCGCCGACATGCAGCGGCCGCCAATAAACCGGCAGGGCCGCGGCCAGCGACCCCGTCCGCAGGTCGTCCTCGTCCCCCAGCGTGACGGTGTTGGCCGCCGCGTCACGGGCGACCACGTACAGGCGGCGGCCGGCGGCGTGGCCGGTGCCGCGGCGCTGGCCCACGGTGAAGTGCAGGGCGCCATTGTGGCGGCCGATGTTTTTGCCATTCGCGTCCAGGAAATTGCCAGGCGCGAAGCCGTCTGGGGCATGACGCTGGAGGAACGCGGCCAGGCCTTCTCCCTGCAGGAAGCAGATGTCCTGACTCTCCTCCATGTTGGCCAGGGGCAGGCCAACCACCCTGGCCCGGACCTCACCGACGGTGAGGGCGGCAAGGGGGAACAGGACCTTTTCCAGTGCGGGCGGATCGATCATGGCCAGGAAATAGAGCTGCGACTTGCGGCGGTCCGCCGGCTCCTGCAGGAACCAGCGGCCGTCCCTGCGGGCCTTGGCGGCATAGTGCCCGGTGGCGAGCAGGCTGCCCGGGGCATTTTCCCCCAATGCCGCCAGCAACAGCCCGAACTTGATGTGGCGGTTGCATTGCACGCAGGGGTTCGGCGTCAAGCCGCGTGAGTAGGCCTGGATAAAATGTTCCAGAACTTTTTTTTTAAAAGCATCCCGCACATCGACGACATCCCAGGGCAATTCCAGCACCCGGGCCAGGGTCTCGACGCGGGGGAGTTTGTCATCCTCGCCGGCCAGGCCCAGTCTCATGGTCATGGCCCGCACGTCGTGCCCCTGCTCGCGCAGCAGCAATACGGCCGCCGTCGAGTCCTTGCCGCCGCTGAATGCGACCGTCACGGTCGGGCTCAGCGGCACGGAAATGTCTCCTCCAGAAAGCCGCGCGCCTCCTGGAAATCCTGGCTCAGGAAGATGCGCCGTTTCCAGGAGCGCGAGCCGGGACGGCTGAGCACCAGGAAGCGGGTGAAGGCCTTGAGCTTGCCCAGGCGCTTGCGCTCGGGATAATGCTCGGCGATCAGAACGGCGAGCCGGCGCACGTACCCGCCCCAATCGCTTTCCAGGGTGTCCTGCCCGGTGATCTCGCGGAACAGGAAGGGGTTGGCCAGGGCGCCGCGGCCGATGAGCACGCCGTCGACGGTCCGCATCTTCTCCAGGGCGAACGCCAGGGTCATGATGTCGCCGTTGCCCAGCAGCGGGATGCGCAGGTTGGCGCGGATGGCGCCGACCAGTTCCCAGCGGGCGCTGCCGGCGTAGCCGTCGCTCTTCAGGCGGAGATGAACCGCCACCGCGTCGGCCCCTTCCTGCTCGATGATGCGCGTCGTCTCCAGCACATTGACCTTGCTGAAGCCCAGGCGCACCTTCACCGTCAGCGGCAGCGCGGTGCTGCGGCGCACGGCGGCCACCACCGCCGCCAGCCGCGGCAGGTCCTGCAGCAGCCCGGAGCCGGCGCCGGTGCGCACCACCTTGGGCACCGGGCAGCCCATGTTCAGGTCGATGCCGGCATAGGCCGTCTCGCTGGAAACGATCGCCGCCGCCTCGGCCAGGGCCTCGGGGTTGGCGCCGAAAAGCTGGATGAACTGCGGCGTCTGCGTCGGGAAGCCGGCGATCATCTCCATGGTGCGGCGGTTGCGCCGGCGCAGGCCCTCGGCGGCGATCATCTCCGAGACCATGGCCCCGCAGCCGCCGATCTCGTCCATGAGCTGGCGCAGGACGCGGTCGGTCAGCCCGGCCATGGGGGCCAGGACCGTGGGCTGAGCGAGTGTTAATGAGCCGATCTTCAACATAAGCCGATTATACCACGGCTCAGCACAGACGAGGTTCGATGTTCGATGTTCGAAGTTCGATGTTAAAGAAAAGAAGAACCTGGCGGACGGCAAAAAGACGATCTCGGTTTACGGTACACGGTGTGCGGTAAACGGCAAAGTGGTGATCAGTAAGAGTTCATTCTGATTTCTTACCGTCAACCGTCTACCGTATACCGTGCACCGAGTTTTATCGCGTCACGGAATCAAAATACTTGACCAGGACGTTGAATTGGGGATCCGCCAACGCCTGCAAATGGCCCCGGATATGACGGAGGGTGCGGGGGATATAGCGGGCATAGACAGGGTGACGGCGCTCGAACGTCTGAAAAGCGAAGGTGCCCAGGGCCTTGATATTGCGCTGCAGGGCGGTGAGGCGCAGCTGCCGCAGCTCGCGGTCAGCGCCGCCGGCGGCCAGATTGGGGAAGAGCCGCCCGCGGGCCGCCCCCAAATCGAGATAGGAATCGAAGGCCAGCGAGACCAGGTCGTAGTAGCGCGGGGCGACGAGCGAGTCCTGGAAGTCGACCAGCGCCAGCTCATCCTTGAGGACCAGCAGGTTGCGCGAATGGAAATCGCGATGGGCAAAGGCGTTTTCAGGCGCGACGGCATCGACCAGGCAATGCAGCTGTTGCCGCAGGTCGTCGCCCTTGACGGCACGGCGGGGAAAGCGCGGAAGAAAGTGACTGACGAAAAAATCCATCTCCCATTTGCGCCGGGCCGGGTCGAGGCGGGCGGTCGCCAGGTCCGCGGGAATGGCGGCGAGGCCGGCCAATATATCCCGGCACATGGCGAGCAGGCACAGCCGGCGCTCCCGGCCGGCATCGCGCCAGGCCCGCTGCAGCAGCAGGTCGCCCAGGTCCTCCTGCAGCACCACCTGGTCGTCGAGCACCGTTTCAATGCGCGGCACGCGCAGGCCGAGTTCGCGGTAAAGCCCCTGCAGGCCGCAGAAGCGCTCGACCTCGGTCGGCGCCGGCTCGGGATAGACCATGGCCACGAGTGTCTTTCCGCCCCGGCGAATGCGAAAGAAGCTCCGCCGCGAGGCTTCGGCATGGATCTTCCGCAATTCGGAGCCTGGGCGCCTGTCTAGAAAGCCCCGCAGCGAAGCGGGCAGTGAAAATGGCGCGGTCATTTTGCTCCTGGAACGGGATTATCGCATGGCGGCCCGCCGGCCGCAAGCGCCGCGGTGACAGGATCCGTGTAACCTTTTTGTCTAAATCCGGTATTCTTACTATAATGAACTGGAGCAAAAAACGGGAAAATGGCGATGCCGGACGATGAACAGGTCATGATCCAGGTACAGGGCGGCCGGGTGGCGATGCTGGCCATCCTTTTCGAGCGCCACCATGTCCGCCTCTACAATTTTTTCCTGCGCCTGAGCGGCGACCGCTCCCTCAGCGAGGACCTGGTGCAGGAGGTGTTCCTGCGCATCCTGAAATACCGGGCATCGTTTCGCGGCGACAGCAAGTTCACCACCTGGATGTACCAGATCGGCCGCAACGCCCACATCGACCAGTTGCGGGCCCGCCGGCCGGAGATGCCCATCGACGAGGTCTGGGAGCAGAAACCCTGCCCCGGGCCCCGCCCGGAGCAGAAGGCCGAGAGCGAACAGGAGGCCGACCTCCTGGCCCGGGCCCTGGAGAAGCTGCCCTTGCGCAAGCGCGAAGTATTGCTGCTCTCCCGCTTCCAGGGCCTGAAATACGAGGAGATCGCCGGCCTGCTCTCCTGCAGCGTGCAATCGGTCAAGGTGCTGGTGCACCGCTCGCTCAAGGATCTGCGCCGGCACTATCTTGATCTGCAAGGAGAAGCATGATGAACTGCCAAGAATCCCGGGAACGGATGCCTGACCTGCTGCAAGACAGCCTGGCCGGCGGCGAAGCGGACCGCGTTCGCGACCATCTTCGTTCCTGCCCCGCCTGCTGGCAGGAGTGGCAGGAGCTTCACGAGACCTGGGCCCGCCTGGGTTTATTGAGCGAGGAACAGCCCAGCCCGGACCTGCGCCGCGATTTTTACCGCCGCCTGGAGGCGGACCGGCGCGAGCTGGAAGCAACCGGGCCCCGGGGCTGGCGCGGGCGCCTGCGCCTCCTGCTGCCGGCCCTGCGCCCCGCCTTGCCGGCCCTGCGCCTGGCCGCCGCCGTCCTGGTCGTGGTGGCCGGGTTCGGCATCGGGTTTTTCGCCGGCCGCGGCGGGGAGGGCGGTTCCGGGAAGATCGAGCGCCTGAGCCGGGAGGTCGACAGCCTGCAGCAGCAGATGACCCTCTCGCTGCTCAACCAGTCCTCGGCCTCCGCCCGCCTGCAGGGGATCGCGCTGACGGCGCGCGTGCAGGAGCCCGGGCCTTCGCTGATCGCGGCATTGCTGGATACGCTGGACAACGATCCCAGCGTCAATGTGCGCCTGTCGGCCGTGGACGCCTTGTATCTTTTCTCCGACCGCGAATCGGTAAAGGCCGCGCTGAGCGCCTCGCTGGCCCGGCAGACATCGCCCCTGGTGCAGATCGCCCTGATCGACCTGCTGGTCACGCTGAAGGAAAAACAGGCCGCCGCGGCCCTGAAAAAGCTGCTGGATGACAAAAAGATCATCCCCGAGGTCCAGCAGCGCGCCCAGCTGGGGATCAGCAGGATCATCTAGCCCGCATGGCCGTTCGGCGATTTTTCCCTATCCCGCCTGTAACCTTCCCGGCGCGGCGAGGTATTACCTCGCGAACGCCCAAGGGGCGAGGAGGTAAAATGAACAAGATCCTGTTACGAATGCGCGTGGGCAGCGGCGGTCCCGAGATCAGCATGGAAACACTGAACGGCGACATAGTGATCGCCAGCGATAAAAAGAAATCCCAAGGAGAATAAAATGAAAACCAGCAAAGCATTCATGTTCATGGTATTGATCCTCACGTCCGCCGCCTTCGCGTTGTGGGGGCAGGATGCGTCATCCGAGCGCGTCGTCGTGCCCTTCAGCGACCCGGGCAAGCCCGGATTGGTCAAGGTCCACCTGATCAACGGCGGCATCGTGGTCAGGGGCTACGAGGGCAGGGAAGTGATCATCGAGGCCAGGCCGCGCGGCCGCGTCATCGACACTGACGAGGCCAGGATGGAAGACGAGGGCGAGGACGAGAAGCCGGCCAAGCATGCCGGCATGAAGCGCCTGAAGGCCGGCGGCGGCGGGCTCGAGGTCGAGGAAAGCAAGAACGTCATGGAGATCCGCGTTCCTGCCTGGAAGGCCGACATCGACCTGACCCTCCAGGTGCCGATGAGCACGGCATTGGAGCTGCACGCCGTCAACAACGGCGGCATCAGGGTGGAGAACGTCAGCGGCGACATCGAGGTGGCCAACGTCAATGGCGGCATCACCCTGGCGCGCATCGCGGGCACGGTCGTGGCCCAGACCGTGAACGGCGACGTCACCGCCAGCTTCACCCGGCTCGACGGCAAGAGCCCGCTGTCGCTGATCACCCTCAACGGCGACGTCGACATCACCCTTCCCGCCGCGGCCAAGGTCGCGTTCAAGCTGAAGATCGACAACCAGGGCGAGATCTACAGCGACTTCGAGCTCGCGCTGCAGAGCAGGAGCGAGAAAACCGTCGAGGACAAGCGCGACCGCGGCGGCCGCTATCAGGTCAAGATCGACAAGACCGTTTTCGGCACCATCAACGGCGGCGGCCAGGAGATCACCCTCAAGACCTTCAACGGCGACATCCTGCTGCGCAAAGCCAAGTAGGGAACCGCTCGTACCATATTCGCAGCGAAGGACCGGCCCGGCCGGTCCTTATTTTTTACCTGCTAGGAAACTCGCCTTCCGGCTGCCGGCGGGTTAAACGGATCGCGGGGACTCATTTTTCCCGAACACTCCAGCAGCGAGCTCTTTTTCGGCCGTACGCCGCCTGCCGTCCGCCTTGCGCCAATTCCTTTCTAGCACGGCCCCCATACATGCTCCGGGTGGCGTTTTTCATACTCGCGCGCCGAGGCCTTGGTGACCTGGTGCCAGGGCAGCCCCAGCTTGGCACCGACGATCCCGGCCAGGGCGCAGCGGCAGAGGGTCGGATCGACTTTTAGCCGCAGCTCAGCGAAAACGTCATACGGGTCGCGTTGCAGGAAATCCTCGGCAGAGCGGATGCCGATCTGCTTCAGCTTCTTCTCCGTCACCGTCCCGATATTGGGCAGGGAACGCAGTGACCTGCCCACCTTTGCCTGAGCCGGACCCTTTGTTATTCTCACCTGCACCTCCCTTTTTTCTGTTCAACCGGCGACGCTGCGGAAAAAGACGATGGCCAGGTAGACCCCGGCGGCCACCAGCAGCCACTGCCGGGCGTACGGTCCCAGGCCCTCCCCGTTCTGCAGCCGCGACCTGATCTTTTCCCGCGCCGGCTTGAAAGCCAGGAGCAGCGGCAGGCCGCCCATGAGGACAAAGAGCACCCCGCAGACCAGCCAGCCCCAGGCCAGGCCGCCGCCGGGGGGGTGGAAGGCGAACTCCAGGAAGTTCCAGCCCGCGGACAGAAAAAGGCCCGGCCAGGCCAGCGGCATCAGGTTGACCTCGTCGGGAGGGCTGCTGAACAGATTGATGAAAAAGCAGGCCATGCCGAAAAGGATGGCCACGGGCATGATCCAGGCCCAGGCAGGGGCGGGGTGCTCGATGGCATAGGGGCCGCCCGAGGCGACCATGCCTCCCAGGCGCATCACGCCGCGCATGCCCTGGTAAACGCAGGCGATGGCGAAGGCCACGCCAAAGATCGTGAAGTGGAAAAGCAGCCCGCGCTTCCAACTGCCCTCCCCGCCCGCGGGGGCGAAGCGGGCAGTCTCCCTCATGCTCTGGAACGAGAAGCGCTGGTCACTCATGGCCTCCTCCCCGCCCGGCGACCGGCCCCGGGCCTGCCATGATTTTATCATGCTGCGGTTGAAAAAAATATCACGTTCGGGTATCATGCTTTTTTACAGACTGAAATCTTATTCTGGAGGTCTGCCAATGTTCAAGGATCATCCCAAGGGATTGTTCGTCGCCTTTTTCGCCAACATGGGCGAGCGCTTCGGTTTCTATACCATGATGGCCATCCTGGTCCTGTTCCTGCAGGCCAAGTACAACCTCAATGCTGAAGTGGCCAGCGAGTATTACAGCTGGTTCTATTACGCCATCTACGCCCTGGCCTTGTTCGGCGGCATCCTCGCCGACAGCACCAGCAAGTATAAGATGGTCATCCTGTTCGGCATCATCATCATGTTCGCCGGCTACGCCGTCCTGGCCGTGCCGGGCATGCCGCTGATCGTCACCCTGATCGGCCTCTTCGTCATTGCCTTCGGCAACGGCCTCTTCAAGGGCAACCTGCAGGCGGTGGTCGGCCAGCTCTACGACGACCCGAAGTACTCCAAGATGCGCGACACCGCCTTCATGATCTTCTACATGGGCATCAACGTCGGCGCTTTCTTCGCCCCCCACGCCGCCACCGCCATCCGCGACTGGTTCCTCAAGACCCAGGGCTTCGCCCACGATGGCAGCCTGCCGGCCATGTGCCACGCCTACCTGGATGGCCGCATGAGCGATCCGGCCGCGATCTCCGGCCTGGAGAGCCTGGCATCCAAGGTGTCGAACGTCACGGTCGCCGGCGCCGCCCAGCTGAAGGAGTTCGCCGAGAGCTACGTCAGCGCTTTCGCCCGCGGCTACAACTACGCCTTCGCCCTGGCCGCCGTGGCCATGGTCATCTCGCTGGTCATCTACGTGATCTTCAACAAGCACCTGCCCAACAAGGTCAAGGCCGCCAAGAAGAGCGAAGGGGACAAGGAAACGCGGCCGATCGCCAATCTGCCCAGCCTGGCCATCGGCCTGGCGCTCATCGCCGTCACTGCGGCGGCGTTCCACTTCATTTTCCAGCAGTTCGCGCTGGGCATGGCCATGGGCCTGTTCCTGGGCTTCGTCGCCTTCATCTTCACCACTTCGGTCAAGGAGGAAAAGCCGCGCGTGGTCGCCCTGGTGCTGGTGTTCTTCGTGGTCATCTTCTTCTGGATGTCCTTCCACCAGAACGGCCTGACCCAGACCTGGTTCGCCCGCGACTACACGGTCAAGGAGGTCGGTCCGATCTTCAACATCTTCTTCAACCTCAATTCCATGCTGGCCTTCATCGGCTGCCTTGCCGGCCTGTACCTGTTGATCTCCAGGAAGAAGCCGCTGCACAAGACCATCGGCCTGGCCATGTTCGCAGGCTTCGGCGCCATGGTCTATTACTTCTACAACGGGTACCTCCCATCCAACCCCATTGCCCCCGAGATCTTCCAGCAGTTCAATCCGCTGTTCATTGTCGCGCTCACCTTCCCGGTGATGGGCATATTCGCCTGGCTGCGCAAGCGCAACCAGGAGCCGTCGACACCGCGCAAGATCGGCATCGGCATGGTCATCGCCGCGGTCGGCTTCGTGGTCATGCTGGTCGGCTCGCTGCACCTGGCGGCGCCCAAGCTGGTCGCCTCGGCCAGCATGACCGACTGGGGACGCGTCTCTCCCTCCTGGCTCATCAGCAGCTACCTGATCCTGACCATCGCCGAGCTGTTCCTCAGCCCCATGGGCCTGTCGTTCGTCTCCAAGGTCTCGCCGGTCCGCTTCCAGGGGTTGATGCAGGGCGGCTGGCTGCTGGCCACGGCCACCGGCAACAAGCTGCTGTTCGTCGGCGGCTATTTCTGGGACAAGATCGAGCTGTGGCAGCTGTGGGCCATCTTCGTGGTCTGCTGCGTGCTGTCGGCCATGTTCATCTTCTCGATCATGAAGCGGCTGGAGCGGACGACCACGTCCTGAACCGCCCGATTTTCCAGTGGCCAGGCAGGGAGGCCGTTGAAGCGTTTCGCTTCTATCCGGCCGCGGCGCGGCCGTCGGTGACGGCGCAGACCCGCGTCCAGAAGGCGACCTCTTTCTCGACCAGCCCGGCGATGAAGCGCTCGTCGCGGTCGACTTTCAGCAAAGCGGTGCTGTCGAAGCGGAAGCTCCAGTAATAGATCTCTTCCAGGCCGGTGACGGCCAGGATATGCTGCAGCTGGGGAAAATATTTCTCGGGCACGCTGCCGGAAACGGCCAGGCGATGGTCCTTCTCCCCCGGGCACTTGATCTCCAGCACGTGCCGGCCGTCGGCGCTCAGGCCGTCCAGGCTGGCCCGCATCCAGGGATGCTCGCGCGACTGC
>JALOLA010000009.1 GCA_025456205.1 Acidobacteriota bacterium | reverse complement strand
CCGGGCCCCGCGTGCAGATGGCGATCCTGCTGGACACGTCGGGCAGCATGGACGGCCTGATCGACCAGGCGCGCTCGCGCATCTGGAAGATCGTCAGCGAGCTGGCCAAGGCCAGGAGGAACGGCAAGGCGCCCCTGCTGCAGGTGGCGCTGTACGAATACGGCCAGAACGGCATACCGGCCGCACAGGGATACCTGCGCCGCATCGTGCCCCTGAGCACGGACCTCGACCGCGTATCCGAGGAGCTGTTCAGGCTGCAAACCAACGGCGGCGAGGAGTACTGCGGCCGCGTCATCCGCAGCGCCGTCCGCGAGCTGGAGTGGAGCGGACGCCACGATGACCTGAAGCTGATCGTCATCGCCGGCAACGAGCCGTTCACGCAAGGCGCGACCGACTACCGCGACTCCTGCCGCGAAGCCATCGCCCGCGGCATCGTCGTCAATACCATTTTCTGTGGCCGCTACCAGGAAGGATTGCGGACGGCCTGGAAGGCCGGCGCCGACCTGGCCGACGGGCAGTATGTAGCCATCGATGCCGATCATATCCCGCCGCCGGTCAGCGCCCCGCAGGACGACGAGATCGCCCGCCTTGACCGCGAGCTGAACGGGACCTACATCGCCTACGGCCGCGAGGGCGGCAAAGGCAAGCAGCGCCAGGAGGCGCAGGACATGAACGCCGCCTCCGTGAGCCGGGAGATCGCGGTCCAGCGGGCCGCGGCCAAGGCCGCGCCCCAGTACAATAACTCCGCCTGGGACCTGGTGGACGCGACCACGGCGGGCACAGTGAAGCTGGAGGAGATGCGCGAGAGCGAGCTGCCTGCGGAGATGAAGGGCATGACGGCCGGCGAGCGCCTAGGCTACGTGGACGCCATGCGCATGCAGCGCGAGATACTGCAGAAAAGGATCGGGACGCTGCACGCCGCGCGCGAGCTCTTCGTCCGCGATAAGGTAAAGAAGCAGGCGGGAGCCGGCACCCTGGACGAGGCCATCCTCAGCGCCCTGCGCCGCCAGGCCGCGGATAAGAGTTTCAGCTTCGACAAATAAGCAGGCGGAAACAAGGAGATTAAAATGAAAAACAGGATGTGGACGATCGCCGCCCTGGCCGTCCTGGCCCTGCTGCCGCTCACGGGTGTGCCGCTGCTCGCCGACGGCTTCATCGTCATCCCGCGGCCGCCCCGGCCCGGTCCGTCGGCCCATTTTCCGCTGGAGGTGGTCCGCCACGATGTCCGCGTCACGATCGACGAGCAGCTGGCCACCACCGTCGTCGACCAGGAGTTTTTCAATCCCGGCCACTCGCGGCTCGAGGGCCATTACCTGTTCCCCCTGCCCGCCGGCGCGGCGATAAAGGATTTCAGCATGTGGATCGACGGCCGGGAAACCCGGGCCGAGCTGCTCGACGCCGCCAAGGCGCGCGGCATCTACGAGGACATCGTGCGCCGGCTGCGCGACCCGGCGCTGCTCGAGTACGACGGCCGCGGCGTGTTCAGGATGCGCGTCTTCCCCATTGAGCCGCGCAGCAGGAAAAGGATCAAGATCTCCTACCACGAGGTCCTGGAAAGGAACAACGGCGCCATCGCCTATTTCTACCCGCTGGCAACGGAGAAATTCTCGGCCAGGGCCATCCCCGAGGTCAGCATCGTCCTGGACATCCATTCGGCGCAGCCGCTGGCCGGCATCCACTGCCCCACCCACGCGGTGGAGGTTTCCCGCCCCGGCCGCGGCCGGGCCACAGTGCGCTATTCCAGCCATGACATCCTGCCGGACAGTGATTTCCGGGTTTTCTTCACTCCCGCATCGGGCCGCCTCGGCCTCTCCCTGCTGGCCTTCCGCCCTGCGGGCCAGGAAGGCACATTCTTTCTCGGCGTCGCTCCCGGCTTCGCCCGCAGCGATGAAGGGACCGGGGCCAAGGACATCACCTTCGTTGTCGACACGTCGGGCAGCATGGCCGGCAAGGCCATCGAGCAGGCGCGCCAGGCCTTGGCGTACTGCCTGGGGCGGCTGAACCGCGGCGACCGCTTCAATATCATCCGCTTCGCCACCGAGGCCGAATCACTCTTCCCGGATCTGTTGGAAGCATCGGCGGCGAACCTGGCGCAAGCGCAGGCATTCGTCGCCGATTGGCAGGCCGCGGGCGGCACCAACTGCGAGGAGGCGCTGAAGTTATCCTTGGCTGGAAAAAGGTCGGCGGACCGGCCGCGCATCGTGGTGCTGGTAACCGACGGCAAGCCGACCATCGGCGAGACCGGCGACGAGGCGCTGCTGCGCCTGGTCAGGAGCCCCGACAACGCCGGATTGCGCCTTTTCCCGGTGGCCATCGGCAGCGAGATCAACACCCACCTGCTGGACGGCTTCGCCGAGCTGACCCGCACTTTCCGCACCTACATCGCCGCGAACGAGGACATCAAGAGCGGCATATCCCAATTTTACGACAAGATCCACTCGCCGGTGCTGAGCAATGTCCGCGTGCAGATCTCGGGGAACGCCCGCGTTTCCAAGGTCCACCCGCGGACAATGCCCGACCTGTACCGGGGATCGTCGCTTACCGTCATCGGCCGCTACCAGGGCTCCGGACCGGCCACCATCACCGTCAGCGGCAGGGTGAACGGCCGCGACGAGTCGTTCTCTTTTCAGGCCGGCTTTCCCGGCGCGAGCCTCGACCATGATTTCCTGCCGGCTCTCTGGGCAGCCCGCCGCGTCGGGTTTCTTCTCGACCAGATCCGCAGGCATGGCGAGGACCGGGAGCTGGTCGAAGAAGCGACCCGCCTGGCCCGGCAATACGGCATCGTCACCCCCTACACCAGCTACCTGATCGTGGAGGACGAGAAAACGCGCCGCGGCCGCGGCGAACTTGCCGAGACCGACATGACCATCGGCGGCGTCGCCGCCGCGCCGGCGCTGGCGCGGGAGCACCGCGAGGAATTCACCGCCATGAAGGACAAGTCGGGGTTGGGAAGCGTGCGCGCCTCGAGCGAGCTGCAGAAGTTGAACCAGGCACAGGCCATCACCGAGACGCGCTCCGGCAGAGATTCCCTGCGCGACCTGGACCGGCAGGTGCGAACGGTCCGGGGCATGGCCTTCTACCTGAACAACGGCGCCTGGGTCGACGCCCGCATCCAGGGAGCGGCGAAACTGCCGGTCACCCGCCTGGCCTTCGCTTCCGCGGAGTATTTCGAATTGCTGAAAAAACGGCCGGAACTGGCGCCAATCCTGGCGCTGGGCCGCGCGCTGCGCTTCGTGGATGCAGACCGCGTTTTCGAGATATTCGATGCCGGCGCGGCGGCGGACTGATTCAGCGGCGGGTCGCGTACAGGTTGAACGCGGGGGGCTGCTGCAGGTGCTTCTTCACCGTGCAAGCCTGGGCCGCCTGGACGACGGCGGATCGGTATTTATCCGGGAAGGCGGCGGGCAGGATGATCTCGATGTTCACCTGGCGGATGAGGTGGCTCTGCGGGTCCCACTCCATGCTCTGGCGCAGTTCGATCTCCGCTGCGTCGATGCCCCGTCCCTGGCAGAACGAGAGCACATAAAAGCCGGCGCAGGTGCCCAGCGAGGCCAAGAAAAGATCGAACGGCGAGGGGGCGGTGTTCTCGCCGCCGCCGGCGACCGGCTGGTCGGTCATGTGGGTGAAGCCGTTGTATTCGGCATGGACCTTCTTGCCGCCGTGGAAAGTGATCTTCATATCCATGGTTCAACTCCTGAAAGAAGCGATGATGGAACTCCGGTCGTCAAGGCGCTCACATGCGGATATCGGCAGCAGCGAGCAAGGCCAGGACATCCGGCCATGCCGCCTGCCCTTCCTTGAGCAGCGCGCCGTCGCCGTCGTAGATGCGAAAATGGGGAATGGAGGCAAGCTCGTACTGCCGGGCCAGGGGAGAGGCCCAGTCGATGCCCTTGACCCCCCTGCGGTTGATGTCGACCGCGAGAATGGCCAGGTCCGGCCTTTTGCGGCCCAGTTCCCGCAGCAGAGGCGAGATCTTCCTGCAAGGCGGGCAATAGTCGCTGTAAAAATCGACGATGTTGGTCTTGCCCTTCAGCAGGTAGTCCTCGATGGCCAGTTCCGCCCCCGGGTCGAGGGCATTGACGGCATGGCTCTTCTCTGCCCGGGTCAGGAACAGGTAGGCCAATATGGCCAGCAGGACCAGGGGCAGCAGCATCCAGGCCTTGAAAAAGGAGCGGTCCAGCCGCTGCCGCCTGGATACCTGCTCCTGGTCGGAGTAGGGATCTTTTTTTTGCAGGATGGAGTTGCAGTGCATGCACCTGAATCCCTGGTCGGGAGTGTATTGCCGGCAGTTCTGACAGATCAAAGTTACCTCCGCTCCTTTATTGTAACCAATTTAGTGGTAGTAAGCAAGGGCGTTCAGCGCCTCCGTTCCAGCAGCGCCAGCCGCTGCCGCGAGCTGCCGGCCAGCCCGGTGTGCGGGTTCGCCTCGATGCAGGCACGGTAGCCGCGCGCCGCCTCGGCGGGATCGTTGGCAATCTCCATGGTTCGGCCGTAGAGATAGGCATCATAGAACAGCCAGATCCGCGTCATGAAATCACCGCGGGCCCTGGCCTGCAGGCGCGTGAACGCTTCGCGCGCGGCCTTCGCGGCTTCCATCGTCCGCCCGGAGCGCGCCAGGAAATAGCAGGTCGAGATCTCGGCCAGATGACCGTATTCCAGCGAGTTGCGGGAAATGTCCTCGAAAAGGAACCTGGCCCGCGCCTCTTCACTGAGGTCCAACAGCAGCGCCCGGCCCAGCAGCAGGCGCAGCTCGCGCAGGTCGAGGGCCCCCAGGGGCCATTTTTCCAGTTCGCGCGCCGCGGCCAGGGCGGCAGCATAATCGCCCCGGAACAGGTCGCCCATGGCCTGCCCATAGGCGGCGATATCGGGGACAAAGAGCTTGAGCTTGGCAATCTCGTCGCTTGCCCGACCGTTCATGCCCTGCTGCAGGTAGACGCAGGATTTGAACAGGCTCACGCCGAAGGTCTGGAAGCCCCAGAACTTTGAACTGTCGGCGAACGTCTCATCCAGCCGGCGCAGGGCGGCGTTGGGGTCACCTTTCAGCACTTCCATCTCGCACAGCCGTTCGTTGGCGTCGTTGTTGCCGGGATACGCCTGCAATGCCTGCAGCAATGACATTTCGCCCTCGGGGTAGCGACCGAGCCCCACCTCAAGATCGCCCTGGAGATAGAGCAGGGCCGAGCGCAGGTATGGGTTTTGCAGGGGAAAACTCAGTGCTTCAGCGATCAGGCCGCGGGCATTCCTCAGGTTGCGCCTCTTGACGCGCTCCTGGTAGGCATTGTTGACCCGGGTGTAGACCCGGCGCAGCGTGTCGGGCGAGTCCCAGAAAGTGCGGACCCCATCCCGGGTCCGCACTGTCATGCGTCCCTGGCGGTCGATATCCAGGATATCGCCCATGCTCCCCTCTTCGAAACGGGCCCGCCCCTCCTGCTGCCAGCGGTTCTCGATCATGCGCGCCTTGGCGGGCAGAATGAAAAGCGTCCCCACAAAGGCAATATTCGCCCTGTAGTCGGCCATCAGGTTGGGTATCCCCTTGATGACCACCCAACCTGTCGTATCGGGAACAAAGCCGTTCTCGGCAATGAACGACATGTGGGAAAAAAGGTTGTTGACGCCGAAGAACATGAAGCGGTGGACGCCGGCGACACTCCCCTGCGGGAATGTCTCGAACGTCCCCGGGTTGGTATAGATGAACTTCTTGATGCCACGCATGAATACCATGGCGGAGGGGTACATGCTCTGGTACTGCTGGACGGAGAGCAGCGCGTCGGCCTCACCTCCCCTGCCGCCCGACAGCATCGTGACCTCGTAGGGCTTGATCACGCGCACGTAGTCGTAGGAATCGAACTCGTAATCGCGCAGGAAAAGCCCGCGCCGCAGCAGGGCCCCATGCCCGTCCAGGATGGCCTGCTGGCACACGAGTTCGTCACTGATGATGGAGCTGGCAGATGGGAAGACCAGGGGCAGCGGCGGTACCAGCAGGACGAATACCACCGGGCGGCCGTTCAACTGCAGGCCGCCGACATCGGCTTCCAGGCCCGTTCCCTGGGGAATGGGAACGGAGCTGCCTGTGGCATGGGCGTGAAAAACGGTCCACGGTGAAAAATCCCTGCGCCACAGGCGAACACCGAAACGGTTGCGCGCCTCCAGCACACTTCCCTGCCGCCGCAGTTCATGGACCGTTTGCGAGCCGAATGTGGCCCGGAAGCCGGACCAGGCCGTAACCGCCAGCAGCGCCGCGGCCAGGGCCCACTTTAACCTCCCGCGCTTGATGCTGAAGAACACCCGCTGCGGCCAGGAAAGCCTGTCTTTTTTAAAGAAGCGCGCCATGGCGCCGGCGTCGCGGAAGCGCCTGGCCGGCGACTTTTCCAGGGCCTTGTCCAGGCCGGCGCGCAGGAAGCGCGGCAGGCCGCCCTCCACCGGCAGGAGCCGCTCGGGCCGCTGGTTGAGCTGCTTGAAGATCACTTCCATGGTGCTCGTGTGCTCAAACGGGTGGCGACCGGAAAGAGTGCGGTAGAGGATCAGCCCCAGCTGGTAGACATCGGACCTGCAGTCGACATCCAGGCCGCGGATCTGCTCGGGCGACATGTAATAAGGCGAGCCCACGATCTCCCCGGCCGTAGATGTTTTCTCGATGTCATCGACCTCTTTGGCCAGCCCGAAGTCGAGTATCTTGACGCGGCCGCCTTCGGTGATCAGGATGTTGGCCGGCTTCAGGTCGCGGTGGACGATGCCGTTGGCGTGCAGGACGGCGACCGCCTCGAGGATCTCCAGAAAAATATCCCTGAACTCCGACCAGGGGACGCCCCCCTTTTCCTGCAGGAACGTCTTGAGGCTGCCGCCGGCGGCCAGCTCCATGACCAGGAAATGGATGCCCTGCCAGCTCTCCAGCGAGAATATCTTGATGATGCGGGCGTCGCTGATCCGGCGCGACAGGTTGATCTCGCGCTGGACGCGCAGGAACTTCTTTTCATTCTTCGCCAGCCGCGGGTCGAGGAACTTGATCGCCAGCAGCGAGTTCAGCGTCAGGTCGCGGGCGGCGAAGACGATGCCGAAGCCGCCCTGGCCGATCAGCTTCTCAAGGCGATAGCGCTCATTGAGCACGGTGCCAGGTTTCAGCTTGACCAGGTTCAGGTAGGCGAGCTCCAGCGGCCCGCTGCCCTCCCTGCGGTCATGGCCGATGCTGCCGCTGAACGTCCCATCGCTTTGTTCCACGCTATCCTTGCCGATGAAAAATAATTTGGCATGAAATTTTATCAATTCCGCCGCTGAAAAGCAAACAGTTCCTTGCTCCCGGTTCCGCGCCATGCTATGATTTTCATCTGCCCACGGAGGAACGAATGAAAAAAGCAATCATGGCCTTGATCCTGTTCGTGCCGCTCCTGGCCCCGGCCGCGGAAGCTGTGCCGTTCGAAAAATATTTCGTTGACCGCACCATGCGCATCGACGTCTTCCATACCGGCAACGCGCAGGAGGAGCTGTTCACCATCGACCGCGTCATCCAGGAGGGGCCGTGGGCCGGCAATCCCCGCCGCCTCATCGTTCCCTTCGAGCTGGGGCGCTACCTGCTGCGCGTGAGCGACGTCGCGTCCGGGACGCTCATCTACACCAAGGGTTTCGACAGCTACTTCGGCGAGTACAAGACCACCGAGCCGGGGGTGAACGGCGTCAAGAAGACATTCTCCGAGTCGCTGCTCATCCCCTTCCCGAAAAACAAGGTCCGCATGGAGGTGCTGCTGCGCGACCGCGAGAACCGTCCCCTGCCTCTCTTCAGCAGCGAGATCGACCCCTCCGACATGTTCATCGTTCGCGAAACCCCCGTCCGCGGCGTACGAGTGATCGAGCAGGTGAAGAACGGCCCGCCGGCGACCAAAGTCGACCTGGTCATCCTCGGCGAGGGTTATACGGAGGCCGATTGGAACAAATTCCGCGAAGACCTGGCCCGCTTCAGCGGTTATCTCCTCGACGCCGAGCCCTACAGAACCTACAGGGACCGCTTCAATATTACCGGTCTGCTCAAGCCCTCAGCGGAGAGCGGCTGCGACGAGCCGAGCTATGGATCGTTCAGGAACACGGCGCTCGGCGCCTCGTTCGACTCCTTCGGCTCGGAGCGCTACATGCTCAGCGACGACAACCGCGCCTGGCGCGATGTCGCCGGCCGCGTGCCCTATGACGCCGTGATGATCATGGTCAACACGGCGCGCTACGGCGGCGGCGGCATCTACAACCTCTACTGCACGTTCAGCAGCGACAACCAGTGGCAGCAGTATCTCTGCCTGCACGAGTTCGGTCACTCCTTCACCGGCCTGGCCGACGAATACTACACGTCCGCCGTGGCCTACAACGAGTTCTACCCGGCCGGCATCGAGCCGCTCGAGCCCAACATCACCGCGTTGCTCGATCCCAAGAACCTGAAATGGAAAGAACTAATGACGAAGAAAACCGCCGTGCCCACGCTTTGGGAGAAGGCGGCCTACGAGGCGATGGAGAAAGCCTACCAGAAGAAGCGCGGGGAGATGAACGAAAAGATCGCCGCCTTGAAGCGCGCCGGCGCCCCGCAGGCCGAGATCGACGCCTTGCAGGCGCAGAGCGAGGAAATGTCGCGGCGGAACGGGCTGGAGGTCAACGCCTTTTTCAAGAAGAGCCGCTTCCAGGGCAAGGTCGGCGCCTTCGAGGGCGCCGGCTATGCCGCCAAGGGACTCTATCGCCCCATGCTCGACTGCATCATGTTCAGCCGCGGCCTGCGCCCCTATTGCAAGATCTGCGAAGCCGCCGTCGCCAGTACCATCCGTTATTACAGCGAATGACGCCCTGAGGGCTGAATGTGGCAGGGCCCGGACTGAGCCGGCTTAGAAACGCAGGGTGAAGACGGTGCCGCTCCCGGCCTGGGAGCGGACCATGATGACCCCGTGGTGCAGGCGCATGACCTGGCGGGAGAAGCTCAAGCCGATCCCCGAGCCCTCTTTTTTTGTCGTATAGAACGGAATGAATATTTTTTCCCGCGCCTCGGGAGCGATCCCCGCCCCGTTGTCGCTGATCTCGATCAGCACCCGGCCGCGTTCATTCATGCGCGAAAACATGCGGATCTGAGGCTTCTCCCTCCCCGCCAGGGCGTCCAGGGCATTGAGCATCAGGTTGAGCAGAACCTGCTCGGTGAGGTCCGGGTCGGCGGTCAATTCCAGCGAAGGCGGTTCCACCTCAATGCGCAGGGCGATGCCCTGGCGGTTCAGCTTCTCCTGCAGAAGCTTTACCGTGCGCTGAAAGATCTCCAGGACCGGGAATATCCGGAATTGCGGCCTGGGGATCAAGGTGACGCTGCGGTAGGCGTGCACGAAGCGCATCAAGCCCTGGCTGCGCCGATCGATCGTCTGCAGGGCCTCCGCCACGTCGCGATTCCGCGTCAAAGCGGCGTCAGCATCATCGCCGCCACCGTCGGGCAGCAGCGATGCGGCGGTGGACGCCAGCGACGCAATGGGGGTCAGTGAATTCATGATCTCGTGGGTCAGCACCCGGGTCAGGCTCTGCCAGGCCTCGGTTTCCTTCTCCTCCAATTCCACCTGGATATTCTGCAGCGAGACCAGCTTGAAGAGCTGCCCGCGCTGCTTGAACTCGGTGGTGGCCAGGGAGACGTGAAGCTCCTCGTCGGGGAAATCCAGCTTGAGCAGCGATTTTTCCCCGGAGCTCAGTTTCTCGATCTCATCGCGCAGCGGCTGGAACATCGGCGGCAGGTCGGCGATGTGCCGCAGATGGGGGACGCGCAGCAGGCGCTTGGCGGCGTGGTTGAACAGGTCGACGACACCGTCGTCCCGCAGCGTCAGCAAGCCGACGCCCACATGCTGGACAACGGTCTGCAGGTAACGGTACTGCTCCTCCTTTTCCTCGCGGGCACGCTGGAACTGGCCGCTGATCTCACGGAAGGTGGAGTTCAGGTCGGCGAACGACCCGCCCAGCCCCTCGATCCCCGGGGAAAGCGAGAAGTCATGGTAGCGCACCGACTGCAGGAAGCGGGACAGACCGAGATTGGAGCGGTCGATATAGCGGAACAGGGAATAGCCCATGGCGGCAAAAAGAGCGAACGCCGCCCAGGCCGGGACGCCAAGACCGAAATGCGTTTGCCAGTAGAAAAAGAATCCCGCCGCGGCGGCGAGCGCCGCCAGCCGCCAGGACACCTGGAAGCGGAAATTCCGGCTGAGTTTCACGATCCCACCCGGCCGTCAAAGACCATATTTTTCAAGGCGCCGGTACAGTGCGGCCCGGGTCAGTCCCAGTTCCCTGGCGGCCTGGCTGACGTTGCCCAGATGCTTGCTCAGGGCACGGCGCACCAGGGTTTCCTCGGCCTGCTCCAGGTTCAGGTCCTTGATGGCCAGGTCCTCCTTGCCTTTGGGAGCATGGGATAGCGGAAAATCTTCCGGCTGCAGCGTGGGCGACTCGCTCAGGATCACCGCCCGTTCCAGGGCATGCTTCAATTCACGGATGTTTCCTGGCCAGGAGTATCCGGCCAGCTTCTTCAAGCTGGCCGCGCTGACGGTCTTGGGCGCTTTTTGATACTTCCGGCACACCTGGCCGATGAAGTGATCCACCAGCAGCTTGAAATCCTCGTGCCTTTCGCGGAGGGGCGGCAGGTGGATCTCGACCGTGTTGATGCGATACAGCAGGTCCTGGCGGAATTGCGCCCGGTTCACCAATTCGCAGATCGGCATGTTGGTGGCGCAGATCAGCCGGATATCGACATCGATGGCAGTGTTGGCACCCACGCGGGTCACCTGCCGGGTCTCCAGGACACGCAGCAGCTTGGCCTGCAGGCCCAGGGGCAGGTTACCGACCTCGTCCAGGAACAGCGTCCCGCCCGAAGCCAGTTCGATGCGGCCGATGCGGTCGCTGCGGGCATCGGTGAAAGCTCCCTTGACGTGACCGAAGAGCTCGCTTTCGAACAGCGTTTCGCTGATCCCCCCCATGTCGACGGCCATGAAAATCTCGCCGGCACGGGCCGAGCGCCGGTGCAGCGCCCTGGCCGCCAGCTCCTTGCCCGTGCCGTTCTCGCCGATGATCAGCACGTTGGCGTCGGTTGCCGCCACCTTGGCGATCGTCTGAAACACCTGCTGCATGGCCGGCGACGAGCCGATGAAATCGTGAAACGGGTGATCGAGGTCGGCGCTGAGCTGCTGCTGGCGCCGGCGCAGGTTCTCCGCCTCAAAACGGGAAGAGCGCAGGCTCAGGGCGGCCGACACCGTGGCCAGGAGCTTCTCATTCTGCCAGGGCTTCAAAACGAAATCGATGGCCCCCTCCTTGATGGCGCGCACGGCCAGGTCGACGTCGCCATACGCCGTGATCAAGACCACCACCGCCTGGGGATCCAGGGCCAGGATCTTTTTCAGCCAGAAAAAACCCTCCTGGCCGCTGCTGAGGTCCCGCTCGAAATTCATGTCCAGCAGGATGACGTCGAACGCCTCCTGGCCCAGGAGATGCGGGATCAGGGCCGGATTCATTTCCGTGCGGATGGATCCGACATGTTGCTTGAGAAAGACCTGCGCCGCCTGAAGCACGTCAGCGTCGTCATCCACGACCAGTATCCTGCCAAAGTTCTTTTTCATCGCCTTTTGTTCCATGCAGAACACAAGCAATTTCCTTTCCATTATAGCATAGCCGGCGAATAGCTCCCATGGAAAGGGAAAATCTTCCGCATTCGCCATCTGCATGGCCAAGTAATGTCCGGAAACGGACAATTGTTGTTCCGTCAGCGGACATGACAAGTTGGCCTGCAGGCCGGGCACGCATTCTACAAAAGCCGTAGAGCCGTATTTCTCTTGTTTTATCGAGGTTCTCGGCCATCCTGAGATCCCGCCTTCTGCTTGGCATCATAGTTGCTTTTCATTGAGCAGAGGTAACAGCGAATGAGCATGGACAAGATCATCGCCAGGAAGAAATGGCCCCGCCGCAGGATCATCGCCTATTCCCTGTCCGGACTTTTCATTTTGCTGATCGGCTACATGCTGATCTTCCAGAGCCATCGCTCGACGCTCAACGTGGAAAAGGAGAAATTGACGATCTCCACGATCCAGCACGGCCCCTTCCAGGAATTCATCCCCATCATGGGGGAAGTGCTTCCCATGCAGACGATCTTTTTGGACGTGGAGGAAGGGGGACTGGTGGAAACGATCTACATCGAGGCGGGTTCCCCGGTCAAGAAGGGCGACAAGATCCTCAAGCTTTCCAACACCTCGCTGCTGATGGACATCATGTACCGCGAAGCGGAGCTCTTCCAGCAGATCAACAACCTGCGCAACACCCGGCTGTCGTTCGAGCAAAACCGCCTGAGCCTGGAAAGGAACCTGGCCGATCTTGAATTCCAGGTGGAAAAGCAGAAGCGGAAATATGAAAGCTACCGGCTGCTGTACGAAGAGAAACTCATCTCCCGCAACGACTTTGCGGATACCCGCGACGAATACGACATGGTGAAGAACCAGCGCCGGCTGGCCGCCGAGTCGCAGGAGAAGGAATTGAGCTTCCGCCAGCAGCAGATCGGGCAGCTCGAGGAGGCGGTCCGGCGCATGGAGGCCAACCTCCGGGTCGCCAAGGGCAAATTGGACAACCTGACCCTCTGCGCCCCGATCACCGGCACACTGACCTCGCTGGAGGCGGAGCCAGGGCAGTCGAAATCGCCGGGAGAACGCCTGGGGCAGATCGATGCTCCCGAGGGCTTCAAGGCGCGGGCCGGGATCGACGAATTTTACATCGACCGGATCCAGAAAGGCAGGACCGGTCAGTTCGAACTATCCGGAGCCCATTACAATATGGTGGTCAGCCGCGTGTATCCCGAGGTCAGGGATGGCAAGTTCTTTGTCGACCTGGAGTTCCCCGGTCGCCAGGCGCCGGGCATCCGCCGCGGCCAGACCTTGCACATCCGGCTGGAGCTCAGCGATGTCGCCGAGGCCCTGCTTCTGCCCCGCGGCGGCTTCTTCCAAAAAACCGGCGGCAACTGGGCTTTCGTGCTCGCCCCGGACGGCAAAACGGCGATCAGGAAGGAGATCCGCCTGGGACGGCAGAATCCCGACGCTTTTGAAGTGCTCGCCGGCCTGCGTGCCGGCGAGCAGGTGGTCACCTCCAGTTACGACAGTTTCGGCGACAATGAACGCCTGGTTTTCAAATAGGCCGTGGAACGGACACGCATAAGGAGAAAAAATGATCCAAACCAAGAATCTGAAGAAGATCTACACCACCGAGGAGGTCGAGACCTCGGCGCTCAACCAGATCAATCTTTCGGTCCAGGAGGGCGAGTTCGTCGCCGTCATGGGCCCCTCGGGCTGCGGCAAGTCGACCCTGCTGAACATCCTCGGACTGCTCGACAATCCCAGTGAAGGCGAGTACCACTTCGTGGGCCACGAGGTTTCCAAGTACTCGGAGCGCCAGCGCGCTCACCTGCGCAAGGCCAACATCGGCTTCGTCTTCCAGAGCTTCAACCTGATCGACGAGCTGACCGTCTTCGAGAACATCGAGCTGCCCCTGCTCTACCTGAAGGTCGGCGGCGGCGAGCGGAAGAAAAAGGTGCTCGAGGTCATGGAGCGCATGCAGCTGATCCCGCGCAAGAATCATTTTCCCCAGCAGCTCTCCGGCGGCCAGCAGCAGCGGGTGGCCGTGGCCCGGGCCCTGGTGGCGCGGCCGAAGCTGATCCTGGCCGACGAGCCCACCGGCAACCTCGACTCGGCCAACGGCGACGAGGTGATGAGCCTGCTGTCGCAGCTGCACGGCGAAGGGACGACCATCGTCATGGTCACCCACTCCCCCGCCTACTCCGAGTACGCCCAGCGCGTGGTGCACCTGTTCGACGGCCACATCGTCACCGAGAACTTCAACCAGAAGTTCCATGTCTGAAATGGAAATGAATGCCGGCGGCCGCAGCCTGGACGCCGGCAGGAGAGGGAGGACGACATGAGCCAGCACATTAAAAGACCCGCGGTTGACCCCGGCGCCTGGGAGGAAGAAATCCAGCGCCGCCTGCGCCGCGCCAAGGTGCAAATGAACATATTCGATTTTCTGTTTCTTGCGGGGGCCGCGATCGCCATATTCTTTTTGATCTGATCGCAGCCAAAGCCGTTGATGACAAAAAACAACCTGAAAGCTGCATGGCGGAACATGTGCCTCCCTGGCCGAAGCCATGAAACGCGGGCTGCCCGAGGTGAACCATGTCAAAAAACCTGATCAAGCAAACTTGTCGGGGGCTGGCCCGCGACAAGTTCCATTCGCTGATCAACATCTTCGGCCTGGGACTGGGGATCGCCTGCTGCATCATCGGGCTGCTGTTCGTGCAGAGCGAGCTGAGCCACGACCGGCATCATGCAAAGCACGAGCGCATCTTCCGCTACGGCGTGGAGATGACCATCGGCGGCGTGACCGGCGTCCAGAGCGGCTGCAATCCCGGCGCCGGGCCGCTGCTGAAGGATTTCATCCCCGAGATCGAATCCTTCGTGCGCATCGGCTACCTGGGGGAAACGCTGGTCAAGCAAAGGGAGCGCGCCTTCTCCGAGGAGAATTTCCTGTGGGCGGACCCGAGCATTTTTCATGTTTTCACCCATGCGTTTGTCTACGGTGACGCAAAAGGCGCTTTGACGAGGGACAACACCATGGTGCTGACCCGCTCACTGGCCAGGAAAATTTTCGGCGACAGGAGCCCGCTGGGAGAAGTGCTGGGCATCGAAAACCAGGAGCCGTTCGAAGTCACCGGCGTGATCGCCGACCCGTCCGCCAACAGCCAGTTGCAGTTCTCCGCCCTGCTCTCCTACTCCACCCGCTTCAAGGGCCTCGACCAGGCAAAGCTTTACCAGCCATCGGATTTGTCCAGTAACATGGGCGATGAAGTGTATTTCCTGTTTGCCCCGGGATTCACGGCGGCCGATTTCGACCGCAAGGGGCGGCAGTTCTACGAAAAATACCAGGCGGCCAGCGATGGCATCCATTACCGTTCGTTGGTGGAACCTCTGACCGGGATCCACTTGCGCTCCATCATCGATAGTCAGCAGGCCGAAGCCAATTCCCGTTTTCTGCTCTGGTTCTGCGGCGTCGTGCTGCTGATCCTGTTCCTGGCCGGCGTGAACTACGTCAACCTGACCACCTCCCGTTCCGGCAAGCGGGCCAAGGAGATCGGCGTCAAAAAGATCGTCGGTTCAAGCCACGGGCAACTGGTCATTCATTTTTTGGGAGAATCGTCGCTTTTCGTCCTCATGGCCATGCTGGCGGGGCTGGCCATGGCCCAGGGTGTTTTGTCCCTGACCCCGCTGAACCAGGTGATCGGGAAGGACCTGCGCGTGGATCTTTTCACCAACCTGTTCCTGCTGCCGGGCCTGCTGGCCATCTGGCTCGTGGTCAGTCTTTTGGCCGGGCTCTACCCGGCTTTTTATCTGGCGCGGATCTCCCCGCTGAAAAACCTGAAAGACAGATCGGGAAACCAGGCGGCCGGGCGGCTTCTGCGCCAGTCCCTGCTGGTGGTGCAGTTCGTCATTGCCATCGGCGCCATTGCCCTGACCTTCCTGATGAACCGCCAGCTGAACTTCATCCGCAACCGGGACCTGGGCTTCACCAGGGACCCGGTCGTCCTGATCAACGTCGGCGACAGCGAACTTCGCAAGCGCGGCGGCGTTTACAAAAACGAGATCCTGCGCCTGCCGGGGGTCGCGGCGGCTTCATTTTCCGACTCCATCCCCGGCAACGGCTTCACGGGCTACGCCTTCTCCTGGGAAAGCAGCAGCGGCGAAATGCAGGGCCATGCGTTCAATTCCCTGCAGGCCGACAAGGACTATTTCGCGACGATGGGCATTCAGATCGTCGCCGGCCGCAATTTTTCCCGGCGGCCCAACCCGCAGGACCTGCAGGACGGCACCATGGAGTTCATCGTCAGCGAAAACCTGGTCAGGGCCCTGGGCTGGAAAGAACCGATCGGCAAGCGCTGCCAGTATGGGACCGTGATCGGCGTGGCGCGCAACTTCCACTACCGCTCGCTGCATCGCGACGTCCGGGCGACGTATATCGTTCAGCCACTGGAGACGCCGGCCTATCTCAACGTGCGCCTGCGCGGAGGGCGCATCCAGGAATCACTGGATGCACTGCGCGCGAAATGGACGGTCTTTGCACCCGGCCGCCCCTTCGCCTTTTCATTCCTCGACCAGCGTCTGTCCCGATATTATGAGCAGGACCGAAAACAGCAGAAACTGGCGACGATCTTTTCAGGTCTTTGCCTGCTCATTTCCTGCCTGGGCCTGTTCGCCCTGGCTTCGTTCAACATCGAGCAGCGGATCAAAGAGATCGGCATCCGCAAGACGCTCGGGGCCTCGGTCGTCAGCTTGGTGCTGCTGCTGACGCGAAAATTTGTCTTCTGGGTGATCGCCGCCAATTTGTTCGCCTGGCCCCTGACCTACCTGGCCATGAAGAGTTGGCTGCAGAATTTCGCCTTCCAGGCCACGATCGGCATCGGCATCTTCTTGCTTTCAGGATCGCTTGCCATGCTGATCGCCATCATCACGGTGGGCGGACAGGCCGCCCGCGCCGCGCGCGCCAACCCGGTCGACAGCCTGAGGTACGAATGATCCGAGGTGAACCATGTTCAGAAACTATCTGCTGACCGCCTGGCGCAACATCGCCTGCCACAAAGGGTACTCCCTGATCACCATCGCCGGATTCGCGCTGGGACTGGCCTGCTGCCTGATGATCATGCTGTACATCCTGGACGAGATGTCCTACGATCGTTTTTATCCGAACGCCGACCGCACGTACCGCATCGATGTCGATGCATCCTGGAGCGACAACACGGCGAGCATGGCCACCGCCAGCGCGCCCCTGGCCGCCCTGATCCGGCGCGAGATTCCCGAGGTCGAAGCCGTCACCCGCTTTCGCTATTACGGGGCTCCGGTGTTGCGCCACGGTGAAAAGTGCTTCAGCGAAGAGCGGTTTTTTTTCGCCGATCCCACCTTCTTCGACGTGTTCTCCGTCCCCTTCATCCAGGGCGACCCCCGGCGCGCTCTCGCGCAGCCCAATGCCGTCGCCATCAGCCTTTCCATGGCCCGCAAGTATTTCGGCTCCCAGGAAGCGCTGGGCAAGGTGCTGACCGCCGACAACCGCCAGGACTACATCGTCAGCGGGGTTTTCGCCGATCTGCCCCCGCAGACCCACTTTCATTACGACTTCATCGCTCCTTTCGGCAACCGCAGGGACGCTCAAGCCGACAGTTTTGCCACCAACAACAATTTCAGCACTTATCTCAGGCTGCGGCCCGACATCACGGCCACCCAGTTCGCGGCCAAACTCGACCGCCTGGTACTGGCCTTTGCCCGCCCCGAGCTCGAAAAGCTGTTCGGCATCAGCTGGGCGAAGCTTACGCGAACGGGGGCGTATTTCCGCTGGCTGCCCCAGCCCCTGACCGGCATCCACCTGCGCTCCCATCGCGATTTCGAGATCGAAGCCAACTCGGACATCCGCTATATTTATATCTTCAGCCTGATCGCCTTCGGCATCTTCGCGCTCGCCTGCATCAACTTCATCAACCTGACGACCGCACGCGCCACCACCCGGGCCCGCGAGGTGGGCATCCGCAAGAGCATCGGCTCGAGCCGCGGCGAGCTGGTGCGGCAATTTTTCAGCGAGACCCTGCTGCTGGTTCTCCTTGCCGTCCTGATCGCCGTGGTCCTGGCCCAGCTTCTTTCGCCTTATCTTGACCTGTTCGCCGGAAAAGGCATGCCGGTGACGATTCTCGCCAACCGCTCCCTGCTTCCGCTCCTTGGCGGACTGCTGCTCCTGAGCAGCCTGCTGGCCGGCACGTATCCCGCTTTCCTGCTGTCGTCATTCAGGCCGGCGGCCGTGCTGAAAGGCGACCCGCTCATGAGCAAAAAGTCGACCCTGCGCGGCCTGCTGGTCATCCTGCAGTTTTCCGTTTCGATCATCATGATCATCGGCACGCTGGTGGTCAACCAGCAGCTGCATTTCATGCAGGACCGCAATCTCGGCTTCGACCAGGATCAGGTGCTGGTCATTCGCAAGGCCAACGACCTGGGCAAGGGGGTTCGTGCCGTCAAGCAGGAATTGCTGGCCCGCCCGGAGGTCGAGGCCGTCAGCTCCGCGAGCCATTGGATGGGCGATCCCGAGTTCGGCGATGAGCTTTACAAGAATCCCGGCGCTCCGGCCGCCCAGATGATGAAATTGCAGCGGCTGTTCTGCGACGAGAATTTCGCCAAGGTCTTTCAGCTGCGCCTGGCCAGCGGCCGCTTCTTCGACAAGGCCCGGCCTGGCGATCGCAAGGGCATCGTCATCAACGAAGCGGCGGCCCGGGCCCTGGGAATGAGCGATCCCGCGGGGAAGCAGCTGATCTCGATGGACGGGGAGAGGGTCCCCGTCCTGGGCGTGGTCAGGGACTTCCATTTTCAATCCTTGCGCCAGAGAATCCTGCCCATGGCCATCAATTATTGGGGCGAAGATGCCTTCGGCCCGCTGCTGGCGGTACGCATCCTGACTCCCGACCTGCCGCAAGCGCTGGCTGGCATCCGGCGCATCTGGCAACGCCACAGCCACGGCCAGTCCTTTGACTTCCAGTTTTTCGACGATCGGTTCGCCAGGGTCTATGCGGCCGAATCGCGGCTCTCCGGGCAGCTGCTCGCATTCACGGTCCTGGCCATCGTCATTGCCTGCCTGGGGCTCCTCGGGCTTTCCATCTTCATCGTCCGCCAGCGCACCAAGGAGATCGGCATCCGCAAGGTGCTGGGCGCCTCCATGACAAGGATCAGCTGGCTGCTGTCGGGGGAATTCCTCAAGCATGTCCTCCTGGCCAGCGTCATTGCCTGCCCCATCGCCTATTTCCTCATGAAGCGCTGGCTGGGCGACTTTGCCTTCCGCATCAGGCTCGATGCCGGGCCCTTTGCGTTGGCTGTCCTGATCACCCTGGGAGTGAGCCTCGCGACCATCGGCATACAGGTCGTGCGCGCCGCCCGCGCCAACCCCGTCGACAGCCTGAGGTACGAATAGAAGGAGCGTGAGATGCTGGCCAACCTGATCAAGACCGCCTGGCGGAACCTGCTCAAGCAGAAGGGCTACAGCCTGGTCGGCATCGTCGGCCTGGCCGTGGGCCTGGCTTATTTTGCCATGATCGCCGTGCTGGAGGACCTGCAGTTCACCGCGGACAAATTCCACCGCGACGCCGGGCGCATCCACGGCCTGGTCCAGGTCAACGACAGCGGCAACGATACCGTGTCGCATGCGGCGTACACTCCCGGGCCCATGCTGGCGGCGCTGCGCAGCGAGTTCCCCGAGATCGAGGACGGCACCCGCATCCTGGCGGCCGGCACCCAGATCGTGCGCTGCGGGGACAATGTCTTTCACCAGAACCGGCTGCGCTTCGTGGACGCCAATTTCCTCGACATCTTTTCCTTCTCCCTGGTATCCGGCCATCGCGCCACGGCGCTCTCGCAGCCCTATTCCGCCATCCTGTCGCAGCGCACCGCGGAGAAGTTCTTCGGCCGGGAGAACCCGCTGGGAAGGGTCCTGACCATCAACAGCCGGGTCAGCGTCACTGTCACCGGCGTCTCCCGGGGCCTCTACGAGAATTCATCGATCCAGTTCGAGATGCTGGTCACCATGGACGCCGCCCGCCTCCTCCTTCCCGACCTGGAGAGCTGGGAAAAAGCCCCGTTCACCACCTTTCTGCGCCTCGCCCGGGGTGCAGACCCCAAGCGCCTGAACGCCAAACTTCCCCGATTCCTACACAAGCACTACGCCGACACGCCGCAGGCCCCCCAGCAGCTGTACCTGTTTCCGCTCCTCGATTTTCGCCTGAAATCCCTTTCCCGGAAATCGGCGCGGGTGGACTCGCTGCTGTTGCACGGAGAGGTCGAGGTTATCTACATGCAATACGCCTCGGCCTTCATCGTACTGCTCATCGCCTGCCTCAATTTCATGATCCTGTCCACCTCGCGCCACATGCGCCGGGCCAAGGAGATCGCCCTGCGCAAGACCGTTGGCGCCAGCCGCTGGAGCCTGGTCAAGCAATTCCTGGTCGAATCGCTGGTCACGGCCCTGCTGGCCCTGCCGCTGGCCCTGCTGATCTACGCCTTCGCCTTCCCCGCCATGACCCAGTACATGGGGAATTCCCCGGACCTGCCGCTCTGGAACCACCCCTTCCTTTTCAAGTACCTGCTTGGACTGACCGTGCTGGTCGGCCTGTTCGCCGGCAGTTATCCCGCCTTGTTCCTGTCGAAGTTCAGCCCGACGCTGGTCCTCAAGGGAGGTCGGTACGCCGGGAAGCAGGGGCAGCTCCTGCGCCAAATCCTGGTGGTGGCCCAATTCGCACTGGCCATTTTCCTCATCATCTGGACGCTGATGTTCAAGAAGCAGTTCAACCACTTCCTGGCCGTCGACTTCGGATACGACCGCTCCCAGGTACTGGCGGTGGCGGTCAAGGACGTGCCGGCCGGCGACCGGGAGGTGCTGAAAACGGAGCTGAACCGCCTGCCGGACGCGGTTGCGGTTGCCGGCGCCGCGAGCCTGCCGGGCTCCTGGGACGCGGAGCTGAAGGTGGTCCCCGAGGGCATCGACGAAAATCGCGGCTGGCGGATCAATGCCTACGGGGTGAGCGAGGAGTTCACCCGGACCCTGGGCATGACGCTGCGGCAGGGCCGCGACTTCTCCCGGGCGTTCAACGACCGCGACAGCCTGCTCATCAACGAAACCATGGCACGGCAGCTCGGCTGGGACCAGCCCCTCGGCCGGCGCATCGCGATCGACGGGAAGAACTCTACGGTGGTCGGCGTGGTCAGGGACTTTCAATTCCGCAATCCCAGCGTCACCCTGGGGCCGGCCCTGCTGTTCCTCGAGAACGAAAAAATCAACTATCTGCTCATCAGGCTCCGGCCCGGCGCCAGCGTCGCCACCGCCCGGCAGCGGGCGGAACAGGCCTGGAAGCAAGTCGCACGCGACTATCCCTATCTCGCGATCACCTTGGATGATCATTTCAACGATATCTATTCCTGGATGAACAAGGTCTACGTAATCATGACCGTCCTCAACCTGATCATCCTGTTCGTGGCATGCCTGGGCCTGCTCGGCCTCGTTTCCTTCGCCGTGGAGCGGCGGACCAAGGAGATCGGCATCCGCAAGGTGCTGGGCGCCTCGGTGCCCGGAATTTTCGGACTGCTTACGCGGGAGTTCGTCTGGCTGGTCGTCCTGGCCAACATCATCGGCATGGCTCTGGGGAGCTGGCTGGTGGCGAAGTTGTTCCGATTGATGATCCGCTATAACCTGGCCAGCCTCGACGCCTCCATGTTCGCACTAACCGCCGCCTTGACCCTGGGGGCCACGCTCCTGGCCATCTCCTGGGAGATCCGCCGCGCCGCCCGCGCCAACCCGGTGGACAGCCTGAGGTACGAATGATGGAGACCGCGGACCGGAGAACGGAAGATGGATTCAACCCAGAGCAAAGGCCTGGGTGACCAGGAGGAAAAGATGAAAGAGATCACGTTGCAGATCCCGATCCTCGAGGCCGAGCAGAACGTCGAGATCGACGTGCGCATCAATGGCCGGCGCCAGGTGATGAAGTACCGCGTCGAGATCGTGGAGTTCGAGCCCGATGCCGCGGAAAAGAAGGACTCGGTGGCCGTGCTCAAGCAGGTGATCCGCGAGCACGATCCCGACTGGCAATTGGTGCAGATCGGCGCCCCCCTCGACCACAAGATCCCGGTCACCTTCCGCCAGAAGCAATCTTCCCAGTGAGCGGCGAAGCCAATGTCCGGAAGCGGACAGCCATTGTCCCGATTGCGGACAAGCCGGGGCAGCGGGAACCTGTCGCCGCAGAAGCGGGTCGCAAACGCCCTTGCCTTCAGGGTTTCCATCGTCGACTCCCCCTCCGAATTGGCATGTTTTTTGCTTTACCATCATTGAACGCGATCTCCAAGGAAGGTGACGGATGAGCCTTAAGGAAATTCTGTTGAAGCTGGTCGAGCAAAAGAGCCCGCTATTGCTTTGCGACAGCCAGAGCGAATGGAAGGCCGAGTCGCTGCTGGGTTCTCTGCCCGCGCCCAGGCTGTCGGCCTCCGCCTACCTGCAGCCGGGCCTGTACATCGCCGAGATCAATGAAGGCGGCTACCTGGGGCGGGTGCTCTACAAGCTCAAGGAGAAGCCCGCATGATCCGGCTGATGGGGATCACGAAGTATTACGCGAACGCCTTCATCAAGACCTTCGTGCTGCGCAACATCGACCTGAGCGTGAAGGAGGGGGAATTCCTGACCATCATGGGCCCGTCGGGAGCGGGAAAATCGACCCTGCTCTACATCCTGGGCATGCTCGACGAGGCATCCGAAGGGGAATACTTCTTCTGCGGCCAGGCGGTGCACGGGTTGAGCGAGAAGAAGCGCACGCAGCTCCACCAGCAGAACATCGGCTTCGTCTTCCAGAGCTATCACCTGATCGACGAGCTGACGGTCTGCGAGAACCTGGAGACACCCCTGCTCTACAAGAAGGTCAAGCCCGATGAACGCAAGAGCCTGGTGGCCGATGCCCTGGACCGCTTTCGCATCGTGGCCAAGAAGGATCTATTCCCCAGCCAGCTGTCGGGCGGGCAGCAGCAGCTGGTGGCCGTGGCCCGGGCGCTGATTATCCAACCGAAGCTGATCCTGGCCGACGAGCCCACCGGCAACCTGAACTCCCAGCAGGGCGAGGAGATCATGGAATTGTTCAGGAAGCTGAACGCCGAGGGGACCACGATCATCCAGGTCACGCACTCGGAGAAGAACGCCGCCTATTCCGACCGCGTCATCCATCTTCTGGACGGCTGGATGAACAACAAGGAAGAAGCGGCGATCCCAGTCAAGAACCCCGAAGCCGGGAAGCGCAAGAAAAATCATTCGGAGGGAACATGAAACAGATCCTTTTCTTCTTGTTGCTGCTCATTGTCCTGCTGAGCGTGTCCGCCTGAGGAGCCCCAGGGCATGATGAACCGGAAAACAGCGGATCACGCAAACGACCGGACCGGGCCGCGCTCCCTGGGCTCCAGGCTGGCGTCGCTCGGCCGACGAGGCTACTGGCAGATGCTGATGCTGAAGAACACCCTGGGCATCACGCTGCGCAGCCTGATGAAGAACAAGGGGATCTTCCTGATCAAGGTCTTCGGCCTGGCGGCGGGCATCGCCTGCAGCATGGTGGTCATCCTCTACGTAGTGAACGAGCTGACCTATGACACCTACCATCCCGACCACGAGCGGATCTTCCGCATCGCCTGCCGCCGCGTCCACGACGGAGGCGATTTCCCAAATGCCTCGACCCAGGGTCCCCTGGCCGCCGTCATCAGGGAGGAGCTCAGCCAGGCCGAGAACGTGGCCCGCATGATCCCCCCGCTTGAAAACGCCAAGCATGTCCTGGTGGTTCAGGGCGAAAGGCGATTCTTCGAGAAGCGGGTCTGGTTCGCCGATCCCGACATTTTCAACATCCTGAGCATCCCCTTCGTGGAGGGAAACGCCGGGGCGGCCCTGGCGCGCCCGAAAACGGTCGTTATCAGCGAGAGTACAGCCCGGAAATATTTCGCCGGCCTGCCGCCGCTGGGCCGCCGCCTGACCATCGAGCTGGACTACGATACCGGGGCGGCCGTCATCGAGGATTTCGAAGTGACCGGCGTGGTCCGTGACGCCCCGGCCAACACCCACCTGAAGTACGACATGCTGCTCTCCATGGCCACGCTGTTGGCGTATGTCCCCACCTTGAACCAGGATTGGGGGGAATACCACCCTAAGTATACCTACGTGAAACTACGGCGCCACGTCGCGCCATCGGCCTTCACGGAGCAATTGCGTCCCTATTCCGAGCGGATACGCCAGGCGTTCGCCAGGCGGGCGGGATCCGCGATGTACAAGCTCGATTTTTCCCTGCAGCCGCTGGCGTCGCTGCACATGGGATCCAACCTGCCCGACGAGATCGAGCCGCCCGGCAATATCCTGTATGTGTACATCTATTCCTTCGCCGCGCTGCTGATCCTGCTCATCGGCGCCAGCAATTTCGTCAATCTCTCCGCCACCCTCTCCACGACGCGCAGCCGCGAAGTCGGCATCCGCAAGACACTGGGCGGCAGCCGCGGCGACCTGGTTTGGCAATTCCTCGGCGAATCCCTGGTCATCACGCTGTTCGCTTTCCTGGCCGCATTCGCCTTCCTGTCGCTGCTGCTGCGCTTTTTCAACCGCATGGCCGGCACCGCGATCGACTTCCAGGCACTCGGCCAGCCCCTGGTCCTGGCAATGCTGCTGGCCCTTTTCCTGCTGCTGGGGATCAGCGCCGGTCTGTACCCGGCATTGGTCCTTTCCCGCTTCCAGCCCGTCAGCGTCTTGAAAAACCAGGTTTTTCCCGGGATGCACGGTCACGCCGCGCAACGCCTGCTGATCCTGGGGCAGTTCGCCATCGCCATTTTCCTGGTGGTGTGCACGCTGGTGGTGTTCCGCCAGCTGACGTTCATCAAGGGCAAGGCCCTGGGATTTGACCGTGAGCAAAAGCTGATCCTGGAGATCAAGAGCAACCAGGGCTATTTCCGCCGCAATTATGAGGCCATCAAGAGTGATTTTCTGAAGGCGCCCGGGATCAGCGCGGCCACCGTGTCATCGACCGTGCCGGGGGAGACGTTCAGCGGCGGCTATTCTCTGCAGAAGGGAAGCTCGTTCAGCATCCTGAACTCAAAAAGGCTGAAGATCATTACCGTGGACCACGATTTCATCCCCACCTACGGCATCCGCATGACGGCCGGACGGGCGTTCCAAAGGGCGTCGGGAAACGACGAACAAAGCGCCTACATCGTCAACGAGGCCGGTGCCCGCGAACTCGGCCTGACGCCGGAAAGAGCCCTGGGCACGCAGTGGACCGCGCATTATCACCGCAAGACAAAGACGATCGTCGGCGTGACCGCCGATTTTCATTTCCTGGGCATGAAGAATGAGGCCGAGCCACTGATCCTGGACATCGAAAAATCACTGCTGCGGGTCATGACCCTGTCGCTGGACGCCAGGCGCGTTTCCCAGGCCCTGGCCGCCGTGAAGGAAACATGGCGCCGTCATTTTCCCGGCGTCCCGTTTGAATACTCCTTCCTGGACGAAGCGTTCGGGCGGGTCTACCAGTACGAGGAGCGCATGGGGCGCCTGCTGGGGCTGGTCTCCGGCCTGGGCATCGCCATCGCTTTTCTCGGGTTGTACGGCATGATCGCGTTCACCATGCGCATGCGCAGGAAAGAGATCGGCATCCGCAGGGTCCTCGGCGCGACATCGGCAGCCATCGCCCTGCTCCTGACAAGGCAATTCGTCACGCTGGTGTTCCTGGCGGGCTTCCTGGCGGTCCCCATGGCCTGGATGGCCACCACCCTGTGGCTGCAGGGCTTCGCCTATCGCATCCAACCGGGATTTCCCGTCTTCGCCTTCGCCTTCCTCGCCACGTTCGCCATCGCCATGGCCGCGGTGCTGCTGCAGGCGCTGCGCTCCGCCCGCGACAACCCGGTGGACGCGCTGCGCAGCGAATGATTCGCTTCCAGGGCCCGATGACGATCCGCTGAACAATCCAATCCCATCCCGGATCGAAGTCGTTATCCGGGACGGGAACGGATTGCCGTCCGATCGACCGCTATGGCTGGCTATTGCCGCAGGGGCAGGATCTTCTTGAACAGCTCCTTTTCGTCGGCGATCTTCTTCTCGTTGCCGACCACGCAGAGCATGTCCTGGGCCATCACTTTCTCCACCATGGCAGCGAAGCCCTTCAGGTCCTCCAGCGTGGTGGCTAGGATCTCGTCGCGCTCCTTCTGCAGCATCTCCAGGGTATCGCCCTTGAGGTAGCGCTGCACGGCCACCGCCCCCTTCTGGCCGGGATCGAGCGGCCGGTCCCAGTCGGAGATGGTGCCGATGATCAGCCGGCGCAGGTCGCGCTCGTCGAGGGCCAGGCCGGCCAGGAAGCGGCTGGCCCCCATGTAATTCTCCACTGTTTTTTTCAGGTTGGGGTCGCGATAGGAGGCGAAGGCCAGCAGACCGCTGTCATCCATGACGGCGAAGCCGCCGTAGGCCCCGCCCTGCACGCGAACGGTGTTCTGCAGGTAAACGGTGGAGAGCAGCTGGCTGAGCACGTTCATCCTGCCGCTGTACTGGAAGCCGAGTTTTTTATAGTCGCTGCCCTTCAGGACGTACTGCACCTTTGACGCGTCCTGGAATCCCTCGTTCAGCGCTTCCTTAACGAAGCGGTAGGGAACGGGCTTGAATTCTTCCGCGGGGATGGCCGCCAGCAGGGCGGGCAACGCTTCGTTGACGGCCTGCATCTGTTCGCGCTGGCAGGTCACGCCGATCTTCAATCCGTTCAGGTTGACGAGCTTGCCCTGCACCGCCTTCAGCTTGGCGGCGATCGCCTTCAGGTCGGGTTCCCGGCAAAGGGCGCCCAGGAACTGATAGAAGCCGAACCCGGAGGTCAGGTCCTGGTAGGCGCCGCGGTCGGAGATGTAGGACCCCAGGCGGTTCATGGCGATGCCCAGCCCCATGTAGGCCAGGCGCTGGTCGAACTGCGCCTTGGTGCGCAGCAGCATCTCCCTGAGGCGCTCTTCATCGTCCCATTTGGAGAGGAGCAGCTGCTGTTTCATGAGCGCGGCCAGCCGCCCCACCTTGTCGGGCATGGCCTTGCCGCGCATGCTGAAATAGGGCTTCATGCGGGCGTCGTCGCGGTTCACGGCCAGCGCGTTCAGGGTGGTGAAGATGCCGCCGGTGTGCAGGTTGACCTGGTTCTCCAGGTCGCCGTAGCTGAACTCGTCGGTGGACAGCATGCCCACCAGGTCGCTGTAGAGCTGGACATAGGGGATCAGTTCCTGGTCGACGGCCGAGGCGTCGAAATAAAGGTTCAGGTAGACGATGCCCTTGGTGAAGGTGTCGAAATGCAGGAGCGGCGCCCCGGCCAGCGCGCCCATCTTCAGGGGCAGGTCCTCCTGCTTCTTCTCGATATCGGCGATCTCCAGCAGGGGGACGGTCTTCAGCGCCTCGGCGTCGTCCTGGCGCTGCTGGTAGGCGATCAGCTCCCGGGTCTGGGTCACGATGGCCGCGATCTCCTCGGGGCTCATCCTGGCCTTGATCGCGGCCAGCTTGGCTTCCAGTTCGATCGCCAGCTCCTTTTCCAGCCCCGGCTTGGGCTCCAGCACGACGGTGCAGGCATGGGGGTTCTGCAGCAGCATCCTGGCGACAAGCCCTTCAAAGTAGCGCTGGTCCAGCTTGGAGCGGATGGCCGCCAGCTCCTTGTTGAAGGACAGGGTGATGAACGGGTCATCGGCGAACAGCCAGCCGCCGGAAGCCATCATCGCGCCCATGATGCCGGTGAACGAGCCCCGCCCTTCGCGCAGGCTGAACTCATGGCGGTTGATGATCCCCTCCAGGGTGGTGCGGTCGAAGCCCTTGGCGACGACCTCCTGCAGGGCCTGGAGGTAGACCTGCTCGAAGCGCGGCAGGTCGGCGGCTTCGGCGTTGGTGACCGTGATGCCGAATACCGGCTGCTGGACGCCGTCCGTGGACGCCGAGACGTCCTTGCCGATGCCCGCTTTCTGCAGGGCCAGGCGCAGCGGCGCCGCCTGGTGGTTGACCAGGGCCTCGGCCAGGATGTCCAGGGCGATGTTGAATTCCTGGTCGGTGTTCAGGCCATAGACGCTGCTGCGGGCGATGTAGGTCTTCCCGGCCACGTCGGCGCCCTCGGGCACGCCGTAGCGGCCATGCACCACCTTGGGCTCCGCCGGCGGCGCCTGCAGCGGGATGGAGCTGTCCACCGCGATCTTGTCATAGCCGGAGAGATAGTCGCGATGGATGAAGGCCAGCTCCTTTTCCAGGTCGCCGTTGCCGTACAGATAGATGTAGCTGTTGGCCGGGTGATAGTACTTCCGGTGAAAGGCCTTGAACTGCTCGTAGGTCAGCTGCGGGATGGCATCGGGATGGCCTCCCGAGGATTTGCCGTAGTGATTGTCCGGGAAGAGGGCCCGGTCCATGATGAGCCCCAGCTGCCGTTCCGGCGCCGAATAGGCCCCCTTCATCTCGTTGTATACGACCCCCTTGTAGATCAGTGGGCTCTCGGGGGATTCCAGCTCGTAATGCCAGCCCTCCTGCTGCAGGATGCGCGGGTCCTTGTGGAGCAAGGGCTTGAACACCGCGTCGAGGTAAACGTGCATCAGGTTGGCGAAGTCCTTGTCGTTGCGGCTGGCCACCGGGTAGATGGTGAAGTCGCTGCTGGTCATGGCGTTGAGGAACGTGTTCAGCGACCCCTGGGAAAGGATGTCGAACGGGCTTTTGACGGGGAAATTCTCCGAGCCGTTCAGCACCGAATGCTCCATGATGTGCGGGATGCCGGTGTCGTCGGGGGGCGGCGTCTTGAACGCCACGCTGAACACCTTGTTGTCGTCCTTGGCGACGACCTTTAACAGGCGGGCCCCGCTTTTCAGGTGCCGGAACAGGTAGCCTTCGCCGTCCAGCTCCTTGATGAACTGCTTCTGCTCCAGCCTGAAGCCGTGGATTAGCGCGCCGATGGCCAGCGGCTTGGCGGCCGGCGATTTTTTTCCCGAACCGCCCGGCAGCAGGGGCAGCGCCAGGGCGATGACAGCGGTGGCAACGATCATTTTTTTCATTCTTCCTCCTGATGAAAGGGCATGGTCACGGTTGCTCTCCAAAGTGCGCAACGATCAGCGGCGCCGCCCATGCCCATGCGCTGATTGTAGGAGCGGGCGGTGAAAAAATCAAGACGCAGAGCGGCGGAAGCGGCGGCGCCGGGAATCGGGCATCCCCGGTCATTTCTCGGCCAGGAGCTTCCTGATCTTGGCGGTGATGGCGGCCTCGTCGCCCGAGCCGACCTTGATGTCGTAGACATTGCCGGCCTTGTCGATGAAAACCATGGTGGGTATGCCGCTGACGCCGTAGTCGCTGAAGTCCTCGCCCTTGTCGGAGATGGCGATGGGATAGGTCAGCTTCCAGCGCTCGACGAAGCCCTGGATCAGCGCCCGCTCCTCGTCAGCGGCGACCGGCCCCTTGTTCTGAACGTCATCGCTGTAGCGGCCATAGATCTTGGTGAAGCCGATCACCACCAGCCCCTTGTCCTTGAGCTCGTTGTAATCCTTGGCCAGGGTGGGGATGACCTTGCGGCAGGGGCCGCACCACGGCGCCCAGAAATCGATGACCACCACCTTGCCTTTCAGCCCGGCCAGGGAGAGCGGCGCCGAGTTCAGCCATTTTTCGGCGCTGATGGCCGGGGCCGGCTTGCCGAGAAAATCCAGCTGCTTGAGCGCCGACTGCAGGGACTTGGCTTCCCTTTCCCCGGTGAACGTCTTCAGCGCCTCCTGCAGGATCTGCTTCGCCGCCGCGATGTTGCGTTTCTTCACCTCGATCTCGGCCAGGGTCGCGACCAGGTAGACGCGGTACTCGCCGAACTTGGCGGGCAGATCGGCGGCGGCGAGGAGCTTGCGGCCGTATTCCTGGCGCAGCCCGTCGTCGGGGGCCTCGAAGGCCAGGGCCAGGGCGACTTCGAAGTAGTCGGGAGTGCGCGCCACCTTGCCTTCGACCTGCCTGAACAGCGGCACGGCCTGCGCCACCCTCTCCGTCTTGGCCATCACCTCCGCCAGCAGCAGCCGGGCCCGGTCCTGCCGCTCTCCCCGTTTGGCGACCAGGGCGTTGAGCTTGGCCTCGGCCTCGGGATAGCGGTTCAGGTCGACCAGGATGCGCGCCCGCAGCAGCTCGGTGGCATCGCCGGCCGGGGCGGAGACATGCCTGGCCAGCAGCGTTTCCAGGGCGCCCTTCTTCTCGGCCATGAATTTCTGGTACTCGTCGCGGCTCTTGACGGCGGCCATTTTTTCATCCAGCGACCGGCTCAGCGCCTCGTATTCGCCGGCGAAAGGATCCGTTTCCGCGGTGGCCGGCAGCAAGCCCAGCAGGGACAGGAACAGCAACAGCATCAACGCTCTTTTCATTACGAACCTCCTTGGAGAATGCGATCGGGCAAATTATTTCGCGTGCCGCGGTGGCCGCCGGGCCAGCTTGACGCGGATCTCGATATTACGGCCGCGGACCTCCGCCTGGCCGAACAGGTCCCGAAAATCCTGGAACACGAAGAAACCGTCACCTGTCTCCAGCACCTTGTGGTAGGGGTCCAGGCCGCGCCGCAGGCTGGCGAAGACGCTGGCGGCCATGGCGTTATCATCGTAAGCGGCCGCGATCAGGGTATGGCTCGCGCCCTCCTCGTCTTGGTAGACGGCGGCGGCGGCGAAGATCCTGCCGTTCAGCTGCAGCACGTCCCCGTCGCCCAGCGTGTAGACCGCCTGCAGCGAATATGGTCCGCGCAGCAGCAGGCCGGAGCCCGGCACCTGGTCCGCCTGGGGCAAAATGTCGAGCTCGCGCACCGCCTCCCCCGCCGGGATGGCGGCGATGATCCGCTGCCCCAGGGCGGTCATCACCGGCAGCAGGTCCTCGCGGCCGCTGAAATTATTGATGAAAACGAAATAATTGTTCTTCAGCAGGGCATACTGAAAGCGGTCCCCCGAGTTGCGTCCGTCGATCCCGGGCACGGGCGTTTCGCGGCCGCACTTGAGCAGGTAGATGCCCAGGGCGGCGGCGGCGTTCTCCATGCAATAAGCCTCGACGGCGATCTCGGCGCCGGCGCCCTCGTACTTCTGGATGCGCAGGTCGACGAAGCCCATCTCAAGGAACAGCTCGGCCCCGCCGTCGATGACATTGTACAGGGCGGAAGGGACGTAGGTCTCGACGGGCCCGGAACGCCGCCAGCCGGGAGCGAAACCGTCGGCGGGAAATTCGAACGCCGCCGGCGCGGCGAGCGGGGCCAACGGCACCGCGAGTGCCAGTGCGGCCAGCAGCAAGAGGATCAGCGCGGCTCGCACCCGGCGCCTACGCCTGAAGGAAAGCGATCTTCGCCGGGTCGGCGACGCCCAGCCCCAGGCGCTCGGCGTAGCGCAGGTACTCGCTGTACTTCGGATGCTCGTTCACCTGCACCTTCATCTCCTTGCGCTTCTGCACGATAAGGTTGTGGCAGGTCATGTCCAGGGCAAAGGGGTCGGTGGCGAAATACAGGGTGTTGAGAAACCAGGTGGCCTGGGCCAGCGGCCCCGGGCCGCCGTCGTACTGTGCGCGCAGGCCGTCATTGACATTGAGCACCAGCTTGTCGCGCATGACGGGAAAGGCAAGCACCTCGGTGCAGACGTCGAAGAACAGCGGGCGGTGCAGGCGGCTGGTATTGCAGACGGCCCCGTAGCCGAGGTTCTTGGTGGCCATGGAAACGCCGTTGCCCGTGTTCTTGAACACCGGGACATTGATGATCTTGGTCAGCCGCTTCGTCAGCAGCTTGCCGAAATAGGAATACTTGCCGTTGAACACGTGCTGGTTGAGATAGGGCTTGTCCTGTGGCGCCTCGACGTCGGCGAAATAGTAAGCGCCCAGGTCGAAGTTCTTCTCGCTGACATGGCGGCCGTCCTTGCCCAGCCAGCGGCTGTCGTCCGGGTTCTTGCCTTCGGCGGCGGCCTCGTCCATTGTCTGCAGCCCCTCGATGGCGATGCCCGGATAGCGCGCCGCGGTGAAGCCGGCGTCGGCCAGCATGTAATCGAAACGGTCCCAGATGACGATGTTCGCCGCTGGCAGGCCGCCCTGCTTCAGCCAGGCGATGATGGCGTCGACCACTTCCAGGCGGGTGGAGATCAAACCAGCGCCCACCGGGTTGACCTTGATGCCGACGACATCGTTCTTGCTGAAGAACATCTTGAAGCTCTCGGGCAACGGCTTGCCGGTGAGGGCCTGGATGCCCTTCGCGAACATGGCGGCCACGACCTTGCCGTCGACCCCCTGCTCGTTCATGGCCTGCGCGTCCTTCACCGCCACGACCTTGCCGGGGAAAAGCCCGGGCAGCGAGGTCGACGTGCGCGGCACGGCCAGGGCCTCGTCGATGTTGGTCCTGGGCTTGGCGGGCGTCTCGGGCTTGGCGGCCTCCTGGCCGAACAGCGGCGGCCGGCCCAGCAGCAATCCCGCCCCCAGCACGGTGCCGCCGCCGATCTTGAGGAAATCACGGCGCTCCAGCTTGGATTCCAGCTCGATCGATCGATAGCCATTTTTCTTCATCTGTCGCCTCCCGTTGACGGAACACTCACTGATTATAGCCATCCCGGTGTTTTGCGCAAGGTATTGTTACGCCAACCGCGGCTCCAGGGTTTAGACCAGGGCCGCTATTTCGCGTAGCCGACCGGGTGATTCAGGAAAACGACCTGCGCCGCGGTCAGCTTGAGCAGTTCCTTGATCCTGGCCTTGTCCATCGAGGCTTTGGGCCGGGTCTTCAAGCCGGTGGCGGCGCAGAAAAGAGAAATATTCTGCGAGACGATGCCGGCATCGATGGCGCCCCACTCGAACTTGCGCTCGGGGTCGCCGCGCGTGAAGCGGTCGCCGTCGGAAACCAGGACGATCTCTACGGGCGGGGCTGACGGCGGCGGAGGTGACGCGGCAGGAGGCGCCGGGGGAACGGGAGGAGCAGCAGGAGCAGCGGCGGGAGGAGCGGCCGGGACGCCCGCAGCGGGGATCGCTGGCCGGGGCGGCCGGGCCATCATGATCTGCGAGCGGAAGTCGCCGGCCAGGAGCGGGAGCAGCTCATGCCTGGGAGGATCGTACAGATAGGCGCCGTCCTTCATGAACACATAGATGCGGATATCATGGGAATTCATCGCCGAAGGGGCAGTGCTCTTGTTCTCCGCCGGGCGGCTCATGCCGTCGGCGGCCCAGAGCAGGTCGGAGAGGTCCTGCAGGCTCAGGTCCTTCTCAGAATAGTCGCGCGCCGAAGCCCTGGCCGCCAGCGCCGCCATCAACGGCAGCCCGCGCTTCAGGTCCGGCGGGTTCAGCTTGATCGCCTGGAGCTCCCCGGCCGGCAGCAGGCCCGAGGAAAGGACGAGGATGAGAGCGATAGCTCCGAGTCCCGCCCTTTTCGCTTCACTTAACTTTCCTGTCTCCATCTTTCACCTCCAGCGATCCAGTCAGAAAGATTATACATCTTTTTCTTCATGTTTCATTTTTGCTGTTGCCTCTTTTTCCAGAAATTGTCTTGTTCTTGCTGGCGTCTGACGTCTAACGTCTAACGTCTGGCATAACAATAGAGGCAACCATGGCCGCAGGTGCCGTAAGCTCCGATATCGACGCTCTGCTGGCAGAGGCAGGCCTTCCTCTGCCCGGGATCCTTGCGATAGGAAAGGTTCAGCCCGAAAACCTCGTTCAACAATTTCTCATCGATGCATTTGCCGGCGGGGACGACCGCCGGGAGCTCAGGCTCGGCGCAGCTCTGGATCTCCAGCCCCTCCGCGGCGGCGACGGCGGCGAAGCGCTCGAGCAGCCCGGCCTGCTGTTCGGGCGTGCCGGCAGCCGCTTCGGCAGCGATCCCCGCCTTTCGCAGCCGGCGCAGGGCCCTGGCGTACGGGTCGAAAAAGCTGACGATCACGCGGAAGGCGAACGGGGCCAGGAGCCGGGCCAGCCGGGAAAAATTTTCCTCATGGAACCCGGCGCCGGTGCCCGGCGTGAAGATCACCGGGTCGTAGCGCCAGATGACGCGCCCGCGCGTGAGCCGGGCCGCCAGCTCGCGAAAAAAGCCCAGGGCCTCATCGCTGCCGGGGGTTGCCGGCTCCAGCAGCCGGGAATAGCCGGTCACCGTCAGCAGGAAATAATAGGGACAGCCGCAACGATCGATCTCCGGCAGGTGGCGCAGGAACGGCCGCGGGTCGCGGCTCCAGAAAACAAAGGCGTCGACATCCTCCCTTTTGAGGCTGATGCGCCGGCCCGGGCCCGGACGGAAGGGGTTGGCGACAACGACTTCGCCGGCGCGCAAGCGCTCCATGAATCCGTCTCCGGAAAAAGCCGGGATGTCGCAGCGGCGCGACACGCTGACGATCATGGGCGCTCGCCGCTATCGGCGCCCCTTCAGCGGCCGCGGCCGCCCAGCCTGAGCAGCTCGGGATTCTGCGGGAACTTGCGCAGGGCCAGGGCCAGGGTCTTGCGGAAGCGCTCGCGGTCCATCCCGGCCTGCTGGATCTTGAGCAGCAGCAGGTAGTTGTCCAGGGTCTCCGCCAGGAACAGCGCGCTCTGCGCATAGATGTCCGCCTGGACGACCTGCTGCTTCTGCAGAAAGAGCAGGGCCAGCAGGTGATTGTTCTCGAACTCGAAGGGATTGCGCTCCATGGCTTCCTCGGCCTTTGGCGCGGCCGCCTCGAGATCGTTCTCCAGGAAAAAGTTGCGGGCCTCGATGTAGGCGAGGTTCAGCGGCGCGTCGGCGCCGGCCGCGGCCCCGTCGCCGAAGGCTCCCATGAGCCGGGCCTCAACGACGGGGACGCTCTCACCGGGCAGGGGCAGGGCGACGAAATCCCGGAAGGCCTGGCCGAGCGCCTCGCGGTTCTCGGCGGCGGCCACGGAGGCGGCGAACAGCGTGCGCAGGCCCTCGTCCTCGGGAAAGAGCCGCAGCGCCCCGGTCAATTCCTGCTGCGCCGCCCCGTCCCGCCCCATGGCCCGCAGCAGCAGGACCAGGTTGGCGAGGATGCCGGGGTCCCGGCGCAGGTAAAGGGCATAGCGCAGGCACTTCTCGGAAAGGGAAAATTCGCCCCTGGCCAGGTAGATGGCGCCCAGGTTGTTGTGGGTGGGGACCGGGAACGCGTTGCGCTGCTGCAGGCGGATGAAGCGGTTCAAGGCCGCGTCGGCGTCGCCGGCGGCATGATCGACGAGGGCGAGCAGGAAATCCTTGCGGTCCCTGAAGAACGGCGCATCGGTCATGCGCTCCAGGTACGTGCGGCAGGCGCCCAGGTCGCGCTTTTCCAGGCAGGCCTTGGCCAGCTCGAAATGAACGAAGTCGGAGCGGATCGCCGCTCCCGGCGCCGGCAGCAGGAGCTCGAGCTTCTTGCCGGCATCGCCCAGCAGCAGGCTCTTGATGAGTTTCTCGTACTCCGGCAGCGCCATGTTCAGCTGCGGCATGGCGATATCCCGCCGCCCGGGGGCGAGGGTCCCGACCACGTGGCGCAGCAGCTCCTCCTGGAGCTTGAACATGTCGGCGAAGTTCCCCTTGACCAGGGGCAACAGCCGCTGGCGCGGTTCCCTGGTTTCGATGAGGAAAAGCTGGACCTGCAACGGCGCCGATTTCCTGTCACTGTGAAGGATCTTGCCCCACAGCAGCCGCTCGGCCCCGCTCTCGCCGGCCAGGACCAGGGCCGTGGCCTTGGTGATGTCGAAGGGGAAGCGGACCAGGTTGCGGTTCAGGAGCGCCTGGACCTCCTCTTCCTCGCTCACCGGCAGCCCGTTCTGCCCGAGCCCGGCGATCAGGAAATAGGAGACCGCCTTGCCCAGCCACTGGTGCGAGAGGTGGTTCTGCGTGTCGACGGCCAGGGGCAGCACCAGCGTCCTGGCCGCCAGGCCGGCTGCCAGCAGATGCAGGGCGAGGAAGATCGTCCGTCGCTTCATGTTATCGCGGATAAAGGAGCTTGAGCAGCTCCTGCAGGAAGAACACACCCCGGAGCTCGGCCCGGCCCGCTCCTTCCAGCCTGAAGGCGAACGCATAACGGGGGTCGTCATAGGGAAAGAAGCCGATGAGGATCGCGTCCAGCTTCCCCGCCTTGCCTGGAGCGGTCCCGGTCTTGACGGCCAGGCGCGGGACAGAACCGGCCAGCCGGCGTCCGGTGCCCTTATCGTCCTCCACGACCGCCGCCATGGCTTTTTTCACGCGCAGAAAACCGGGGTCATCGGACAGCAGCCGCAGCGGCCGGGGATCGTGGCGGTAGATGCCGAGGCCAAGGAGGTTCTTGGTGTCGTCGATCAGGAAGGGCGGAAAGTGCAGCCCGTTCTGGGCGAAAACCGCCGCCAGAACGGCGCCGTGCAGCGTGGTCAGGGTGACCCCGTCCAGGCCGGCCGCCAGGCGGGCCAGCGCGGCTTCGCCGCCGCTGGCGAACCTGCCCGTCCGGAACGCGAGGAACCGGTCGCTGAATGCGGGGGCGTTGAAAAAGAAGCGCTGCAGCAGCTCGGTCAACCCCGACCGGCCGACCGCCAGGCCCATGCGGGCAAAGCCGACATTGCAGGACCTGGCCAGGGCCTGGGAGACATCCCGCACCAGGCCATGCCGCTCCAGGTCATAGATGATCCCGCCATCCACGGCGAGATGGCCCGGGCATTCCATGGGGAAGATCCCGTCCCCGCCGCGGCGCAGGTAGGCCAGGAGGGAGACGAGCTTGACGATGGAGCCGGGCTCGTAGCGCTCACTGAAGGCGGCATCCGCCGGTTTTCCCGCCCCGGGCTTGGAATAGGCGGCGGCGATGGCGCTGCCCGGGAGGTCCAGCAGGACCAGGGTCCCGGCATGGCCCTGGAACAGGCGGTCGATCCTGCGCTGCAGCCCGCCGTCGAGGGTCAGGTGGAAAAAGCGGGCTCCCTTCTTGAACTGCGCCTCGAAAGCGGCGAAATCCATGCCCGGCAGGAGCGAACGGCTGGCCCGGCGTTGGAGGTCGAAATACGCCAGGGGCACATCATTGCGGTCAAAGACATAATCGACCCGCCCCGAGCGCAGAGAGCCACTGAAGCGGGAGAGCATGTCCACGGCCTTGCCGTTCGCCCGGCGATAAGTCGCGGAAAGGCCGGCCAGGGCTTTTTCGGCAGCGTCCGCGTCCAGAAAAGCGGCCCGGCACAGGGCGTGGAACCAGCGGACCTGGTCGCCTCCCCCGGGCAGCAGGTGGGAGGAGTAAAGGTCCAGTTTGTCATATTCGCCGCGGTCGAAAAAATGGGCGAGCAGCCGGCCGGAGCGCAGCGTTGTCGATAAGCCGCGCCGGCGCAGTTCGGCGAAGCGGACAGCGGCTTCCGGGAGCCGCCCGCGAAAAAGCTCGCTCAGCGCCTGCAACTCACGAAAATTCCCGCGCTGGAACAGGGGCGAGGCCGCATCCTGCAGCAGCGTTTCGGCCTGGTCCTGGCGCCCCGCCAGCAGCAGGTCCTCGATACGCGCCACGGCCGCCCGGGCCTTCAGGCAACGCAAGCCGAGCCAGGCGGCCAGCAGCAGCAGTGCCAGCAGCAGCAGCCAAAGCAGCCGCCGGCGCCGGCGCAGCTTGCGGTCCTGGAAGGAGAATGAAACGTCCTTGTAGTCGAGCACCATCAGCTCTCTCCGCCTGACCAGGCCCCGGCCCGACCTCCGAGGCGACCCATGACGCTAGCCGTCATGGCGCAGGTAGGCCTCCAGCTTGTCCAGGCCCGCGCGGATATCCTGCATGGACGTGGCGTAGGAGATGCGCAGGTGATCGGGGGCGCCGAAAGCGGAGCCCGGCACCAGGATGATGTTCAATTTCTCGAGGATATCCATGGCCAGCTGGTTATCGTCCTGGAATTTCTTGCGGCGGATGTAATGCGAGAAGTCGGCAAAAAAGTAAAAGGCGCCGTCAGGCAGGGCATAGGCGATGCGCCCGATCTCGTCGACGCGCTTGGCGAAATAGTCGCGGCGCCGGCGGTACTCCTCCACCATGGCCAGCACGGCGCCCTGGTCCCCGGCCAGGGCCTCGACGGCCGCTTTCTGCGAGATCGAGCAGGGATTGGACGTCGAATGCTCCTGCACCTTGGTCATGGCCGCGGCCAGGGCCTCGGAGACGATGGTGTAGCCGAGTCGCCAGCCGGTCATGGCATAGGTCTTGGAAAGCGAGCTGACCACGGCCACGTGCTCGTGGGCTGCCGGCACCAGCTTCAGCGGCGGCGGGTATTTGCCCGCGCCGTACATGATCTTGCGGTAGCAGTCGTCGACAATGACCAGGATGTTCTTCTTGTGGAAGAAGGCGATCAGCTCGGCCAGCTCCTCGCCCTTCATGACCATGCCGGTGGGATTGGAGGGAGAGTTCACAATCACGGCCTTGGTGCGGGGAGTGCAGCGCGAGATGAAGGAGGCCGCAGTGAGCTCGAAGGCGGGCTGCGCTTTCAGGTGGTCGGCGAAGACGACGGCGCCGCCGCAGAATTTCACCATCTCCGGGTAGGACACCCAGTAGGGCAGGGGCACGATCACCTCGTCGCCGGGGTCGATGACGGCCTGCAGCAGGATGAACAGCCCGTACTTGCTTCCCGGCGAGACCACGATCTGGGCGTCCTTGGCCTCGTAATCCTGCTCGGCCAGGTAGGCGGTGCGGATGGCCTTTTTCAGCTCGGCGATGCCCGAGGTGGGAGTATACTTGGTGAAATCCTTCTGGATGGCTTCCACGCCGGCGTTCTTGATGTTCTCCGGAGTGGGAAAATCGGGCTCGCCGGCGCCGAAGTCGAGAATGACCTTTCCCTGTGCCTGCAGCTGTTTCTTGATCTGCACCAGCTTCAGGGTCGGGGAGCTGGTCATCGTTTTCACCCGGGCGGACAGTTCAACCATGATTTCCTCCAAATATTTTTTTTTCGATTGCGGCGGCCATGGCGTGCAGCGCGAAGAGGTGCATTTCCTGAATGGTCGGCGTGTCGTCGCTGGCGACGGCGACCAGCGCGTCCACGGGAATGGCCTGCAGGTCCTGCAGGCGGCTGCCGGCCAGGGCGATGGTGACCAGCCCCAGCTCCCGCGCCTTGGCCAGCCCCAGTAGGACGTTCGCCGAGGTGCCGCTGGTGGTCAGGCCCAGCGCCACGTCGCCGGGGCGGCCGAAGGCCTCGACCTGGCGCGCGAAGATCGCGCGGTACTCCTCGTCGTTGGCGATGGAGGTCAGGGTGGCCATGTCGGAGGCCAGGGCCAGGGCCGGCAGGGCGGGACGGCGGAAGTAGAACTTGTTGACCAGTTCGGCGGCGAAGTGCGAGGACTGGGTGGCCGATCCGCCGTTGCCGAACAGCAGCGCCTTGCCGCCCTTCTCCAGCGCCGTCGCCAGCAGGTCGATCGCCCGGGCCAGTTGCCCGTCCTCGTTAAGCGAGGCCAGCAGCCGCGAGCGCAGACGGATCTTCTCGGGATCGATGATGCTCATGCTTTTTCTTCCGTATATAATTTTTGCTGCAGGCCGCGGATAAGCCCGGGCAGCTCGCTCTCGGCGACCTGGCCCGGGTCCACGAGGGGGAAAACGTCGATGAAGACCGTGCCGGCGGCGCAGGTCGCCCGACCCGGCGGCAGCAGGCGCTGCGTCCCCGAGATCCGTACCGGCAGCACCGGCACGCCGGCGCGGCGGGCGATGAGGAAGCCCCCGCGCTTGAACGGGCGGGTGACGCCGTCGCGGCTGCGCGTGCCCTCGGGAAAGACAAGGAACGGACAGCGCGCGCGGGTGATCCTCTCGACCGCCGCCGCAAGCGCTTCCTGACGGCGCGGCGCGCTGGAGCGGTCGACGAAAACGAAGCCGGCCAGTTTCATGACCCAGCCGACCAAGGGGATGCGGCGCGCCTCGGACTTGATCAGGACGCGCGGGTTCAGCGGCAGGGCGAGGACCAGCAGGGGCCCGTCCAGGTTCGACAGGTGGTTGCTGATGATGACCGGGGGCCGGGAGAGGTCGACGGCATCCAGGCCGCGGACGACCGTCCGCACGCCCAGCACGCGCACGGCGGCGCCGATCACCAGGCGGGCCGAGGAATAGATGAACGCCTCCCGGCGGCAGATGCCGGAGATGAACCAGACGGGGAGGAACAGGAGCAAAATAAGCAGGAAGGCCAGCAGGGAAGCCAGGATGTTACGGGTGAGGCGCATGCCTCCCATTAATAGTTTTTTTTTCGCTGTTTGTCAAGGCGGCCAGTTGACAATTCCCGCCGCTTCTGCTTATATTGAGCTTCCCCATGAAGCCATCAACGCCTTCGCTGGAACGGTCTTTAAATCTTATTGCCAAGGAGAAATAAAATGTCCATGATCAGTGAACTCATCGAAAAGGTCAAGGTCAAGAATCCCGGGGAGCCGGAGTTCCATCAGGCCGTCAAGGAAGTCCTGGAGACCTTGGAACCCACGGTCAAGAAACACCCCGAATTCGTCAAGGCCAAGATCTACGAGCGCATCGTCGAGCCCGACCGCGCCATCCTCTTCCGCGTCCCCTGGGTCGACGACAAGGGCGAGGTACAGGTCAACAAGGGCTTCCGCGTGCAGTTCAACAATGCCATCGGCCCCTACAAGGGCGGCCTGCGCTTCCACCCCTCGGTCAACCTGGGCATCATCAAGTTCCTGGGCTTCGAGCAGATCTTCAAGAACTCGCTG
>JALOLA010000104.1 GCA_025456205.1 Acidobacteriota bacterium | reverse complement strand
ATGGTCGACTTCATGTTGTCGATGTCGTTCAGGGCGTCGAAGATGCGCATGATGTCGATGCCCGAGCGCACGGCGTTGCGGCAGAAGCCCTCGATCACCTCGTCGGGGTAGGGGTTGTAGCCGAACAGGTTGCGGCCGCGCGACAGGGCGGTGAGCTTGGAAACCGTGCCGACGGCCGCCTTGATCGTCTCCAGCCGTGTCCAGGGGTTCTCGTTGAGGTAGCGCATGACCGAGTCGGGCACGGCGCCGCCCCATACTTCCATGGCGTGGAAGCCGGCCTTGCGGTAGAAGGGCAGCAGGCGGTCCACCTGCTCCTGGTTCATGCGCGTGGCGAATTGCGATTGCTGCCCGTCGCGGAGCGTCAGGTCGCGGATCAGGATTTTGTCAGCCATCCGGGTCTCCCTGGGATCTGGTTCTCGTCGAATGCCGTTGATGCCGATTTAAAATTAATTATATAACAAAACCGGCAAAATACAAAGCCTGCGCCGGCGGCGGCCTCAGGCGAAGACCCCGGGGATCACGGTTTGGCAGAAACCACAGCGTCCGTCGCGCAGCCCCTCGTTGTCCACGCTGAACATCAGGCGGCGCAGCAGCACCTTGCCGCAGGACGGGCAATAGGTGTGCTCGGCGTCGGAAAGGAGGTTGCCGACGTAGCAGAAGCGGATGCCGGCGTCGAGGGCGATGCGCCGCGCCAGGTGCAGCGTCGCCGGCGGCGTGGGCGGCACGTTCTTCAGCAGGTAGGTGGGCGCGAAGCGCGAAAAATGCAGCGGCACGTCGGGGCCCAGCTCGCGCGCCAGCCAGCGGCACATGGCGCCGATCTCGGCGCGCGAGTCGTTGAGGCCCGGGATCAGGAGCACCACGACCTCGAACCAGGTCTTCTCCGCCCGCAGGGTGAGCAGGGTGTTCAGGACCGGCTGCAGCAGTCCGCCGCACTGCTCCAGGTAGAACGCCTTGCTGAAGGCCTTCAGGTCGATCTTCACCGCTCCCAGGAAGCGGCAGAGCTCGCGCAGCGGCGCCTTCTCGATGAAGCCGTTGCTGATCATGACGTTGGGCACGCCCCGTTCACGGCCCAGGGCGGCGCAGTCGCGCACGTACTCGAAGGAGATGACGGGCTCGTTGTAGGTGTGGGCGACGACCCGGCAATGGTTGCGCTTCGCCAGGCGCATGACCGCATCGGGCAGCATGTCGATCGTCTCCACTTCTTCGGGCCGGCGCTGCGAGATCTCCCAGTTCTGGCAGAAGCGGCAGCTGAAGTTGCAGCCGACGGTGGCCAGGGAAAAGGCCCGGCTGCCGGGAAAATAGTGGAACAGCGGCTTCTTTTCTATGGGGTCGACGTGAACGGCGCTGGGTTGGCCGTAGACCAGCGTCTGGTATGCCCCGCCACGGTTCTCGCGCACGCCGCAATGCCCGCGTTCGCCAGCGGCGACCCGGCAGCGATGGGGGCACAGGCGGCATTCGATCGTGCCGCCGCCCAGTTTCACGTAATGGGACGCCCCGCGGGCACGCGGCCTTCCCGGCGTCGCGGTCGCTGCCGCGGCGGGGAGCAGCAGGGGAACCGCCAGGGCGACGCCGGAGCCGGCCAGGGCCTTGACGAAGCGGCGGCGCGAAATGCTCATGTGCCCGGGCGGCTTTCGCCGAAGACCTGGGCCTGGAAAACAAAGATCTGCATGCTGCGGGAGGTGCGCCAGGCCGAGCGCTCCAGCCCGGCCTTGAGACAGAGCTGTCCCAGGAACTCGTCCAGGGTCCAGCCGGTCTCGGCGGCCACCTGCGGCAGGAACAGCGCCTGGGCGTCCCCGTCGCGGATGAGCACTCCGTCCCGGCCCAGGCGGATGGCGCGGTGGCCCGCGGCCCGGCGCAGCGGCGTCATTACCGAGATCTCGATCTCCACGTCGCCGAGCTCGTCCTTGCCCAGCGCCGGGAAGCGGGGATCGTCGAAGGCCGCATGGATGGCATTGCTGCGCACGCCGCGGTACAGGGGCTCCCCGCCGAGGATGTTGCCGATGCAGCCGCGCAGCCGGCCGTGTTTCCGCAGGGTGACGAACACTCCCAGCGGCTGGCTCAGCGCCGGCAGCGAAGCGAGCTTCTCTTCCCGGCCGGTAAGGGCCGTCCGGCCCAGGAAATGGTCGCGCAGGGTCGAGCGGGCCAGTTCCAGCAGGAGCTTCTTTTCCTCGTGTCCCAGCCCGCCGGCGGCGGCAGCGGGGGCCTCGCTGAACAGGATGGCGGCATAGCTGACGCTGGTCGAATAATCGCCGTTCAGGTCGCCGGACCGGTAATAATCGGCCAGGGCGGAGCGGTACGCCTTCTTCTCGAAAAGGCGGATCATGACCCCAATGGGGACGAAGCCGCAGGCCGTGATGCCCGTCCGCCGGTGGTATTCGTGAACACCATCGAAATCGCGGCGCAGCACCGGATCGATGAAGCCCATGTCCAGCTTCTCCAGGCGGGCGGGGATATCGCGGCGGAACGGAGTGTAGGAGAAGCTCTCGCCGTAGTGGGTGAGGTCGCCGCTGGCCACCACCAGGGTATACTCGTCGACGTAGGGGGCGATGGCGGCGGCCATGGCCGCGAAGTCCTTCTTGGCCAGGGACCCGAAGATGACCGGCACGATCTTGAAGCTGCCGCCGGCCAGCGCCCGCTGCAGGAAGGGGAGCTGGTTCTCCAGCGCGTGCTCGTAGCGCATGATGGCGCGGTCGCTTTTAAAGAACTTGCCGCCGGAGAGTTCCCGGCAGATCGCGGTATCGACCGGGACGACGCCCAGCGGCGTGGACCACGCCTCGTCGTCGGCGACACAGGCGCCGTAGAATCCCGAGCGGTGCGACGGTCCCAGCAGGATGACGCGGCGCACGCCCTGCCCTTGGGAGATGGCGCCATACGCCCTGGCGGCGCAGCGGCCCGAGTACTGGAAACCGGCATGGGGGGCGATGAGGCCGCGGACGATCGCTTCTTTCGGCGGCGGCGCCGCGGCGAAAAAACCGTCGAGCATCTGTTGCAGCTGCACCGGATCGGCCGGGTACCAGGGACCGGTCTGCAGATAGGGACGGACATCCCCGGCGGCTGCCAGAACCAGCGGCAGGAACAATATCATCCATCCGCGTTTCATCATGGCCTCAGTAGAATAATTTTATGCTGAAGCGGGCCATGAGTCAAATGGCTCAGGCATCAGACCTTAGACGTTAGATGTTAGACGTTAGCAAGAAGGGAAACTGGAAAGCAATCTAAAAATGCTCGTTCTCAATAGCAGGCAAGGTCTTGCTGACGTCTGACTACTAACGTCTAATGTCTTTCTTGTATTCCGCAATCGCTCCCTCTCCCGCCTCCCGGAACGCCCTGGATACTCCGCCCACTCCGAGCTTGACCCCGCCGAAGACGCGGGAGACCAGCAGCCCGCCCTCGATGCCGTTATGGCGCAGGAGCTCCAGGAGCACGCGGCCGGGATGGCCGACCTCGCCGTCGTCGCGCGACCGCTCGCCGTCCCGGCCGCGAAAAGCCCAGCAGTGGTGCTTGGCCTTGCGGTGCTCGCCTTTTTTCAGGCGCACCATCTTCAGCACGTCCTCTTCGCCGGCGGCGGGGAAAAGCACGGCGAAAAAGCGCGAGCGCTCGGCGACCAGTTTGAACTCGGCCAGGTGGTCGACTTTCATCCTGAGCCGTAGCATAGGCCGGAGCATCATGCCTGTCAAGGGAAGAGAGAGGGAAAGGCAAGGGCGGAGAGAGGGAAGAGAAAGTGGGAAACACAGGAATGGAATTCTTCTTTCACTCTCTCTTCCCTTTTTCTTCCCTCATTCTTCCCTCCCTCTTCCCTTATTCTAATCTTGTTTTATGCTAAAATATTACCATGATGATAAATTTCGTGACCATTCACGTGGCGGACATCGAGCGCTCGATCGATTTCTATCATCGGGTGCTGGGCATGCAGGTCAGCCGGCGCTTCTCACCGCGGCCGGGAATGGAGATCGCCTTCATGGGCGGCGGCGGCACGCAGCTGGAATTCATCCACGACGACATGACTCCGGCGTACAAGGGCCGGGGCCTCTCCCTGGGGTTCTACGTTGCCGACATGGAACAAACCATGGCCCTGCTGAACCAGAACCAGGTGGAGATCGTCTCCGGGCCGCTCGTGATGAAGAACGGCGTCAAGCTCCTGAGCGCCCGCGATATCAATGGCGTGGACCTCGGCTTTGTCCAGCAACCGAAATAGGGGATATTTCGATTTTCAAATTATCTTAGCAAGTGCCCAGGTAAGACTGAAATTCTAAATCACAAGCACCAAGCACCAAACAAGCACCAAATTACAATGACCCAATGACCCAAACTAAGAAAAGAAATTGAGGTGGCTCT
>JALOLA010000061.1 GCA_025456205.1 Acidobacteriota bacterium | reverse complement strand
CCCATCATCCAGCCGCCGATCATGAAGCTGCTGACCACGGACAGGGAGCGGCGCATCCGCATGAAGCCCAGCCGCAAGGTGCCCCAGTCGGAAAAGATCATCTTTCCCATCGTCGCCTTCATCGCCACCACCTTCATCGCCCCCGGCGCCATCCCGCTGCTGGGCATGCTGTTTTTCGGCAACCTGCTGAAGGAGTCGGGGGTGACCGGCCGCCTGGCCAAGACCGCTTCCTCGGCGCTGATCGACATCAGCACCATGCTGCTGGGCCTCGTCGTCGGCGCCTCGACCACGGCCCAGGTGTTCCTGAACACCCGCTCCATCCTGATCTTCGTCCTGGGCTGCGCCTCGTTCGCCGTGGCCACCGCCGGCGGCGTGCTGTTCGCCAAGGCCATGAACCTGTTCCTGAAGGAGGGCAACAAGGTCAACCCGCTGATCGGCTCGGCCGGCGTGAGCGCCGTCCCCGACTCGGCGCGCGTTTCCGAGATCGTCGGCCGCCAGTTCATGGGGCCCAACGTGGCCGGCGTGATCGGCTCGGCCATCGCCGCCGGCATCCTGCTGGGAATCTTTTAATCTGGAGGAGAAGCCATGAACAAGATCATTTCCTGCGTGCCCAACATCTGCGAGGGCAAGGACCGGAAATTCATCGACGACCTGGTGCAGAAGCTGAAGACCGTCATGGACCTCACCGTTCTGGACGTCTCCCGCGACAGCGTGCGCAACCGCACCGTCTTCTCCTTCACCGGAACCCAGGAGGCCATGTTCGAGGCCGGGCTGCTGCTCTACCGCGAGACCCTGGCCCATGTCGACATGCGCGAGCACCACGGCGAGTATCCCCGCCTCGGCGCCGTCGACGTCTTCCCCTTCGTGCCGCTCAAGGATGCCACCCTCGAGGAGACCGTCGCCATGTCGACCGCCTTCGCCCAGAAGGTGGCCGAGGAGTTCAAGATCCCGGTCTATCTCTACGGCGAGTCGGCGCGCTTTCCCATGCGCCGCTATGTCGAGAACATCCGCGAGGGAGAATACGAAGGGCTGGAGAGCAAGCTGAAGGACCCGCGCTGGAAGCCCGACTTCGGCCCCTCCACCTTCAACCCCGCCTCCGGCGCCACCATCATCGGCGCCCGCTATCCCATGATCAGCTTCAAGGCCGTGCTCGACACCCCCGAGGAGGCGATCGCCGAGGATATCAGCCGGCTCATCCAGCACGCCCACGGCGGCCTGGCCCATGTCAACGCCTATGCCGGCCTGGACAGCGAGCACAAGGCGGCGCAGATCACCGTCACCATCGCCAACTACCGGGCCATGCCCATGTACCGCGTCCTGGAGATGCTGCGCAGCGAGGCCCGGCGCTTCGGCGTGACCGTGCGCCGGGTGGAGATGATCGGCCTGGTCCCTGAGACCGCCTTCATCGAGTCGGCCTTCTTCTATCTGGGCATCCAGGACTTCACCGTCGACAAGATACTGGAGCGCAAGATCCAGACCGACCTCGACGAGCAGAACCGGCCGGCCTGATCCCGCGCCGTTCCCTTCTTCTCGCCGGGTTGCAATCGCTTTCCTGAACCGTTACAATATCCCCACGCTGTACCCGATCGATCGCACTCTGGGCCCGGCCCGGGAGGTGGAATTTGCAGGATTTTTTCCGGTTGATATGGGAGCCCGTCAAGGAAATTTACTTCACGTTCAGGGAGTTCGCGCCGAACATCCTGGCCATGCTGCTGATCTTCCTTTTCGGCTTCCTGCTGGCGCGCATCTTTCGCGGGCTGCTGCGCCGCTTTCTGAAGATCGTCAAGTTCGATGCCTGGAGCGACCGCATGGGCCTGACCGCCGTCATGCGCAAGGCCGACATGTGGCGCCGGCCGTCCGAGGCCGCCGCCGCTCTCGTTTTCTGGTTCCTGCTGCTCGGGATCCTCATGGCCGGCTTGAGCGCCCTGCATTTCCAGGTCTTCGACAACCTGGTGGCCCGGTTCATCCTCTATCTGCCGCGGGCATTCTCCGCCCTTTTCATCCTGATCTTCGGCTACATCGTCGCCGCGTTCTTCGGCCGGGCGGTCCTGCTGACGGCGGTGAACAGCGGCTACCACTATGCCCGGTTATTGGCCGAGACGGTGCGCCTGCTGCTCACGGTGCTCGTGCTGGCCATGGCCCTGGAGCAGCTGCAGCTGGCGCCGGGCATTGTCATCGCCGCTTTTTCGATCATCTTCGGGGGCATCATCCTGGCCCTGGCCATCTCCTTCGGCGTCGGCGGCATCGACGCGGCCCGCAAGATGATCGAAAGGCAGGAACCCGCGGCGGAGGAAAAGAAGAAGGACATCGAACACATCTAGGGAGGCACCATGTCCGATTTTTTCCAGAACGGCATCATCACCACCCTGCACAAGCTCGGCAAGCCTTCGCTGGAGAAGCTGGAGGGCGACCTGCTCGAGTATTCCCGCCTGCGCTTGACGGCCCTGATCCTGCCGGCGCTGGTTTCCGAGTTCGACGGGCCGGCCATGCCCAGGATCGTCGCCGAGCTGGCCAAGGTGAAATACCTCAGCGAGGTTATCCTGGTCCTGGACAAGGCGTCGCTGAAGGACTTCGCCCGCGTCCGCCGCTTCCTGGAGCCGATCCCGGGCGAGGTGAAGGTCATCCATAACGACGGCCGGCGCATCGCGGAGGTCTACGATACGCTGGCCCGCAATGGCCTGTCGGTGGGGCACCGCGGCAAGGGCCGTTCCGCCTGGCTGGCCTACGGCTATGTCCTGGCCCGCGGCCGCTCGGACATCATCGCCCTGCACGACTGCGATATCGTCACCTACAGCCGCGAAATGCTGGCCCGGCTTTGCTACCCGGTGGTCAGCCCCAACCTCGACTTCGTCTTCTGCAAGGGCTATTACAGCCGCGTCACCGACCGCATGCACGGCCGCGTGACCCGGCTGCTGGTCACGCCGCTGCTGCGCGCTCTCGAGGCCCTGCAGGGCCGGCATCCCTTCATCGATTTCCTGGACAGCTTCCGCTACCCGCTGTCCGGAGAGTTCTGCATGATGGCCGACATGGCGCGCGTCAACCGCATCCCCTGGGACTGGGGCCTGGAGGTCGGCTCCCTGGCCGAGGTGTACCGCAACTACTCGGCGCGGCGCATCTGCCAGGTCGACCTGGCGGACAACTACGAGCACAAGCACCAGACGCTCTCCGCGCACAACCCGGAGAAAGGGCTGCTGAAGATGACCGTGGACATCTGCAAATCGATCTTCCGCACCCTGGCTTCGGAGGGCTGCGTTTTCTCGGAGCCCTTCTTCAAGTCCCTGGCCGTGACCTACCTGCGCAATGCCGAGGATTCCATGGTCAAGTATGAAGCCGATGCCACCATCAACGGGCTGTCCTTCGACCGCCACGAGGAGGCCAAGGCGGTGGAGGCGTTCGCCCGCGGCATCGCCATGGCGGCCGGGGCCTACCTGGAAAACCCGCTGGGAACGCCGCTCATTCCCAACTGGAACCGGGTACTGGCGGCCATCCCCGGCATAGCCGACATGCTGGTCGAAGCGGTCGATGCCGACAATCGCTGAACGCTCCGCCCCGGCCCGGCCGCCGGCTTCGCCCCGGTCCCTCTCCCGGAAGCGAGCCAGTCTGGTCATTTTCACCGACCTGGACGGCACGCTGCTCAGCGAGCGCACCTACTCATGGAGCGCGGCCCGGCCTGCGTTGCGGCGCCTGGCGCGGCTCAGGGTGCCGCTGGTCTTCTGCTCGAGCAAGACCCGGGCCGAGATCCTGTTCTGGCGGCGGCGCCTGGACAACCGCCATCCTTTCATTTCCGAGAACGGCGGCGGCATCTTCATCCCCCGCGACTATTTCCCCGGCCTGGAGGGCCTGCCCCTCACCGCCGGGCTGGCCACCATCGCGCTGGGGACCCCCTATGCGCGCCTGCGCGAGGAATTCACCGCCCTGCGGCAGAAGCTGGGCGCCGGCGTGCGCGGCTTCGGTGACATGACGATCGCCGAGATCTCGACCCTGACCGGGCTGTCCCGCGCGCAGGCGGCCTTGGCGCGGCAGCGTGATTTCGACGAGCCCTTCATTTTCACGGCCAGGAGCGACGCCCGGTTCCTGCGGGCCATCGAGGCGTCGGGACGCCATTGGACCCGCGGCCGCTTGCAGCACCTGATGGGCGCCCACGATAAAGGGCGCGCCGTGGGCCTGCTGATCGAGCGCTTCGCCCGGCAGGGACAGGCCGTCGCCAGCGCCGCCCTGGGCGACGGCTTCAACGACCTGCCCATGCTGCAGGCGGTGGATCACGCATTCCTGGTACGGCGGGCCGATGGCCGCTTCGCTTTCCGGGTCGATTTTCCCGGCTTGACCCGGACCCGCGGCGCGGGGCCGGTTGGCTGGAACGAGGCGGTCATGGCGCTGCTCGACGAACTCGGGTGGGCCGGCATCGAGAGCGTTGCCGGCGGGAAGGGCAAATGAAAATGGAGCGTCCCGCACGTCTTATCTTCAATGCGGCCCTGGAAGCGGCGGACCCGGGCCTGGCTGTCAGCCGCACGCTGGCGCTCGACCGGGGCGCGGGCGATGGCCACCTGCTGCTGCGGGCCGCCGGGCACGCTTATCGCCTGGATGATTTCCACCGCCTGCTGGTCGTCGGCGGCGGCAAGGCCGCGGCGCGCATGGGCCAGGCGGTGGAGGAAATCCTCGCCGACAGGATCGACAGCGGCCTGCTGGTGACCCGCCGCGGCCATGCCGCCCCCTTGCGGCGGCTGCGGCTGGTGGAGGCCGCGCACCCCGTGCCCGATGAGGCAGGGATGCGCGCCGCCCAGGAGATGATCGCCCTCCTGGCGGGTCTCAACGAAAAAACACTGGTCCTGTGCCTGCTGTCGGGAGGCGCCTCGGCGCTGATGGCGGCTCCCGCCTCCGGGGTGCTGCTGGCGGACAAGCAGGCGGTGACCGACCTGTTGTTGAAAGCCGGGGCGGCTATTGACGAGTTGAACGCCGTGCGCAAGCACCTTTCCGCCATCAAGGGCGGCCGGCTGGCCAAGGCGGCTTTCCCGGCGACCGTCCTGACCCTGATCCTGTCCGATGTCATCGGCGACCGGCTCGACGTCATCGCCTCCGGCCCCACGGCGCCGGACGACACCACCTTTGACGACGCCGCGGCGGTGATAAGCAAATATGGCTTGTGGGAACGCCTGCCCGTCCGGGCGGCAGCCTATCTGCGGCGGGGACTGGAAGGCCGGGAAGCGGAAACGATCAAGAAGGACGATCCCTGCTTTCGCCGCACCGCCCACGTGCTGGTGGGCAGCTTGTCCCAGGCCCTCGACGCCGCGGCGGTCCGGGCGGGGGAGCTCGGTTTTCCTGCGCAAGTCATCACCCGCGAACTGCAGGGCGAGGCGCGCCAGGCCGCTCGTTTCCTGGCTGGCCGGGCGCAGCAGGCCCGGGAGGCGCTGCCCCCCGCCGGCCGCGGTTGCCTCCTGTCCGGCGGCGAGACCACGGTGCGCGTGCGCGGCAAGGGGCGGGGAGGCCGCAATCAGGAGATGGCCCTGGCTTTCGCACTGGAGATCGCCGGCAACGAGGGCATCGAGATGCTGGCCGCCGGCAGCGACGGCAACGACGGCCCGACTGACGCGGCGGGGGCGATCGTGGACGGAGCTACGGTAGCCGCGGGAAAAAATCTCGGCCTGGATGCCGCGCTTTTCCTGGAGAACAACGATTCTTATTCTTACTTCAGCGAGCTGGACGCGCGCGGCGGCGGGCGAAGCCATGTCCGTACCGGGCCGACGGGAACGAACGTCATGGATATCCAGGTCATCCTGGTCGGCGCGGTGGCGCCGGGCGGCGGGGACGAAAATGATTAACCGCCAGGAGGTCTCGCAGCAGCTGCGGGCGATCGGCAGCGCCGATATTCTGGTCGGCATCCCGAGCTTCAACAACGCCCGCACCATCGGCCATGTCGTCAAGGCCGTGCAGGCCGGGCTGGCGAAGTACTTTCCCGAGCACAAGGCGGTGCTGGTCAATTCCGACGGCGGTTCGCGCGACGGCACCATGGACGCGGTCGACCGCGCCGTGGTCGAGGACCTGCATTCCCTTCTTGTCCGCCATCGCGTGGAACCCTTTCACAAGATCGCCATGCCCTACTCAGGCATCCCGGGCAAGGGCAGCGCCTTCCGCGCCATTTTCGAGCTGGCCGACACCCTGGGGGCCAAGGCCTGCGCCGTGGTCGACTCCGACCTGCGCAGCATCACGCCCGAATGGATGGAACTGCTGCTGACGCCGGTGCTGGACGGTCAGTTCGATTTCGTCGCCCCGCAATACCACCGCCACAAGTACGACGGCACCATCACCAACAGCATCATTTATCCCCTGACCCGCGCCCTGTACGGCAAGCGGCTGCGCCAGCCCATCGGCGGCGATTTCGGCTTCTCGGGGCGATTGGCTCGGCACTATCTCGGCAAGGACGTCTGGCAAACGGACATCGCCCGCTACGGCATCGATATCTGGATGACCAGCGAGGCCCTGGCCAATGGTTTCCGCACGGCCCAAGCCTTTCTGGGCGCCAAGATCCATGATGCCAAGGATCCGGGCTCGGACCTGAGCGCCATGCTGGCCCAGGTCGTGGGCTCGGCCTTCAGCCTCATGGCGGAATACCACGGCGTGTGGAAAGAAATACGCGGGTCGGCCAGCGTCCCGCAATTCGGCTTCCAGTACACGGTCGGCCTGGAGAGCGTGAACGTCGACGTGGGGCGCATGCTGGGCATTTTTCGCAACGGCGTGCGCGACCTGGGCGCGCTCTGGCAGTCGGTCCTGGGGCGCGGCGATCTCGATGCATTGAATGCCCTGGCCACGGCGCCGGAGAATGAGTTTCGTTTCCCGCCCAGCCTGTGGACGAGGATCATTTACGACTATGCCCTGGCCTATCACAAGAAATCGCTGTCCCGCGAGCACCTGCTCAAATCGCTGGTGCCGCTGTACCTGGGCAGGACGGCCGCGTTCGTCCTGGAGGCGGCCGCCATGGGACAGGACGAGGCCGAGGCGGAGATCGAGAAGCTCTGCCTGGAATTCGAGGGCGCCAAGCCCTATCTTGTCGCCAATTGGCGGTAAGGTCAAAGCGCGGACGCTCATTTGACTTTTTTCGCTCGCCGCCGGTATAATGATTTTTCGAAACCATCCAGAGGAGACACCCATGAGCAATGAGTTCAAACCGTTCGTTTCCGCGGACATGAACCTGAAGGAATTCACCATTCGCGGCCTGTTGATCGGCCTTGTTTTAGCCGTGCTGCTCGGAGCGGCCAACGCCTATCTCGGCCTGAAGGCCGGCATGACCATCGCCGCCACCTACCCGGCCGCAGTGCTGGGCATGGCCCTGCTGCGCCTGTTCAAGGATCATAACATCATCGAGGAGAACTTCACCCGTACCGTCGGCTCCATCGGCGAGTCGGTGGCTGCCGGCGCCATTTTCACCCTGCCGGCCTTCCTCATCGCCGGCGTCTGGTCGCCGGAGTTCTTCGGTTCCTTTCAAGGCTGGCTGCGTTCGTCGGTCATCATGCTGGTCGGCGGCGTGATGGGCATCCTCTTTGTCACCCTGTTGCGCCGGGTCATGGTCGAGGACCCCGAACTGCCATTCCCCGAATCGGTCGCTGCTTCCGAGATCCACAAATCCGGCCGCGGCGGCTCCACCGGCGCCAAGTACCTCTTTTATGCCATGGGTGTGGGCGGACTGATCGAGTTTCTCAAGGTCTTTGGCTTCCTGGCCGAGAAATGGGAACGATTCAGCGGGTTCCTGAAGAAGATCGTTCCGGGGACGGTGATGGGCGGCAAATTCGGCGGCGTCTCGACCAGCGGCGGCTTCATGTGGAAGTCGCCGGCGCTCAGCCCCGCCTTCCTCGGCGTTGGCTACATCATCGGCCCGCGACTGGCGGCCTTGAACTTCGCCGGCGGCGTGCTGGCCTGGGGCCTGTTCGTGCCGCTCCTGACGCTGCTGCTGGGACCTCAGTTCCAGCCGCTGGTCGATGCCGGGACTATAGGATGGACCGAGGTCACCAATAGCATCTTCCAGAACATCGTCAAGCCCGTTGCCATTGGTGGCATGCTGATGAGCGCGGCCTTCACCCTTTTTCGCATGCGCAAAAGCCTGGCCAGCGGCATCAAGCGCTCCATCGGTGACGTCAAGAAGGCCGCCTCAGCCAAGGAAGTCACCAAGCGCACGGACAAGGACTTGAACATCAAGTTTGTTTTTGCCGCCCTGCTGGGAGTCTCTGTGGTCACCTTCGTCGTCTACTGGTGGTTCATGGGCTTCAGCCAGACCAACTTGGTTCCGGCCCTGGTGGCGGCTTTGGTCATGCTGGTGGCCGGCTTCTTTTTCGCTGCCGTCTCGGGCTACCTGGTCGGGCTGATCGGCTCCTCGAACAATCCGATCTCGGGCTTGACCATCTCCACCCTGGTGATCGCCGCCATCCTGATGGTCATCCTGGGTGCCAAGGGCATCCCGGGGGTGATCGCCACCCTGGCGGTGGCCGGCGTCATCTGCGTGGCCGCCGCCGTGGCCGGCGAGATGCTGCAGGATTTGAAGGTCGGCCACATCCTGGGCGGCACGCCCTGGAAGATGCAGGTCGGCGACCTGATCGGCGTCATCGTTTCCGCGCTGGTCATGTGGATCCCGCTGTTCATCCTCAACGCCGGAGACCTGAAGATGGCCGCGGTCAAAGGCTACAGCGGCGGCTTCGGCGGCGAGGTGCTCGCCGCGCCGCAGGCCGGCCTGATGGCCAAGCTCTCGCAGGGCATCGTCGGCGGCGAGATGGTCTGGCCGCTGATCGTGGTGGGTATCCTGATGGCCATCGGCTTCATCCTGGTCCAGGTCAAGAGCCCGATGCTGGTCTGCGTCGGCATGTACCTCTCCTTCGAGACCGTGGCCGCGATCTTCGCCGGCGGCGTCATCCGCTGGGTGATCGACACGATCATCTCCCGCCGCAATTACAACGACAACCAGAAGTCGCGCATCAGCAACCGCGGTGTGCTGCTGGCCTCAGGGTTGATCGCTGGCGAGGCGCTGATCGGACTGGTGAAGGCGGCCGTCGCGTTCCTCAACGACGGAATTGTGCCGAATCTGGGCGAGACGTTTCTGGGTGTCCAGAAACCCTCCTTCCTGATCAGCGTGGGCATTTTCTTCGCCCTGGGCTACCTGCTGGTCAAGCTGCCCCTGGCCAATGCCGGAGATCCCGACGAACCGGCGGCGCCGGCGGTGATGTAGGAAGAAGACGTCAGACGACAGACGTTAGACGTTAGTTGAGAGAAAAGAGGATTTACTCTTCTTTCTTGCTAACGTCTGACGTCTACCATCTAGCGTCTGAAGTCTGGCATCTGCGCTCATGGAAAACAAAAACAATTTCCTCAACTATGTGCCGGTCCTGAACTGTCCCTGGGATAAGGACGGCAAAGGGCATGTCTATCTCATAAAGGAAAAGACAAAGAACAAGCTGCTGAAAAAGGTCATCGGCTGGCTGGGCCGCAGCCAGGATTTCCACATTCACCTCGACGACCTGGGAACGGCCGCCTGGCTCGCCGTGGACGGCCGGCGCACCGTCCTCGAGATCGCCTCTTCCCTCCAGCAGGGGAGCGGCGGTCTGGCGCAGGCCGAGCAGCGCCTGGCCAAGTTCTTCGCCCTGCTGGCCAGGGACAAGTTTATTGTTTTGAAGACACGGGACTCGGCGTAACAGGAACTATCTTTTCTCATATTGGCCGCTGTAAGTAATGTTTTAGACATTGAGAGAGAAATAAAATATTTCCTTGACTATTTTCCTCCAACTATTTAAAGTTACTTTTTACATGAAAAATGTGGTTTATTTATTAACAAAATTAAGGAGGTCGTGATGAAAAAGCCCGATCTGAGTTTAGCCAACCTGAACGAACTTTTCCCGGACAATTTCACCCAGGAGCAGGTGGCCAAGGCCAAGACCGTGTTCCTGAAGGAACTGGCCTATTCCAGCCATAAGTTCTACGGCGGCAAGATCGCCACCATGCCCAAGGCCGGCGTCTACGGCTTCAACTGGTTCAACGTCTGGTACACCCCCGGCGTCTCCAAGGTCTCCACCACCATCCGCGACAACAACGACACATCCTTCGACCTCTCCAACCGCGGCAACCTGGTGGCGGTCGTCTCCGACTCCACCCGCGTGCTCGGCGACGGCGATTGCACCCCGGCCGGCGGCCTGGGCGTCATGGAGGGCAAGGCCTTCCTGATGAAGTACCTCGGCGGCGTCGACGGCGTGGCGCTGTGTGTCAACAGCTACAACGACAAGGGCAAGCACGATCCCGACAAGATCATCGATTTCGTGAAGATGGCCGAGCCCAGCTTCGGCGCGGTCAACCTCGAGGACATCTCCCAGCCGAACTGCTACAAGGTCCTGGACACGCTGCGCGAGGCGTGCAATATCCCGGTGTGGCACGACGACGCCCAGGGGACGGGCTCGGTGACCCTGGCCGGGCTGATCAACGCCCTGCGCGTCGCCGGCAAGGAGCTGAAGAACGTCCGCATCGTGTTCAACGGCGCCGGAGCCTCGAACACCACCATCGCCCGGCTGATCATCCAGGCCGGCGCCGACCCGGCGAAAATGATCATGTTTGATACCACCGGCACTCTGCACCTCGGCCGCGACGACATCAAGGCCGATCCCGCCTTCTACCGCAAGTGGGAGCTCTGCCAGAAGACCAACCCCGAGCGCGTCAACGACATGGACAAGGCCATCAGCGGCGCCGACGTGCTGATCGCCCTGAGCAAGCCCGGCCCCGACACCATCAAGCCCGCCTGGATCAAGAAAATGGCGCCCAAGGCCATCGTCTTCGCCTGCGCCAACCCGGTGCCGGAGATCTATCCCTACGCGGCCAAGGAAGCGGGCGCTTACATCGTCGCCACCGGCCGCGGCGACTTCCCCAACCAGGTGAACAACTCGCTGGGCTTCCCCGGCATCCTCAAGGGGGCGCTGGTCGTGCGCGCGAAAAAGATCACCGACGAGATGGCCATCGCCGCCGCTTATTCCATGGCCGACTTCGCCCAGAAGCACGGCGGCATCAGCCCTGAGCGCATCATGCCCACCATGGACGAGACCGAGGTCTTCGCCCAGGAAGCCGCCGACGTGGCCATGGAGGCCGTCAAGAACGGCGTGGCCCGCATCCAGAAGACCTGGGACGAGGTCTTCAAGATGACCATGGCCGACATCAAGGAGGCGCGCGACGCCATGGGCCTGCTGATGGAAAAGAACTTCATCCGCAAGCCCGACATCCAGCTGCTGGAGGACGCGGTCAAGAAGGCCGTCGACGCCGTGAAATAATCGGCGTCGCCACCGGCGGGACCCTGTTCCATCGCGCTTGCCAGGCAGGTTTCCGGGCAAAAAAATGGAGAATGCGCTTGACTAACAACGCAAAAAAATATAAAGTAACGCTTCCGGCTTTGAAATTGATTTCGTGAGGGAAAAATGAAGAAAGTGAACCTTTCGGAAGTCAAGGAAAAGGTCAGGCAGGCCGTCCAGGACGCCAATTTCATCATCGACAAGGACCTGAAACAACTGGTCCAGGCGTGCTATCCCGGAGAGGAGTCGCCCGCGGGCCAGGAGATCCTCAACCAGATCCTGAAGAACGCCGACATCGCCGCCGCCGAGAAGCTGGCCCTGTGCCAGGACACCGGCCTGGCCGTGTTCTTCGTCGAGCTGGGCGAGAAGGTGAAGCTGGAGTACGCCGGCTTCCAGAGCCTGCACGACGCCATCCGCCAGGGCACGGCGGAGGGCTACGGCGAGGGCTACCTGCGCAAGTCGGTCTGCGACCCGCTCAGCCGCAAGAACACGGGCGACAACACCCCGGTCTTCATCCACTGGGAGGTCGTTTCCGGCGATGCCTTCAAGATCACCTTCATGGCCAAGGGCGGAGGCTCGGAGAACATGAGCGCCCTGAAGATGATGCCGCCTTCGGCCGGGGCCAAGGGCATAGAGGACTTCGTCGTCGACACCGTTTCCAAGGCCGGTCCCAATCCCTGCCCGCCCACGGTGGTGGGCGTCGGCATCGGCGGCAACTTCGATACCTCGGCGCTGCTGGCCAAGAAGGCCCTGCTGCGCAAACCGGTGGGCGCGCCGCACGCCGACCCGGTCTACGCCGACATGGAGAAGCGCATCCTGGAGCGCATCAACAAGCTGGGCATCGGCCCCATGGGCCTGGGCGGCCGCACCACGTCGCTGGCCGTGCATATCGTCAGCCACCCCTGCCATATCGCCTCGTTCCCGGTGGCGGTCAACATCAACTGCCATTCGCACCGCATCGTAGAGATCGACTTTTAGAGCCGTATGACAAATTTACTGAGCTCCTGCGAAGGGAATTTGTCATCAACGGCTCTTATCCAGCAAAGCTGGGTTAGGAGGATAAAATGGTAGAAATCAGGTTCCACGGCCGCGGCGGCCAGGGAACGGTCATCGCTTCCAAGATCCTGGCCGATGCCGTTTCCAAGGAAGACAAGTACGTCCAGGCCTTCCCCCAGTTCGGGGTGGAGCGCCGCGGCGCCCCGGTCTTCGCCTTCATCCGCATCGATGACCAGCCCATCTACATCCGTTCCAAGATCATCGCCCCCGACCATATCATCGTCGTCGACCCGTCGCTGATCGACGCCATCGACGTGACCGAGGGCCTCAAGAAAGGGGCTTTCATCCTGATCAACTCCGGCCGCAAGCCCAGGGAATTCAAGCTGGGCAAGGGCTTCCGCGTCTTCACCATCGACGCCAACGAGATCGCCATCAAGTACAAGCTCGGCTCCAAGGCGGCTCCCATCGTCAACACGGCCATCCTGGGCGCGGTGCCGCGCATCTTCGACTTCGTCAAGCTGGAATCGATCCTGCAGGCCGTGCGCGACGGCGTCCCGGTCAACCCCGACGACAACGCGGCGGCGGCCAAGGAAGCCTATGACTCGGTGCAAGGAGTGTAACATGGCCAAGGAAAGAAAGAAGATCGAATTCCAGAATCTCGACGAGCTGCCGCCCATGGTGCAGAGCCTGCGCTCCATGGCCGCCAATCCCACCGGCTCCTGGCGCAACCTGAAGCCGGTCATCAACCTCGCCAACTGCATCCATTGCACCATCTGCTGGAAGTTCTGCCCCGACGCCGCCATCGACTGGATCGATGACAACCCGGTGATCAACATGGATTTCTGCAAGGGCTGCGGCATCTGCGCCGAGGAATGCCCCAAGAAGTGCATCGAGATGGTCAAGGAGGGCAAATGAAAAAAGTAATGATGGGCAACCACGCCATTTCGCACGGTGCCACCCTGGCCCGCGTCCAGGTCATCGCCGCCTATCCCATCACTCCGCAGACCCAGGTGGTCGAGCTGCTCTCCGAGATCGTCGCCGACCAAAGGCTGAAGGCCGAGTTCATCAAGGTCGAGTCCGAGCACTCGGCCATGGCCGCCTGCATCGGCGCCTCCTCGGCCGGCGCCCGCGCCTTCACCGCCACTTCGGCGCAGGGCCTGGCCCTGATGCACGAGCTGCTGCACTGGGCCGCCGGCGCCCGCCTGCCGATCGTCATGGCCGACATCAACCGCGCCATGGCGCCGCCCTGGACCATCTGGACC
>JALOLA010000060.1 GCA_025456205.1 Acidobacteriota bacterium | reverse complement strand
CTCTATATCGTCCTGCTGGCCCTGCTGGTCACGACCGTGGTCAGCCTGCTGCCGACCCGGCGCATCGCCCGGCTGAAGCCGACCGACGCCCTGCGCGGGAGGATGCTATGATCCGTTTCCTGTGCCTGGGATTGTGGCGCGACCGCTCGCGCAGCCTGTTCCCATTGCTTACGGTCATTCTCGGGGTCATGCTGACCGTGGTCATGTTCACCTGGATCAAGGGTTTCGAGGTCAACTTCCTGCAGACCAGCGCCCGCCTCGGCTCCGGCCACGTTTCGGTCATGAGCCGCGCCTACGCGGCCGAAGCGGACCAGCTGCCCAACGACCTGGCGTTGACCGGGAATGCCGATCTGCTCGAACGGCTGCGCCGCGAGTTCCCCGCCTTCGCTTGGACGCCGCGCATCCGCTTTGCCGGGTTGCTGGATCTCCCCGATGAGCAGGGAGAGACCCGGGCCCAGGGACCGGTTGGCGGCCTGGCGGTGGACCTGTTCTCCGTCACCTCGCCAGAACCCGGGATCCTCGACCTAAAGCCGGCGCTGGTCAGCGGCACGCTTCCCGGGAAAAAGGGCGAGATCCTCCTGGCCCACGACTTTGCTTCGCGGCTGGGCATCGCCCCGGGAGCCGCGGCGACGATGATCGTCGGCACCATGAACAGCGCCACGTCCACGGCCAACTTCACCATCGCCGGCACGTTCCGCTTCGGCACCCCGGCCATGGACCGGGCCATGGCGGTCATGGACATCGCCGATGCCCGCGCCGTCCTGGACATGGAAGACGCCGCCGGCGAGATCGTCGGTTTTTTCAAGGCCGGATCCTATGACCGCGAGATGGCGGAATCGGAGGCTGCCCGCTTCAATGCCCGGCATGCCTCCTCGCCCGACCCATTTGCCCCACAGATGGAACCGCTGCTGAAACTGAGCGGCATGGGCCAGATGCTGGGCTGGATGGACATCATGCTGGGCACGATCGTGGTTGTGTTCCTGGCCACCATGTTCATCGTGCTGTGGAACACCGGACTGATGGGCAATATCCGCCGTTACGGCGAGATCGGCGTGCGCCTGGCCATGGGCGAGACCAAGGGACATGTGGTCCGCTCCATGATCGGCGAGTCGTTGGTCATCGGCTTCATCGGCTCGATCATCGGCACGGCCCTGGGGCTGGCCGCCGGATATTACGTCCAGCGCCATGGCATCGACTTCAGTGCCATGATGCGCAACGCATCCATGCTGATGACGACCAAGTTGCACACCCAGGTGACCGGGACGGCATACTTCATCGGCTTCATCCCGGGGCTGGCCGCCACCGTGCTGGGCGCGGTCACGGCCGGCCGCGCCATTTACAAGCGGCAGACGTCGCGACTGCTCAAGGAGTTGGAAACATGAAAAGACCGACAATGATCCTCTGGCTGTCCCTGATCGGCGCCCTGGTCGCCGGCGGGTTGGCGGCCGCCGAGGAAAGCGCTGAGGCCATCCTGAACAAGATCGACGAGAACCGCGTTTCGGGCAACAAGATCATCCTCTCGGAAATGATCATCCACGGCCGCCGCGGCAGCCGCTCCATGCGCATCAAGTCGTGGATCCTGGGAACGGAAAAATCGTTCTCCGAGTACATCGATCCGCCGCGCGAGCGCGGGACGAAGATGCTGAAGTTGGGCGACCAGCTATGGACCTACTACCCGGCCAGCGACCGCGTCATCCTCATCGCCGGCCACATGCTGCGCCAATCGGTCATGGGCTCCGACCTCTCCTACGAGGACATGCTCGAAGATCCCAACCTGAGCGGCAACCATGAAGCCAGGGCCAGCGGCGAGGAGACGCTTCTGGGCCGGCCGTGCCTGGTCCTTGACCTGGAGGCGAAAAAAGCCGATGCCGCTTACACCACACGGCGGCTCTGGGTGGACCGCGAACGCTATACCGTGCTCAAAGAGGAGCTCTTCGCCCGCAGCGGCAAGCTGCTCAAGACCACCACGGTGGAAAGCGTGCGCCGCTTCGGCGGCCGCTGGCTTCCCGACCGCGTGCTCTTCAAGGACGTGATGAATCAGGGCCAGGGAACGGAGTTCGTCGTCCACGAGATCGAGTTTGACGCCGTCATCCCCGATGCCGTTTTCTCCAAGGCGGCCCTGAAGAAGTAACGCGAGGAACCCAAGGTCGCCATGAATCACATCGAGGTCCTGGTCATCCTTATCCTGCTGATCATGGCCGTTCCCGACCTCAGCCGCAAGCTGCGCCGCCCGGCCCTCTCCTACCCGCTGTTCGTCCTTTTCGGAGTTCTTCTCGGCCCCTTGGCCGCCGACCATGTCGAGGCCATGATCATCCAGGCCGGACAGGTCGGGCTGCTGCTGCTGCTTTTCGAGGTGGGCCTGGAGATCGATCTGCCGCGGCTGCGGCAGTTCTGGAAGCCGTTGCGCTACGGATTGTCCTGGTCCCTGGCCCAGTATCCGTTCATCTTCCTGCTGGCGAACCTGGCGGGGCTGAGCGTTTCCGAATCGCTGCTGGGGGCCGCGGTCCTGACCGGCTGCTCGGTGGGCATGGCCCACGGCTGCTGGAAACAATTCCCGGAGATGGGCGGCAAGGCCCGCTCCTTCGTCCTGCAGGCCATGGTCGCCCTGGAAATGCTGGCCATCGTCGCCCTCTCGCTGTACGCCACGCTCGGCCGCGACCCCCGCCCGGCATGGATCCCGCTCCAGTTGCTGGGCATCGCGGCCATCATCTGGCTGGTCAGCCGCCTGGCCGTTCATGTGCGGCGCGGCTTCGACCGCATCCTGGAAGCGGCCACCCACTGGCGGGTGCACCTGGTGGTGCTGCTGCTGCTGGCCGTCTGCGCCCTGGGGGAACGGCTGGGCCTGTCGGCGATCAAGACTGCCTTTTTCCTCGGTTTGTTCATGAGCCGCTCCAGCCACCAGGGGCATTGCGTCGAGGAAGCGATCGCCCCGATCAGCCAGCGCTTCCTCATCCCCCTGCTGTTCGTTTCGCTGGGACTGCAGGTGGGCTGGCAGCGCCTGGTCGTTCCCTGGGCGCTGCTGCCCCTGGGGACGGCTATCTTCCTCCTCGGCTGGCGCGAGATCCTGCACCGCCGCTGGCTGCCCAGCGGCGGCGGCCGGCGGACCTATCTTCTCTTCAGCCCCAACCTGACGCTGGCGGCGCTGGGCTCCTCCATGGCGCTGGAAATCCCCGGCGCCGCGGGAGCCGCCTCCTGGCTTCTGCTCACCGGTTTTTTCATCAGCGTCCTGTCGATCGCCCTGCTGCCGCCCGCGCCTTATCCTCGACCTGGAGACGAATAAGGCCGACGCCGCCTGTCGCCAGCGCTGGCTGTGGCTGGACCGCGAGCGCGTCACCGTCCTGAAGGTGGAGATGTTCTCCCGCGGCGGCGCCACGTATTTTTTATGCTATAATGCGTTTTTGGAATTCAGCGGAGAAAAACAGCCCCATGATCAGCAACGAGATCTGGATCCTGGCCGGGACCGCCGTCACCCTGGGATTCTTTCACACCCTGGTCGGCCCCGACCATTACCTGCCCTTCATCGCCATGGCCAAGGCCCGCCAATGGCCGCTGCGCAAGACCCTGGTCATCGCCTTCTTCTCCGGCCTGGGCCATGTCCTGAGCTCCGTGCTGCTGGGCTTCATCGGCCTGGCCCTGGGCCTGGCCGTCAACCGCCTCGAGGCCACGGAGTCCTGGCGCGGCAACGCCGCCGCCTGGCTGTTCATCGGCTTCGGCTTCGCTTACCTTGTCTGGGGCCTGCACCGGGCCGTCAAGAACAAGCCCCACCATCATGCGCACGCCCATGCCGACGGCGCGGTCCACGAGCACCTGCACCAGCATGAAAGCGACCACGTCCATGTCCACGAGCGCCAGGCGAAAACCAGCATCACCCCCTGGATCCTCTTCACCTTGTTCGTCTTCGGCCCCTGCGAGCCGCTGATCCCGCTGATCATGTACCCGGCAGCCAAGCACAGCCTGGCCGGCGTCGCCCTGGTCGCGGCGGCGTTCGCCGTCGCCACCATCGCCACCATGCTGACGATCATCGCCCTTTCCACCTGGGGCCTGAGCTTCGTGCGCCTGGGGCGTCTCGAGCGCTATGCCCACGCCCTGGCCGGCGGCGCCATATTCCTTTCCGGACTGGCGGTGCAGTTTCTTGGACTTTAAAGAAAATAGCGTAAGACGCTTGAGCGAGTGCTTTTCTTACTTTTGCCTTTGTCCTTTTGCCTTTTGCCTTGAACGTATCCGGAGGGTTGCCTCATGAATATGACTGCAAAGGAAATCATAGAAGACCTTGAACTTGTCCGCGCCAAGTCCCCCCTGGTGCACAACATCACCAACTACGTGGTCATGAACTCAACGGCCAACGCCCTGCTCGCCGTCGGCGCCTCGCCGGTCATGGCCCACGCGTTTGAAGAGGTCGAGGACATGGTCGGCATCGCCGCGGCCCTGGTGATCAATATCGGCACCCTGAGCGAGCCCTGGGTGGCCGCCATGGCCAGGGCGGCCGCTGCCGCCGGCCGCAAGGGCATCCCGATCGTCTACGACCCGGTGGGGGTCGGCGCCACGCCCTATCGCACGCGCGTCTTCCGTACCCTGCTCGAGACCGCCTGGCCGGCCGTCATCCGCGGCAACGCCTCGGAGATCATCGCCAGCGCCGGCGACTTTTCCGCCACCAAGGGGGTCGAAAGCTCCGCCGCCGCCGAAAGCGCCCTGGCCAGCGCCCAATGGCTGAGCGGGCAGCACGATTGCGTGGTGTGCGTCAGCGGCGAGACCGACTACATCGTCGACCACGACGCCATCTCCATGGTGCGCAACGGCCACGCGCTGATGCCCAGGGTCACCGGGCTGGGCTGCACGGCCACGGCCCTCTGCGCCGCCTTCGCCGCCGTCGAGCCTGACCGCGCGCGGGCGACCGTCGCCGCCATGGCCGTGATGGGCATCACCGGCGAGATCGCCGCCGAGACGTCGCCCGGACCGGGAAGCCTGCAGGTCCAATTCCTCGATGCGCTGCACAACCTGGATGGCGCCGCGATCGAACGCCGCTTGAGATTGGAGACCGCGCACCCGGACACCGGGACGCGATAAAATCCCCGTCAGGGGGAAAACAGGCGATTGACCGCCGCCACGCGGGCCGCGGTGTCCTCCTGGAACTCGCGCACCATGGCCGCGTACCTCGCCCCGGCCGCCTTGATCCCGGCCATGTTGCCCAGGTCGATGCCGCCGATGGCCACGACAGGCAGGGCGCTCATGGCCGCGATGCGGCGCAGGCCATCCAGGCCCAGCACCGGGTAGCCTTCCTTGGTCGGCGTGGCGATGACGGCGCCGACCCCCAGGTAATCGGCTCCCTGGCGTTCGGCTTCCCGCGCTTCCTCCAGGGAGGAGCAGGAGACGCCGATGATCATTCCGGGCGGCAGCAGCCGGCGGGCGTCATGGATGGCGATGTCGTCCTGCCCGACATGCACGCCGTCGGCTTCGCTCAGGACGGCGATATCGAGCTGGTCGTTGACGATGAACAGCGTGCCGCTTTCCCGGCAATGCTCGCGGATGCGCCGCGCCGTGGCCAGGCGCTGCCTGGCCGGGGCGTCCTTCTCACGGTACTGCACGAAGCGGGCGCCGCCGCGGCAGGCCGCGCGGGCGATGGCCAGGTGATCGTTGCTGGTGACGACGTAGGCGCCGCCGGGCAGATCGTGGAAGCACAGCCGCGTCCGCAGCGGCCGCCCGGCCTGCTCGATGATGCGCGCATGGCTTTGGAAAGCCAGTTCGGGAAGCTGCCGCAGCGGGAAATACTCCGCCGCCACGGCGTCGTCGCCGGGTTGGAGTTCCCCGCTCTCGACAGCCACCAGAAAGCCCGCGACCAGCACCTCGCCGGCAACAGGGTTCATTCCCATCTCCAGGGCGATCAGGCCGCGGATGCCGCCGATAAGCCCGGTCTCTTCTAGCAATTCGCGCAGCATGCACTGCTCGGGGGTCTCGCCCGTTTCCTGGAAGCCGCCCGGCAGGCACCACTTACCCAGCCCTGGCTCCGCGCCGCGCCGCACCAGCAGCAGCTCGTGGCGCTCGTTGAACACCACGGCCGCCGTCGCCGGCACCGGATTCTCATAGGCCACGGCGCGGCAGGCCGGGCAATAGCCCCTTTCGCGGCCCTCCAGGCAGCGCTTCTGCAATGGCTTCCCGCAGCGCGGGCAGAACTTTTTTTCCATGCGCTTTTTCCCTGCCGGCAGCCGCCGGCAAGGCCAGTGTATGACAAACGCACAGCAAAGACAAACCCGCGGCCGGGACCATGAGCTCCGCCCCGAGCCGGCGGAATGAATTGCCGTGCGCCGCCATTCCTGCTACAATCGCCCCTCGAGGCCAGGCCGGAGGGAAAAGCGGCGATCGCGCATGAAAAAAGAAGAAGCGGCAACGGGCGGCAGTTTCAGCGGCGGCAGCGGCGCGGACCGCACCGGCGCCACTGCGGAAGCGCAGATCCGTTACCTCAACCTGCCGCGCCTGGAAGCCGGGACCGTCATCAGCGGCCGCTACCAACTGGAGAAACTGCTCGGCCAGGGCGGGTTCGGCCTGGTTTTCGCCGCGACCGACCTGACCCTGAAGACGGCGGTGGCACTGAAATTTTTCGACCCCGCCTTGCTGCAGGACGAAAAGAAATTCCTGCGCGTGCAGCGCGAGATCAACCTGTCGCGCCGCATCAGCGACCCGCGCATCATCCGCATCTTTTCCCTGGAGAACTGGTCAGGCATCTGGTTCATGGTCATGGAGCGGGCCGACAGCCTGACCCTGAAGGAGCTGCTGAAGGCCCGGGGGCGCTTCACCTGGGAAGAGTTCCGGCCCGTCTACCTGGAGATCCTTCAGGGCGTGGGCAGCCTCCACGCCCAGGGCATCATCCATCGCGACCTCAAGCCATCCAACATCATGCTCGCCGCCGACGGCAGGGTCAAGATCCTGGACTTCGGCCTGGCCAAGGAGATCGGCGACATGGAGAGGACCTCGTCCATCGGCGAGATCGTCGGCTCGCCATTCTACCTCTCCCCCGAGCAGATCCAGGGCCTGGAACTGGACACGGCCTCCGACATCTACCAGCTGGGCATCCTGCTCTACCAGGCGCTCACCAACACCTACCCTTTCCCGGACACCACGACCATCAGCCTGGTGCTCATGCACCTGAACCAGCCGCCCGATCGCATCGAATCGCGGGGCATCAAGGTGCCGGCGGTCGTGGAATTCACGGTCGCCAAGGCGCTGGCCAAGCGCCGGCAGGACCGCTTCCGCAGCACGGCGGAAATGATCGAGCGCCTGCGCAAAGGCAGCGCGCCGCTGCTGCCTTGCCTGCTGCGCCGCATACCCAGGTTCTGCCGCCTGGCCGCCATCGCTGCCGCGACCCTGTTCCTGGTCGCGGCGGCCTATTTCATGACCTATGGCTCGCGACAGCTCCATGAAGTGGAGGCCGCCGGGACAACGGTCCGGGCAACGAACCGTTTCGGTGGCACCGTCTGGCGCCGCGATTTTGCCCCCTTCCGCGTCCACCTGGCGCACCTGGTCCGTACTCCCGGCCACTGGCAGCGCTACCCCGCGCAGAATGCCATCGAGAAGCTCAACGATTCACTGGTGAGCCGGCTGCAGCATATGCCCGTTCCGCTCACCCTGGCCTTTCTTTCCCATCCAGGCAAAGGCGTGTTCGCCCGGGACGGCTCGGTAAACTCGGACCGCTTCGACAACCAGCTGGCGGTTCTTGGCGCGGACGGCAGGCTGCTGGAAAGGAAATCCTATTCTGCGGCGTTCGAGCTCCGCGCCTATGATTTTGCGCCGGTGTTCACCAATGGCGTTTTCATTGAGTCGGGTACCGGGACGCGCAAGCTGGCGTTGTTCTATCTGCAGAATTTCCAGGGCATGTACCCGTCGGCCCTGCTGGCGGCCAATGGCACCTGCTTCTCGGTATTGTGCGCTCCGGGCGCGGTTCTGGATGCCAAGGTTCTCGGCAACGATCCCCGGGGCGGCTCCCTGCTCGTGCTGGGCGCCAACAACCTGCTCTCGCACCTGGCCTATCTGACCGAATGGAATTTTGCCCCGCTCGCGAATTCCCGCCTGAACATGTTCCCGGACTATGCGCAGGATCCCGGCCTGACCGCCGCCGACTTCCTGGTCGTGCTCCCCAGCAGCAGCCGCATCGCCGAAAACCGCTGGCGCGACAAAGGCTGGGCCGTCATCACGGAGGGCAATGAAGGCAAAGCCATCCGCGTGCATCGCGACGGCAGGATGGAGGTGAACGAAATCGGGCGGCCAGCGGTCTTCCGGGACGATCCAGCAGCCCTGGCCCAGGCCTACGGGCTGGTCAACGAGTGCTTCCAGCAGAAAACGGCGCAGCGCAACCCCGAAAAAGCGCTGGAGCTGATCGACCGGGCCGTCGCCCTGCCCCTGAAGAATCCCTACCTGCGCTCGGCGCTCCTGAACCTGAAAGGCGACTGCGAAGCCAGCCTCGGCCGCTACCCGGCCGCGAAGCGCGACCTGGAGGAGGCGCTGCGCGTTTTCCCGCGCAATCACGACGCCATGAACCGGATCCTGGAGATCGAATTCCTCGAAAAGGGCGCACCGGCGGCCATCGCCCTGTTCCAGCGCTCCTATTCCCACTGCAAAAGCCTGTACGGCCTGGGCGCCACCGGCAACTGGCTTTTCCTGGGCTACGCCCACCTGGCGGCCGGCCAGCCGGAAAAGGCCAAGGAATATTTCGCAAAAATCCACCAGCAGCAATTCCCGGACGCCGCGGAGATCCTGCAGGGCATTCAGGACTTGTTCGCCGGCAACTACCCCCGGGCCTGCGGGCTGCTCGAGCAGGCCGAGGCCAAGGTCCCGGGCTTCTTCGATATCCGCGAGCTCAGGCTGCTGCTGGCCCGCGGCCTGGTCCTGGCCGGGCGCGAGCCGCGCCGCGCCCGCTGGATCCTGGAGGACCTGGCGAAATTCTCCCTGCGCCAGGGCCACATGACCGAGGTCTCGCTGTGTTACCTGCTGGCCCGCGAGGGGAAGACGGAGGAAGCCCGCGAACGGATCGGCCCGGCCTTCGCCAGGCTAAGGAAGATCGCCGCCGGCGACTTCGAGACCCGGCTCTGGCTCTGGCACGACGCCTTCCTCTATGCCCGCACCATGGAGATCCTGGGGGAACGCGCCAAAGCCCAAGAGAGCTACCGGGCCTGCGTGGCAGCCAACCCCCACACACCGCTGGCAGCAGAAGCGCGGCAAGCCCTGGCCAGGCTGTAGCCGTTTCCGCCGCCGCGCTGGGCGCGGTTTCTGCTATAATGGCCGCATATGGCTGAAAAAACCATCCGCGAGATCGCCAAACTCTGCGCCGACTGCGGCACCTGCCAATCCGCCTGCCCCGTCTACCAGGCCGAGCTCACGGAGCCGAACTCGCCGCGCGGCAAGGTCAACCTGGCCAAGGCCTTGGCCGACGGCCGCTTGGCCCCGAACTCGCGCAACCGCCGGCTGCTCTACCAGTGCCTGGTCTGCGGCGGCTGCGAGCACGCCTGCCCGCAGGGGGTCGAGTTCACGAGGATGATGATCGAGCAGCGCAACCGCGCCGCCGCGGGAAGGCGCATCCCCTGGCTCAAAAAGTTCGCCCTGTTCTTCTACCAGGGGTTCATCCTGCGCCGGGTGCTCTGGCTGCCGCGGCTGCTGGCGCGCACGCCGCTGAAGAGAAGGCTTTCCCTTCCCGCTTTCCAGAAAGCCGAACTGAAAAAGATCGTCGGCCGCGACCACGACCGCGAATACGACATCCTGCTCTTCCCCGGCTGCGTGTTCACCTACTTTTACCCGCAGCGTACGATTGACATCAAGGCGCTCTTGGAAAAACAGGGCTTCCGCGTCCTTTACCCGCCGGGGCTGCAATGCTGCGGCTTTCCCTACCTCTCGCAGGGCTGGGGCGACAAGTTTGCCGCCCTGAAAAAAAAGAACGAAGCGGTGTTCAGGAAATTCCATTTCAATCGTATCGTCGTGCCCTGCTCCACCGGCGTGCTGGCCTTCAGGAAATACTACGAACTGCCCGGCATCGAGGTGTTCGAGCTGGGCGACTTCATGTTCCGCCACTGCCGCGACGCCGCGATCGACCCGGGCTTCGTGAATTGTTTCCAGGGACCGTTCACGTATCACGACCCCTGCCACAACCTGAAGTCGCTTAAATTGCAGAAAGAAGCGCGCCATTTCCTGGGGCAGTTCGGCGGGCGCTTTCGCGACGACGAATCCGCCCTGTGCTGCGGCTTCGGCGGCATCTTCAAGGTGGGCTTTCCATCGACCGCGAAAAAGATCCTCAACAGAAAATCGGCGAAGCTCGACGAATTGGGCGCGGCCGCGGTGGTCACTTCCTGTCCCGGCTGCTACATGCAATTGAAAGAAAACCTCGATGTACCCGTGTATTTCTTCAGTGATGTTTTCAAAAAACAGTAAGCCTTCGTGACGCGTAACGCGTCACCGAATCCCGTCTTTTTTAGCCTGTTCCCGGGTTGACAGGATAGCCCCTATCCCCTAAAATCCTGTCATGGAAGCCAAAGACATCCCCGACGTGCAATTGAAGGAACTGATCGACAGCATTCAGCGCGACGGCGTGGACAAGAGCCGCCGCGAAAGCGAGGCGCTGCTCCAGCAGGCCAGGGCGCAGGCCGACGGCATCGTGGCCGATGCCAGGGCGCAGGCCGAGGCCCTGCTGGCCAGGACCCGGCAGGAACAGGAGCAGATGGAGCGCGCCGGCCGCGAATCGCTGCAGCAGGCCTCCCGGGACCTGGTCCTGAAGGTCAGGAAGCAGCTGGAAGCCGTCTTTTCGGCGCTGCTCAAGGACAAGGCCAGGGATGCCCTTGGGGACAAGGAGATCGCCGCCGCCATCGCCGCCATGATCGCCAACTGGGCGCCCGAACGCCAGGAGCGGATCGAGGTCCTGCTGCCCGCGGAGCGCTTCGAGGCCATGGCCAGTGCGCTGCGCCAGGCCATGGCCGGCAGGATCGCCGCCGGCATCGAGATCAAGGCGGCCGCCGAAGTGGCGGACGGCTTCCGCATCGCCGAGAAGAACGGCCAGGCGTATTATGATTTTTCCGCCGCCAGCATCGCGGAGAACCTCGCCGTGTTCCTCAACCCGGTCATGGCCCGGATCGTCGCCGACGCCCTGAAGCAGGACTCGTAACTTGACCCAGTATTACTATCTCGTGGCGTCGCTGCCCATGCTCTTTTTCGAAGGCACCCCGCCGTTCAGCAGCACGGCCTGGCTCGAGTCGTGCCGCGAGCAGCTGGCGGCGCCGGACCACGCCCTGCTGGCGCGCATCTCCTTCGCCGCCCTCGGCCACGACCACGGCGATCCCGGGGTGTGGCGGGAATATGCGTCCTGGGAAGCGGCCCTGCGTGACGAGCTGGCCCGGCAGCGCGCCCAGCGGCTGGGCGTCAGCGCGGAGCCGTTCCTGCGGCCCGCTCCGTTCTGCGCCGGGCTGCCCGCCGTTGTCAAGGAGGCGCTGGCCGCCGGCACCCCCAAGGCAATCGAGATCGCCCTGGACCGCAAGCGCTGGGGCCGCCTCGACGAGCTCGAGGCCGGCACCCAGTTCGGTCTCGGGCGCCTGGTCGTCTACCGCCTGAAGCTGCTGCTCCTGGAGCGGAAAGACCGCTGGCGCGGCCAGCCGGGCCGCGAGGCCTTCGTCCAGAAATACGCCCGGGTCCTGGACGGCGCGGCCCCGTCAAGCGGGGCGAACGGTCCCGTCAAGCGGGACGATCGGCCCATGGATGAGCGCCGACAGCCCACTGCTGAATATGGAGAAGCGCAATGACTGAAGGAAAGGTCGTCGGTGTCAACGGCAATATGATCACCGTCGAGGTCGATGGCGATGTTTCCATGAACGAGGTCGCCTACGTGGCCAGCGGCGGCAAGAAGCTCAAGGCGGAGACCATCCGCATCCGCGGGCAACGGGCCGAGATGCAGGTGTTCGAGATGTCCCGCGGCATCGGCATCGGGGACAGGGTCGAGTTCACGGCGGAGATGCTGTCCGTGCGCCTGGGTCCCGGCCTGCTGGCGCAGATCTACGACGGCCTGCAGAACCCGCTGCCGGAGCTGGCGGCCCAGTGCGGCTTTTTCCTCGAGCGCGGCGTCTACCTCAGCCCCCTGGACGAAAAAAAGCCATGGCCCTTCACCCCGACGGCGGCCATAGGGGACACGGTCACTGCCGGCGACACGCTGGGGACCGTGCCGGAAGGCATCTTCCGCCACCGCATCATGGTCCCATTCCACATGGACGGCGAACTGAGAGTGGCCATGATCGCCGCCGCCGGCGAACAAACGGTCAACGACGTCATCGCCGAGCTAGAGGACGACCAGGGCCGCCGCCGGCCCGTCACCATGAGCTTCAACTGGCCGGTGAAGCGCCCGATCAAATGCTATCGCGAGCGGCTGCGGCCGGTGGATCCGATGGTCACCCGCATCCGCATCATCGACACCTTCATCCCCGTCGCCCGCGGTGGCACCTACTGCATCCCGGGGCCCTTCGGCGCCGGCAAGACCGTTCTGCAGCAGGTGACGAGCCGCAACGCCGAGATCGACATCGTCATCATCGCCGCCTGCGGCGAGCGGGCCGGCGAGGTCGTCGAGACGCTCAAGGAATTCCCCAGGCTGCCCGACCCGCGGACGGGCCGCACCCTCATGGAGCGCACCATCATCATCTGCAACACCAGCTCCATGCCGGTCGCCGCCCGCGAGGCCTCGGTCTACACCGCGGTCACCCTGGCCGAGTACTACCGGCAGATGGGCCTGCACGTCCTGCTGCTGGCCGACTCGACCTCGCGCTGGGCCCAGGCGCTGCGCGAGATGTCGGGCCGGCTGGAGGAGATCCCCGGCGAGGAGGCGTTCCCCGCCTACCTGGAATCGGTCATCGCCGGCTTCTATGAGCGCGCCGGATTGGTGCGGCTGCGCGACGGCAGCAGCGGCTCGATCACCATCGGCGGCACGGTCAGTCCGGCCGGCGGCAACTTCGACGAGCCGGTGACCAAGTCGACGCTGAAGGTGGTCGGGGCCTTCCACGGCCTGTCGCGCGAGCGCTCCGACGCCCGCAAGTATCCGGCCATCCACCCGCTGGAAAGCTGGAGCAAGTACCCGGGGCTGATCGACCCCGCCGGCAGCGAATACGCCCGCGACAT
>JALOLA010000059.1 GCA_025456205.1 Acidobacteriota bacterium | reverse complement strand
GATCAATTCACTTTTTTTGCTGGTGGTGCTCCTGCTGCAGGACCTGGCCGGCCGGTCGATCCGCGAATCCCTGCAAGCGCTCAAGCGGCAATTGCAGGAAAAGCAGCTGGCGGAAGCGGCATTGGTCAAAAGTGAAGGGAAACACCGGGAAACGGTCAATTCCCTGCCGTATTGCGTTTTCGAGATGGACCTGGATGGCGGGATCACCTTCGTCAACCAGACGGGATTGCAGTGGTTTGGCTACAGCGAAGCGGAAATCCTGGCTGGAATGAATGTGTTTCAGATCCTGGTGAGCGCCGATGGGGCGCGGGCCAGGGAGAACTTGGACCGCCTGCTGAATGGCCAAGACCTGTCCTACCGGGAATACCAGGTCCGTTGCAAGGATGGCACAGTTTTCACCTGCATGATCCGATCGCGCCTGCTTCTGGAGGGCGGCCGGCCGGTGGCGGTGCAGGGCAGCCTGATCGATCTCAGGGAGCGCATGCAGGCCCAGGATGCATTGCAGGCGCGCGAGAATATGCTCAGCAGCATTCTCCGCGCCGCTCCCACCGGGATCGGCGTGGTCTGCAAGCGGGTGATCACGCTGGTCAACAGCCGGATCTGCGAAATGACCGGCTGGACGCAGGAAGAACTGATCGGCGAAAGCTCGCGGCGGCTCTACCCCAGTGATGCCGATTTTGACTATGTGGGAAAGGAAAAGTACCGGCAGATCGCGGAGCGGGGCACGGGGACGGTGGAAACGAGTTGGCAGTGCAAGGATGGTCGCATCATTGACGTGCTGTTGAGCTCCACCCCCATCGATCCGGCGGATCTGTCCGCCGGAGTGACGTTCACCGCCCTGGACATTACCGAGAGCAAACGGGCGGAAAGAGCCCTGCGCATGAGCAACCAGTTCATCTCTTCCCTTTTGCGGGCGATCCCGGTGGCCGTTTTCTTCAAGGACAAGGAGGGCAAGTATACCGGGTGCAATGATGCCTTCACGGAAATATTGGGGGTGACCTCGGATGAGATCAAGGGGAAAACGGTGCACGAGATCTGGCCGGGCGAGCTTGCCGCCACCTATCATCAGAAGGATCTCGAATTGATGAAGGAGAAAAAGCATCAGGTATATGAGTTCCAGGTGAAGGATAAAAACGGAAAGTTGCGCCCGGTGATCTATGCCAAGGATGTTTTTATCGATGCCAACGGGGAAGTCGGCGGGCTGGTGGGCGCATTCCTCGACATCAGCGACCGCAAGCTGGGAGAGGAAAAGCTTCTGGAGAGCGAGCGTCGTTATCGGGCGCTGTTTGAAGCGGCCAACGACGCCATCTTCGTGATGAAAGGCGATCTTTTTTTCGATTGCAATTCCAAGACGCTGGAGATGTTCGCCTGCACCCGCGAGCAGATCATCAACGCCTCGCCCTCCCGGTTTTCGCCGCCGCTGCAGGCGGACGGCAGAAGGTCAAGCGAAAAGGCGCAGGAAAAGATCAAGGCCGCCTATGCCGGCCAGCCGCAGTTCTTCGAATGGACCCACCTCCGGGCCGGCGGCACCCCCTTCCTCGCCGAGGTCAGCCTGACGCGCATCGACCTGGCCGCCGACGTGTTCCTGCTGGCCATGGTGCGCGATATCTCCGAGCGCAAGAAGCTTGAGGAGCAGCTGCTGCAGGCGCAGAAAATGGAGGCCATCGGCATCCTGGCCGGCGGCGTGGCCCACGACTTCAACAACATCCTGTCGACCATCGTCGGCTATGGCTCCCTGCTGCAGATGAAGCTGCCGGAGCAGGAGCCGTTGACAGGGTACATCGAGCGCATCCTGGCGGCCAGTGACCGGGCGGCGAGCCTGACCGGCAGCCTGCTGGCCTTCAGCCGCAAGCAGGAGGTCGAGCTGCAGCCGGTCGACATCAACGAGACCATCTACGGCTTCCACAAGGTCCTGGCGCGGCTGATCGGCGAGGACATCGACTTCTCCCTGAACCTCTCCAGCGATGTCCTGGTGGTCGATGCCGATGTCCGCCAGATCGAGCAGGTGCTGATGAACCTGGTCAACAACAGCCGGGACGCCATGCCGCGCGGTGGCCGGCTGACGATCGGCACCGCCATCCGCGTTCTGGAAGCCGACAGCGCCGGCATCCCCCGTGGCTCCTATGCCGCCTTCGCCGTGGCGGACACCGGCACGGGCATGCCCGCGGACATCCAGGCGCGCATCTTTGAGCCCTTCTTCACCACCAAGGACGTAGGCAAGGGGACCGGGCTTGGCCTGGCGATCGCCTACGGCATAGTCAAGAAGCACGGCGGGTTCATCCATGTGGCCAGCGCTCCCGGCCAGGGGACCACGGTCACCGTCCATCTCCCCCTGCGCACCCGGCCGGGCCCGGCAGCCGGCAAGGGGGAAACGGACGACATTCCCGGCGGCAGCGAAACGATCCTGCTGATCGAGGACGACCCGGCCGTACGCCAGGTCACCCGCTCCATGCTGGAGGAGTTCGGTTACACGGTCCTGGAAGCGACCGATGGCATTTCCGCGCAATATGTCTTCCAGGAGAACCGGCAGCGGATCGACCTGGTGGTATGCGACCTGCTGATGCCCAGGCTCAACGGCCGCGAAACCCTCGCCGGGCTGCGAAAAATGAAGGAAAGTCTCCCGGCGATCTTCATCAGCGGCTACACGGCCGACATCATCGCCAAAAAGGGGCTGGTCGAGACGGGCATCCACCTGCTGATGAAACCGCTGAACCCGCGATCGCTGCTCCAGAAGGTGCGCAGCGTGCTGGACGAGGGATAGAGCCCGCTGCGCCGGCCTCGTTCATCGCGAACTGGCGACGCGGTTCTTGCCGGCTTTCTTGGCTTTGTACATGAGCAGATCGGCGCGCTCGACCAGCCCGGTCACGGTGTCGCCGGCCCGGGCCAGGGTCGCCCCGCCCGAGACCGTCACGCGCACGGGCTTCCCCTGCTCGATGAGCAGCGAACGCTCGACCAGGACCCGCAGCTTCCCGGCGATGAGCTTGAGGTTCCGCAAGTCGGTGCTGCGCAGGACGACGAGGAATTCCTCGCCGCCCCAGCGGCCGACCAGGTCGATGGCCCGGACATTATGGCGCAGGGTGCGGGCGACGGTCTTCAAGACCAGGTCCCCGACCCGGTGGGAATGGCGGTCGTTCACGTTCTTGAAATCGTCGATATCGAAAAAGACGATCCCCAGCGGCCAGCGCAGGCGGCGGAACTCCTCCATCCTCGCCTGCAGGAAGATCTCGCAGTAGCGGCGGTTGGCCACCCCGGTGAGCCGGTCGTTCATGGCCATCCTTTCCAGTCGCTGCAGGCGCTCCTCGAGAGCCGGCTTTTCGGAAGTGTCGACGAACAGCTCGGCCGCACCGCACACTTTCCCATTTTCGTCCAGCAGCGGGAATACGCGCACGCGCACCGGGACACGGTGGCCTTCGCGGTGGTGCAGGAAGACGTCGGCCCGGCGCCGGCGGCGGTCCTGGAGGGTGCGGGCCAGGGGACAGCCCCCGAGGCACAGCTGGCGGCCGCGATCATCGACGTGGATCAGGATGTTGGCCGCGCAGCCCCGGCCGAGGACCTCCCTGGCGTGATAGCCGCTGATCCTTTCCGCGGCCTTGTTCCAGAAGGTGATGCGCCGCTGCAGGTCGGTGAAATAGACCCCTTCGCCGACCTGGTCCAACAGGCGCAGCAGGTCCCTGCCGCTGGCCGTCATGGCCGATCCCCCCAGGCGGGCGTTCGCGGGGATGAGTGGAGGAGAGGCGGCGGTCAATCGAGCTTCACCGTGTTCTCTTCGGGCTTGGTGGCGATGTTCAGCCTCATGGTCTTGTGGATCATGTCGATGTTGATGATGCTGATCTCCACGCTCTCGTTCTTCTCCAGGGTCTTGAGCTTGGTGGTGATCTCCAGCAGGTTGTCGGTCGTCAGCTGGTCGTATTTCAATTCCGCCCTGATCTTGGCGTAGTTGCCGCGGTCGAACTGGTCGATGCGCAGCACGGCGAAGCCGTAGCGGTCGAACACGTCGTAGATCAGTTGCGGATCATAGGTACTTTGCATGGTCGCCCCCTTGGGACCGGATAAAAATGTCGTCGGGCCGCATGTTCCCGCCACAGTTTATAGACCATTCGCGAAAAAAAAGCAATACGCGCGGCCGCAAGCCGGGGCTTGCAATCGCCGGGGCCTTGCTATAGAATCTGCGCGGGCGGTCGCATATGGACAAGATCGGCAAATATACCATCCAGGGCGAGATCGGCAAAGGCGGCATGGGGATCGTTTACCGCGCCGTCGACCCCTACATCGGCAGGACGGTGGCCATCAAGACCATCCGCCTCGACCTGCTGCGCCAGGAGAGCGGCCGCGACGAGGCGCTGAAGCGCTTCCTGCGCGAAGCGCAGGCGGCCGGCAATCTCTCCCATCCCAATATCGTCACCATTTACGATGTTGGCGAGCATGAAGGGCTGATCTACATCGCCATGGAGCATATCGACGGCCGCAGCCTGGAAGACCTGCTGCTGCAGGGGCGGAAGTTCGCGCTGGAGGAGATCGTGCGCCTCGTCGGCCAGGTCGCCCCCGCGCTCGATTATGCCCATGGCAAGGGCATCGTCCATCGCGACATCAAGCCGGCCAACATCCTGGTCGGACCTGACCTCAAGGTCTCCATCGTCGATTTCGGCATCGCCCGCACCTCGGCGTCGACCATGACCCAGACGGGGACGCTCATGGGCACGCCGCGCTACATGTCCCCCGAGCAGATCGCCGGCAGGAAAGTGGACAGCCGCGCCGATATTTTTTCCCTAGGGGCGATCCTCTATGAGCTGCTGACCCAGCGCAACCCCTTCGAAGGCGAAAGCATCACCACTGTGATCTACAAGATCATGCACGCCGACCTGCCGCCGCTCAGCGATTTCAACAAGCAGCTGCCTGCCGGGTTGGAGCAGGTGGTAAGCAAGGCGCTGGCCCGTGACGCGGATTCGCGCTATGCCACCTGCGGCGAGCTGCTGGCCGGCCTGCAGGCCTGCCTGCCGGTGGGCGGTCGCCAGGACACCCTGCGCGAACCGGGCCGCGAGCTGGAGAGGACACAACTGCTTCCGCCCGGGGAAAAAACGATGTCCCGTTCACCGGCGCGCAGGGGAAAACGATGGCTGCTGGCCCTGGCGGCCCTGGTGGTCATGCTGGCGGCGGCCATGGCTGTCATGCGCTTCACCGCGCGAAAGGACGCCGCGCCCGTTGCCGCCGCCGACAAGCCGGCGCCGGTCGCCGTTCCGCCGCAGGCAGGCACGCCCGATGTCCAGGACGAACCCGCGGCCGGAGAGGAAGCCCCGCCGGAGGCCGCGCCGGCGGCCAGGCAGGCCACGCTGAGCCCGGTGCCGGGAACGGCGAAGTCCGCCGACGCCAAGACCGCCCCCGCAACCGTGACGCCGGCCCCGGCAGAGGCCGCCGAAGAAGAAGCCGTCGCCCCGGCCCGGACCAACCGCCAGGGCGCCCAGGAACAGGTTTTCTTCAACGACACGGTCATGGTCAAGGTGCCCGCGGGAGAATTCACCATCGGTTCACCGGCGGGCGAAGGCGACGATGACGAGCATCCCGCCCACAAGGTCTTCATCAGCGGCTTCTGGCTGGGCAAGACCGAGGTGACCTTCGCCCAGTATGACGAGTTCTGCCTGCAGACCGGGCGCTCCCTGGCCGCCGACGCGGGCTGGGGCCGACTCCAGCGCCCGGTGATCCACGTCTCCTGGGAGGACGCCGACGCCTATTGCCGCTGGCTGTCGCAAAAGACCGGCCGCCGCTTCCGCCTGCCCAGCGAGGCCGAATGGGAGAAAGCGGCGCGGGGAAAATACCCCTGGGGCCGCAGTGCCCCGACGGCCAACCATGCCAACATGAAGGGCAGCAAGGACGGCTACGCCGCCACCGCCCCGGTCGGCTCCTTCCCGGCGGGGGCGTCGCCCTATGGCATACTGGACCTGGCCGGCAATGTCTGGGAATGGATGGCCGATTTTTATGATCCCGGCTTTTACCGGGCCTCGCCCGACCGCGATCCGCGCAGCCCCGCCTCCGGCACGAGCCGCTCGGTGCGCGGGGGTTCGTGGGCGAACGGCAGCGAGCTGATCCGCTCGGCCAACCGCAGCAGCGAGAGCCCGGTCTCGCGCCTGAACATCCTGGGCTTTCGCGTGGCCATGGACGACCGCTGATGGCCGCCATCACGTCGCTCAATGCCCTGGTCGAGGCGCTGCGCGACGGGGCGCCGGTCAACAAGGTCCTGCTCAACCGCGACCGCCGGGACGCCAGGATCGCAGCCGTCATCGAGCTGTGCCGCCGGCGCGGGGTGATTTTCCAGTTCGTCCCCGGCGAGGCCCTCGAGCGCAAGGCCGGCGCAAAAAACCAGGGAGTATGGGCCGAGGTCGCCCCGGTGCAGTTCAGCGGCCTGGATGAGATGCTGGCCGCCGTCAGGACCGGCCTGGTCGTGGTCCTCGACGGCATCGAGGACACGGGCAACCTGGGGGCGATCTTGCGCACGGCCGCGGCCGTGGAAGCCGACGGCGTGCTGCTGTCGGTGCGGGGTTCGGCGCCGGTGAACGACACCGTCTGGAAGACGTCGGCCGGCGCCCTGGGCAAGGTGCGCCTGGTGCAGGCGGGCAACCTGGCCCAGGACATCGAGGTCCTGAAAAAGAACGGCTTCTGGATCGTGGCCAGCGACCAGCGCGCCGGGATGAAATTCTATGACTTTGACTTCACGGCGCGGACGGCCGTGATCCTGGGCAACGAGAGCCGCGGCGTCTCGACGCTGCTGAAGCGCAACGCCGACCAGCTCCTGGCCGTGCCGCACTCGCCGGCGGTGGAATCGCTGAACGTGTCGGCGGCGGCGGCTATTCTGCTGTTCGAAGCGTATCGCCAGAAAAAAAACAGCTCGGGTCAGGGGTAAATCCTCCGTGACGCGTGACGCGTAACGCGTGACAAGTAGCTGCACTCTCTTGACTATTTATCGCTATTGTTTTTGATCGTGATTTGCCTTCACGGGTTGCGGGGAAGCGATCATCCGTTTTGCTCGCTTTCAGCGAATAAAAAATATGGACCTCATTTGCAGTTCTTTCATGTTACACGTCACGCGTCACGCGTCACGGAAGTCTGATGAACTAATCATCGAATCCCGAATTAGCGAGGTTCCCGAGGTATTTCGCCCACCACGCTTTTTTCGACAGGGAATGGCTGGTGCGGAAAGCGAGCATGACGCCATCGATGCTCCCGGCCAGCAGGACCTTGCTGGGCAGGATGGTCAGATCGGCAGTGATGAAATCGGGGCTCTTGTGCTGCCAGAGCAGCTTGCCGTCGCGGTCCAGGGCGTAGACCGTCCCCGACGTGTCGCCGCAGTAGAGGTTGCCGGCCTCGTCGATGACGGCGCTGGCGGTGAACTGGGCCTTGCCCGTGAATTGCCACTGGGCCTTGCCGTCATTGCTTACAGCATAAAAATTGCGGTCATAGCTCCCGAAATAGACGCGCCCCTTCTCGTCAATGACCGGCGAGGCCTTGATCCAGCCGCGGGCCTTGTATTTCCACAGGGCGCGGCCTTCCTTGTCCAGCTTGTACACGTGGTGGTCCATCGACGTGAGGTAAACCTCGTTCCTGGGCGTGACCGCCGGCGCTGAGAAAATGACGCCCGCGGTCCGGTATTTCCAGCGCACGTTGAGCTCGGTATCGATGGCCGCCAGCAGGTAATCCTTGAGCGGCACCAGCAGGGTCGTGCGGTCCGTATCCCAAACTGGCGATGAGTGGGCCGGCAGCCCGAGTTCAGCCTGCTTGCTGATGGCGCCGTCCTTCTTGCCGATCCGGCAGATGCGGCCCGTGCCGCTTACCGTGTACAGGACGTCTCGGCCCAGCAGGGGGGTGGCCAGCAGCTCCTGTTCCAGGGTGGTGCGCCAGAGCTCCTTGCCGGCGGCGCTGAAACGCAGCAGGGTGCCCTCGGCGCAGGCGACGTAAATATCGCCATTGGCGTCGATGGCAGGGGCCGCCAGGCAGCCGCCGGGGAGCTTCTGCTTCCAGGCCGGCTTGCCGGAGCCGTCCAGGGCGATGAGCGATCCGTCCCTGGTGGCTATGATGGCGTGGCCGCCATGCACCGCCGGCGACCCGGCGCCGGCGCCCGGCAGGACAACCCGCCAGAGCGGGTCCCTCGTGGCGCCGGGACTGGCCAGCGCCAGCAGGAGGCATCCGACCAGGGTCATGAAAAATTTTGTTGATCTCATTTTTACTTCGCGAAAAAAAAGGCGGGAGAAGGGTCCTCCCGCCTCATGGTCGGTTGCCGGTCCTTACAGATTGAACGTATAGCCGATGCCGGCGGCGAGGCGCATGCCGCCCAGGTCGACCTCGATGTCCATGGGCTTGACCTTCAGGGGCACGCACTTGATCTCGGCGGCGAGGAACAGGCCTTTCAGGGGATAGAACCTGGCCCCGGCGGCCAGGGTCAGCGCCGACTTCTTCTCGTCCACCCTGGCCTGGCCGCTGACCACCTGCTCGTAGGAATAATTGCCCAGGCCCAGCTTCAGGTAGGGCGAGACCTTGCCCAGGTCGAAGCGGTAGCCGGCGAAGAACTCCAGCCCGCTGACCTTGAGGCTCGTCTCCTCCTGGTAGAGGCCGATCTTGCCTTCGCGGTCGAAACCGCCCTCATAGCCCAGGCCCACGAACAGGCCTTTCCAGAAATTGACGGCGACGCAGGGGAAATAGGCCGTGCCGTTGCCGTAGACTTCCCTGATCTGGGCGTCCTTGACCGAGCGCGTCCCGAAGAAGAGGCCCAGGTCGAGATCGACCGCCGGCAGGCCCCAGGCCAGCGTTCCGAGCAGCAGGAGGAACAGTATGGTTTTTTTCATTGGCGGGCTCCTTTAGTTGCTGACCACGACCGGGTCGCTTTCCTTGCCGCGGCTGTTGACCGAGGTGATGCGGTAGGTGAACAGCTGCGCCTGGGTCAGCCCCTTGTCCTCGTATGCGAAGACCGTGGGGGCCAGGCTGGCCAGGAGGACGTAGCTGGCGTCATCAGCGCCCTTGGCCTTGCGGTAGAGCTTGATGGCGGTGAGCGTGGTCTTGTTCTCGGGGTTGACGGCCCAGGACAGCTTGTTGATGTATTCCTTGTAGAAAATGAAGTTGTTTTCCAGGCGCTGCAGCGCGGCGGCGGCGGGGGGCAGCACCGGGTAGAACCTGGCGGTCACGGGCACCACGGCCATGGCGCTGTCCACGATGCCGTCGTTGACCACCAGGCCCACCTGGTAGGTGCCCTCGAGATCGGGAGAGAGGACGGCTTTTTTCCCGTCAGGGGCAAAGCCGGGAGCGGCGCCGGCCGGGGCCGAGACCAGGCTCCATTTGTAGCTCAGGGTGAAATTCTCAAGGTCATAGGAAGCGGAGCCGTCGAATGTGGCCTTGTCACTGTCGTCCAGCACCAATTCGGCGTTGTCGACGCTGACCACGGCCACGGGTGGCTCGTTGAGCGGCAGGATGTTCAGTTTGCCGGCGCCGAAGCCGTCATGGCCGATGGCGCGGGTTTCAGAATCGTTCCTGGCCCAGGAGGTGAGCATGCCGCGCACGCTGCCTGTGCTGGAGCCGGGGTATTTCTGCAGGATCAGGGCGATGGCGCCGGTGGAGTGCGGGGCGGCCATCGAGGTGCCCCACATCCACTGGTGGCGCAAATCCGGGTCCAGATTGGAGTTGGCGATGGCGAGGTTGGCCGGCCGCGCCGACATGATGATGGCCCCGGGGGCGGCGATCTCGGGCTTCATGCGGCCGTCGCGGCTCGGGCCCGGCGAAGAGAAATAGGTGATGGTGTTCTTCCACGGCTCGATGTTGTACGGCGACCAGGGATAATGCATGAGGCCGTCGGCCCCCAGCCACTCGTTGCGCGTGGTCCAGGCGCCGGTGGTGATGGCGTGCCGCGAGGCGGCCCAGTCGAGCTGGTACTCGTCGTGGCTGGAGTTGGTGGTGAAGCAGGAATCGTAGGCGTTGCGGGCCGCTGTGTGGGCGGCGTTGGAAAAATAGGGGCGCGAGCTGTAGAGCCAGATGTCGTAGTTGGCCGTGTCGCCGGCGTTGAGAGGCGTCACCTGAATTGTCCAGTTTCCATCGGCGAATTTCGGCCAGGAGGGGGAGGGGTAGGAGTCGAACCACATGAAGCCCATGTATTCGCCGTTATAAGGATCAATGCCGTAATTCAGGTCGTAATAGGTGTAGAAGGTGATATCTTCCGCTCCGGGGATAAAACCAGACGTGCCTGTGTCCATGGCGCAGATCGCGCCTTCGGCCAGGGTGACCTGCACGCGCACCGGGACGTCGGAGCGGATCATCATGTCGCTGTATTCATAGTAGGGGCCATATCCGTGCGGGATGCGGTTGTATATATGGCTGATGGGCGTCGCCTGGGTGGTGGCGCCGCCGAAGTGCAGCGAGCCGTCGTACATGGCGAACCAGTAGTTTCCCGAATGGTCGGTGTAGGTCTGCCACATGCCGTTGTTGCCCGCCGACTTGACGATGACATGCCCGTTGCCGTAGGCGCCGGTGAGCCAGTCGAAATACTGGGAATATTCGTCGGTGCCGTCACCGGGGAACAGCTCGACCCAGCCGTTATAAGGCCCGTACTGCTTCCAGGAGATGCCCCAGGAGTTGTTGACCACGGCCGGCCGGTTCAGGCGGCTGGCCATTTCAAAAATAAACTCGACGCCCATGGGGTCGAGTCCCTTGACGAAGATGATGTCGGCATTGGGGGCCATGCCGGTGTACTTGCCGGTGGCGCCGCCATTGCCGGCGGCCGTGCCGCAGGTATGGGTGCCGTGGCCGCCGCTGGAAGCAGGGTCGAATTCGGTGCACGAACCGCCGTCGATCTCGGTCTTGGTCCAGACCGTGCCGTAGTTGAAGCCCGTCATGCCAAAGAGGGCTTCCGGGGTCCTGGTGGCGTTGGTCACCGATGTATCCCAGATATAGAGAAAGCGGCTTGTACCGTCGGGATTGAGGAAATCGCCATGGGCCCAGTCCACGCCGCTGTCCACGTCGCCGACAATGACGCCGCGGCCGGTGTAGCCCTTGTCGCTCCAGTTGCCGGGCTGGCCGGCGCGCAGGCGCGGGGCGCCGGTCGAGCGGCTGCCCAGGTCGTTGTCCAGCTGCGGCTGGGGCAGCAGGCTCAGGTAGCGGAGGCGGGGATCGCCGGCGATCTCCTTGCTTTTGGGCAGGGCGAACTCGCAAAAGGCCTTCCAGGACTTGTCCTGCTTCCAGGCTTTGCGGATCTTCAGGTAGGCCGATCCCATGTCGCGGGGGTCGGCGGAAGCGGTAAGCACGCCGCGGGCCACGTCGAAATCGGGATTGCCCCAGCGCTGCTGCAGCACGGGGTCGATCAACGCATTCAGCGTTTTGCCGTGATCCTTGCTCTTGGGCTCGCTGTCGATGAGCAGCGGGTCGCCCGCGGCCAGCAGCCTGTTCAGCAACAATTCACGCGCGACCTGCTCGGGATCGGCGGCAACGGATTTTCCCGGTGCCGCGACCTGCCGTTGAATGCCGCTGAGCTTCTGCACGCCGTAGGCTTCGTAGATGGAGCTCAAGCGGGCGAGAGAGCGGGGCATTTTCTTTTCAAGCGGCAGCGAGCGCGTGCCGTCACCCCCTGAAAGCAGCGTGGCGCCCAGGGCGAAGATGCATACCAAGGCCAGAGACAGAAACAGCCATTTTCTTTTTCCCCTCATCATTCCTCCTTTATTTTACAGAGATACTTTTGTGCTTTTTTGCCCTGCCAGAATAACGATTTATGGCGATCTCCTTGATTGATTCCGGAAGATATTCAATAATTCATTAGAAGGGCAAAGTCAATATATTTCTCGAAAAATCTGCTATAATAAAAACATGGCGAAAAAAGGCTTCACCCTCATCGAGATCCTTATCGTGGTCACCCTCATCGGCATCCTGGTGGCCATCCTGGTGCCGCAGTACAAGTATTCGGTGCTGCGGGCCAAGGAGGCGGTCCTGAAGGAGAACCTGTTCCAGGTGCGCGACGCCATCAACAAGTACTATTTCGACAAGAAGAAGTACCCCTCCGGCCTGGAGGACCTGGTCACGGCCCGCTACCTGCGCGAAGTGCCCTTCGACCCCATCGTCAAGAAGCACGAGTGGCAGCTGGTCATGGCCGAGCCCCTGGAGGACGAGGAATTCGACCCCGAGCAGGCCCAGGGCGTCATCGACGTCAAGAGCCTTTCCCAGGCCGAATCCCTGGACGGCAGCCCCTATGCCGAGTGGTGAGCTCATGACCCCGGCCCGCCCGCGGGCGGGCTACGTGATGATCGTGCTGATGATCGCCGTCGTGGTGCTGGCGGTGCTGCTGCTGATGGCCGTGCCGCTCTGGCAGACCGAGGCGCAGCGCGAGGCCGAGGCGGAGCTGGTCTTCCGCGCCCGCCAGTACGTCACGGCCATCGGCCTGTACGTCAAGAGCCACAACAATCTTTACCCGCAGAATTTCGAGATTCTGCACCTGGAGAAGTTCCTGCGCCAGCTCTACCCCGACCCGATGAGCGTGGACGGCCGCTGGGACATGGTCTTCCAGGACACCTCCGGCGGCGACGCGAAATACCTGGTCGTGCCGGCGCATCTGGCCCGGGCCTATTTCAGCCGGGCGGTCCTGGTTGGCGTCTGCTCCACCTCGCCGGAGACGGCGTTTCGCGAATACCGCGGCAAGAAAAAATACAACGAGTGGGCCTTCTACCTGGGCGAGAAGGAGAGCGAGAAGATGCCCGAGCTGCAGTACGAGGGCGTGGCCCGGTGAGGAACATCCTGCTGGTGGCGGCCGAGAACTCGGCCGAGACCTACGCCGTGCAGGTGCTGAACGAGTTCGCCGCCGGCGGCGAGAACGTCCGTTTCTGGGGCATCGGCGGCGACCGCCTGGCCGCCTGCGGCTTCGAGAATGTCGTGCACAACCGCTCGCTGTCGGTGGTGGGCATCATCGAGGTCGCCGCCCATCTCTGGCGCATCCACGGCATCATGCGCCGCATCCACCGCGAGGCGCTGAAGCGCGGGGCCGCCGCCGCCCTGCTCATCGACTATCCCGACTTCAACCTGCGGCTGGCCCGCCGCCTGCGCCGCGCCGGCATCCCGGTCTACTATTACATCAGTCCAACGGTCTGGGCCTGGCGCTACGGGCGGGTGGCCTGGATCCGCCGCTGGGTGAGCCGGCTCTTCATCATCTTCCCCTTCGAAGTG
>JALOLA010000058.1 GCA_025456205.1 Acidobacteriota bacterium | reverse complement strand
GCCCATGATGATGCCCATGCCGGCCGACGTGATGTAGTTCAGGTCCTGGCCGTTGATCAGGATGTTGAAATTGTTCTCCCTGATCATGCGCACGAGCTCCTTTTCGAAGCGCGCCACCTGGTGGGCGTCGAGGTGCCCCTTCAGGTAAAGGACCGCCACGCCGCCGACCATCTTGCTGCGGATCTGGAAACTTTTCATGCCCCCTCTCCAAAGAAAAAATCGATCTCTTGCGCCGCCTTTGCCGGCGAATCCGCCCCGTGGACGCTATTGCGCTGGATATCGATGGCGAAGCGCCGGCGCAGCGTCAGCGGTCCCGCCTTGGCGGGATCGGTAGGCCCCATCAGTTGCCGCCACGCGTCGACGGCGTTCTCCTTCTCCAGCACCAGGGCATAGAGCTGCCCGGAGGCAGTGGCTGCGACCAGGCTGTCATAGAAGGGCTTGCCCCGATGCTCCTGGTAGAAGTCGGCGGCTCGGGCGGAGGTCAGCTGCAGCGTGCGGATGGCGCTGATAGCGAACTTGTTCATTTCAATCTCGGAGATGATCACCCCGACAAGCTGGCGCTGGACCGCATCGGGCTTGATGATGGCCAGGGTTCGTTGCAAATATCACCTCGTGGCCATTGTAGCCGAAAAGAACTTGAATTACAAATGATGCCTTTTCCCGGGATCAGGAGATTTTCAAAAATTATTTGCGAATATCTTGACAAGCGCGAACTTTGTAATATAATTGTACTATGATTGTAGCCCAAACAGAACATTGCTGCCGGGATGCGCATTTCCCGGAAAATCAATAACATGGAGGAAGATCCGATGAAAAAAACGATCGCCATTCTGACCCTGCTGGCCCTGACGCTCCTTCTGCCCGGCCGGGCGCTGCCCGCCCGGGAAGCAACCACGGCAAAGCTCCAGGGAACGATCACCATTTCCGGCGCCTGGGCGCTCTACCCCATGGTCATGAAATGGTCCGAGGAATTCCGCAAGCTTCACCCCGGCGTGCGCTTCGACATCTCGGCGGGCGGGGCCGGCAAGGGCATCGCCGACGCGCTGTCCGACATGGTCGACATCGGCATGGTGTCGCGGGAGATCTACCCCGCCGAGGTGCAGAAAGGTGCCTGGTTCGTTCCGGTCACCAAGGACGCCGTGGTCCCGGTCATCAACCAGTCCAACCCGCTGTTCAGGGAGATCATGAAAAAAGGCATCAGGAAATCCGCTTTCGCGCGCATCTGGCTCCAGGAAGAAGCGCCGACCTGGAACGCGCTGCTGGGCGGCACGGGCAGCGTGCAGGTCCACGTCTATACCCGCTCCGACTCCTGCGGCGCGGCCGAGACCTGGGCCGCCTTCATGGGCGAAAAACAGGAAGATCTTTTGGGCATCGGCGTCTTCGGCGACCCGGGGCTGAACGAGGCCGTGCGCAAGGACGCCCTGGGCATCGGCTACAACAACATCAACTACGCCTATGACGCCACATCGCTCAAGCCCATGGCCGGAACGGCGATCCTGCCCATCGACCTGAACGGCAACGGCAGGATCGATGCGGATGAAGATTTCTACGGCAACCGCGATGCGATCACCCGGGCCATCGCCGGGGACAAGTATCCCAGCCCGCCGGCCCGCGACCTTTACCTGGTCTGCAAGGGCCAGCCCAAGAAACCGCTGGTCAAGGCCTTCCTGCGCTGGATCCTCAAGGAGGGACAGAAGTACGTCCCGGAAGCCGGATACATCGGCCTGGCCGCCGGCAAGGTCGCCCAGGCCCTGGCCCGGATCGGCCAGTAGCGCCGGCGGATGATCAGGGAGAACCACATGCAACGCAAAAACTTTTCCCCGGCGCTGGTCCTGTGCCTTGTGCTCATGCCCGCCATGCTCCTGAAGGGCGAAGGCAAGTTTTCCGGCCTGTTGTTCGGCGACTACGCCTACGTGCTGGCCCACCACGACACGGCCATCGAAAGCAATAACGGCTTCTGGCTGCGGCGGGTCTATTTCACCTATGACAATGTCTTGAGCGACAAGTACGCCATGCGCTTGCGCCTGGAAGTGAACAGCCCAGGCGACTTCAAGACGTCGTCGACACTGGTCCCCTTCGTCAAGGACGCCTATCTCACCGCCAGGCTCGGCAGGCAGACGCTGCTGCTGGGCCTGATCGGCACCCCGCTGTATGACACCCTCGACGACTTCTGGGGCTACCGGCCGATGGAAAAGACGCCCATCGACCTGTTCAAGTTCGGCAATTCCCGCGAGTTCGGCGTGGGACTGAAGGGGGCGCTGGACGCCGGGAACAAGCTGACCTACACCGTCATCTTCGGCAACGGCGCCGGCCTCAAGTCGGAGACCAACCGCGGCAAGGCAGTCTACGGCCGCATCAATTTCCAGCCAACGCCGTCATTGTTCTTTGAAGCCTACGGCGATTATACCGACATGGGCAACGACAGCTCGGTCAACATCCTTCAGGCCTTTGCCGGTGTCAAGGGGAAATGGGGGCGCAGCGGCCTCAATTTCGGCTGGCGCCACGCCGAGACCGACGGCATGGGCAGCGACCTGAAGTTCGTCTCGCTGTTCGGCGTATTCAAGGCCGGTAAAAAGCTGGACCTGGTAGGGCGCATTGACCGGTTGCTCGACGCCAACCCCGCCGGCAGCAAGATCGACTACATCCCCATGGCCGACTGGGCCAGGGCCAACGTGGTGCTGGCCGGACTCGGCTGGACCCTCAGCGACAACGTGAAGGTCATTCCCAGCCTCAAGTACGTCTTTTATGACGCGCCGGCGAGCGGAGAGAAGCCCGCGGCGGACCTGTACGCCTATCTCACCCTGTATTTCAAGTTCTAAGAAGCGAGCAGGCGAGGGAGCCCGGCTCCCCCGCTTTACTTCCGGTTTTCACTTTTTTTCCCGCGCGGATGGAACTGGTCATAGATGCGCTTCAGCTGGTCCTTGGCCAGGTGGGTGTAGATCTCGGTGGTGGTGATCGACGAATGGCCGAGCAGCATCTGCACCGAGCGCAGGTCGGCCCCCTTTTCCACCAGGTGGGTGGCGAACGAATGCCGCAGCACGTGCGGGGTCAGGCGGGCGGAAAGGCCGACCTTCGCCCCGTAGCCCTTGATCATCTTCCACAGCCCCTGGCGGCTGAACACCGCGCCGCTGTAGTTCACGAATATCTGCCCGGGCTCATGCGCGCGGACCAGGGCCGGGCGGCTTTTTTCCAGGTATTCCCGCAGCCAGGCGCGGGAGATCTCGCTGCAGGGGATGACGCGCTCCTTGCCGCCCTTGCCGCGCACCCGCAAAAAGCCCTCGTCCATGTAGACATCGACCTTTTTCAGCTGCGACACCTCGGAAATGCGCAGCCCGGTGGCGTACATCAGCTCCAGGATCGCCTTGTCCCGGCGGCCGATGACCGTGGTGCTGTCGGGCGACTCCAGCAGGCGCGAGACCTCATCCAGCGACAGGTACTTCGGCAGCCGCGCCCATTTCTTGGGCAGGGCGACGGCGGCGACGGGGCTGGATTCGATCAGCTCGTCATGGAGCAGGTAGCGGTAGAAGCTTTTCAGCACCGAGATCAGGTGAGCCTGGGACGAGACCGCCTTGCTTCCGCTCCCCGCGGAGCGGATGAAGTCCACGATGTCCTTCTCGTCGAGGCGCAGGCAGTCCAGGCGCCGGCGCTCCAAAAAAGCGAAGAACTTCTCCAGCTCGCGGCGGTAGGAGAGAATGGTGTTGGCGGCGAAGCCCTTTTCGAACTCCGCGTACTGCAGGAACTGCGCCAGCGGCGATCGGGGCGGGGACTGGCCGGCCATGCTCAAAGGTAGGGATTGTCCAGCAGCTCCTGTTCCAGGACGCTGGCCGGCCCATGCCCGGGAAGGATGACCGTCGCGGGCGGGAGTTCGCGGATGCGCTCCAGCGAGCGGCGCAGCTCGTCTTCGCTGCCCCCGGGCAGATCGGTGCGCCCCACGTCCCCGCGGAAGAGCGTGTCGCCGGTGAAGAGCAGCCCGGCGCCATGGAGCAGGATGGAGCCCGGGGAATGGCCGGGGCTGTGGACGACCTTCAGCTCGAGGCCGCCCACGGCGATGCTGTCGCCGTCGGCCAGCAGGCGGCCTGCTGCTGGCGGCGTGACGCCGAACATGGCGGCCAGGCCGCGGCCGGCCGGCGAGCGCATCAGTTTCTCATCGGCCTCATGGACCCACAGCGGCACGCGGAAGCGCTGGGTCACCGCCGCGGCGGCCCCCATGTGATCGGGGTGGGCGTGGGTCAGGACGACGGCCTGGGGCAGGAGCCTCTCATCGGCGATCAGGGCCAGGATCCTCTCCGCCTCGGCGCCGGGATCAATGACTAGGCACTGGCGGCTGTCTGCGGCGAAGAAAAGGTAGCAGTTGGTCGCCAGGTCGCCGACCTCGAGGCTGCGGTAGGGCACGGGTCAGGCTCCGAATTTCTTGAACTTCAGGGCGTTGGCCATCATCAGCGGCAGTACGTCCATGGCTTTGAAGTTGCCCAGGATGCCGCGGGCGCAGGCGTTCTCCGAGAACTTCGCCCGCGCCTCCGCCATGTCGACCCTGCCGCAGGCCTGGCCGTCGGGCGGGCCGCAGGCGATGGCGCCGAGGGACGCGCCGCCGGCCGGCAGGCGCCGCTGGAAGGCCGCTTTGAGCAGCACCGGGTTGGGGTGCCAGGAATGGCCTTTCATGACGGCGGGGGTGGAATGGTCGCCGGTTACGACCAGGACGTCGGGGGTGAGCTCGAGGATCTCGGGCAGCCAGCGGTCGAACTCCTCGATCACGCCGACCTTGTGGGCGAAATCCCCGTCCTCGCCGTAGGAATCGGTCTTTTTCACGTGAACGAAGAAAAAATCGTGCTCGGCGTAATGCTGCTTGAGCGTGGCGACCTGGTCGCGGATCGTGCGGCCGGTCTCCAGGATCTCCATGCCGACCAGCTGGGCCAGCCCGCGGTACATGGGATAGACGGCGATGGCCGCCGCCTTCAGCCGGAACAGTTCGTTCATGGAGGGGATGGCCGGATACTTGGCGAAGCCGCGCAGCAGGCAGGTGTTGGCCGGGTGAAAACCAGCGAGTTCCCTGGTCAACCGGTCGATGAACAGGTTGACGACGCGGGCGGTCCTGGCGGCCTCCTCGCTCCGGGCCTCGGCGTATTTGATGGGCTTGCCGGTCACCTCGGGGTCGGCGTCGGAGAGCTGGTCGCTGAGCCCGTCGCCGGTCAGCACCAGCACGAAGCGGTGCTCCTCGCCCGGGTAGAGGCCGACCTCGACGTCCTCGATGGTCTTGATCCTCTCGCGCAGGTAGGCGATGATCTCGCGGTTCTTTTCCGTGGGGATGCGCCCGGCGCGGCGATCGCTGATCCGGCCGTTGTCCAGGGTGGCGAAATTGCCGCGCCCGGCCACGCTGCGGGCGCCGACGGCGATGCCCACTCCCAGCGCCTCGAGGATGCCGCGGCCGATCTCGTATTTCAGCGGGTCGTAGCCGAAGAGCGACAGGTGGGCCGGGCCGCTGCCCGGGGTGATGCCCGGGGCGATGGGATGGCTGAGCCCGAGCTCGCTTTCGGCGGCCAGCAGGTCGAGGTTCGGCGTGTTCGCCGTCTCCAGCTCGGTGCGGTCATTGAGCGGCAGGCCGCCCAGTCCGTCGAGGACCAGCAGCACCATCTTTTTATCGTTCTCAACGCTGATCTTCCTGAACAGGTCTTCTCGTTCCATGGTCGCTCCTTGGCCATATTATCACCGTAAACAGGGGACGAATCAAGGCCCGGCGACAGGCTATTGAGCTTCGCCGCAGTAGGGGCAGGTCTTGGCGCGCCGCCCCATGGCCTTGCGGCAGTTCCAGCACACCGTGTCGCTGCGGCTCTCGCGCGCCTGGATGCGCTTCTGGATGTCCTTCAGCTCGCTGCTGTAGTCGCGGTTGCGGTCGCCCAGGTGCTCCAGGTCGTTCAGCACGTCATGCGCCTGGGCGTAGCGCACGTTCAGGTCGGGGGCCAGGGTCTTCATGATCACCCGGTTCAGCTCCGGCGCCACCAGGGAGTTCTTCTGCGCGAGCGGCGTGAGCTGGCCGGCCTTGACGCGCTTGTAGATCTCCATGGGGTTGGCCAGGACGACGGGCGGGAAGCCGGTCACCATCTCGTAGAACAGGCTGCCCGCCGAATACACGTCGGAGGCGAACACCGCCTTGCCCTCGAACTGCTCCGGGGCCATGTAGGGCGGCGAGCCGATCTTGGTGGTGGCGAACTGCTTTTCCTGCAGCAGGGTCGAAGTGCCGAAATCGGCCACCTTGACGTCGTCGTCCAGGTTGATCAGGACGTTGGAGGGGCGGATGTCGCGGTGGATCACCGATTTCTGGTGGGCGAATGCCAGCGCCGAGAGGATCTGCTTGAAATACCTGAGGGCGTTCTTGATCTGCAGGGCGCTGGACTGGTCGAGGATCTTTTCCAGGTCGGTGCCCTCGATGTATTCCATGACCATGATCAGGATGCTGTCGATGATGTCGACGGTGAGCAGCTTGACGATATGCGGATGGTCGAGGAGCCTCGTCTGCAGGACCGACTCCTGCAGCAGCTTGTCGGCCTGGCTGCTGGTGCGATGCGGGATCTTCAAGGCGCGCTGGCATTTCAGGATCGTATCCTCGGCCAGGTAGACGGTGCCGAAGCCGCCGCTGCCCAGCTTGCGCAGGATCCTGTACTTGCCGATCTGCCCCTTCAGCTCAATCATTCTTCAGGATGGCGGCGACCGCCAGGGCGGCGGTCTCGGTCTTCAGGATGGCATCGTTGACCAGGGCCGGCATAAAGCCGCCGGCGACGAACATCTCCTTCTCGGCGTCGCTGAAGTCGCCGGGCGGCCCCACGACGGCCAGGGCCGGCCAGGCGGCGGGCGGCTCCAGCCTGCGCGCGGCGGCGATGTCGAGCAGCACCCTGGCCGGCGTCCCCTGTGCCGCGGCGATGAGCCCGGCGGGCGCGACGGGGGGCAGGATGCGCGTCAGCCAGTACTTGCGGTTGACCTTGAGCGACTGGGCGGCGATCTTCTCCCAGCGCCGCAGCTGCGCCTGGCTCCAGGCGACATCGGTGCGCTCGCAAACGAGCGGCCGGATCTCGTCGACACCCATCTCGCTCAACTTCTCGATCATCCAGTTCATGGCGTGCCCCTTGGTCAGCGAGACGGCGATGATCACCCGCGGCGCCGGTTGCGGGAAATCCTCGCTGCGCTGGACGTCGACCTGCAGCGAGCGGCCCTGGACAGCGGCGATGCGTCCCGATGAAAGCCGCCCGCGGCCGTTGACGACCTCCAGCTCGTCGCCGGCGCGGTGGCGCATGACGTGTACGATGTGGTGGAACTCGTCGCCATCGATGGTGATGCGGCCGGCGACGGCCTCGCTGGCGGAAAAGAAGCGCCGCTCGCCCATCAATTGACCAGGTCGCCGTCGAAAAGGGGCTGGCCCTTGCCGGCCTCGAGCTCGCGCAGCTTCTTGAACAATTCCGTTTCCTGCCGCGAAAGGCTGCGGGGCGTCTGCACGCGCACCTGCACCAGCAGGTCGCCGCGACTCCAGCGGTTGACCTGGTGGAAGCCCTTGTTCTTGATCTTGAGTATCTGCCCGTTCTGGGCCGCGGGCGGGATCTTGATCTTCTCCGCCCCCTCGAAGGTCTGGATGGTGACCTGGTCGCCAAGCGCGGCCTGCGAAAAGCTGACGGGCAACTGCAGCAGCAGGTCCTGCCCATGGCGCTGGAAGCGCTTGTCCGGGCGGATGCGCGCCGAGATGTACAGGTCCCCGGGGGCTCCTCCCTGCCGGCCGCCTTCGCCTTCGCCGCTGACGCGCAGGCGGTTGCCGTCGTCGATGCCGGCCGGGAAGCTCACCTTGATCCTCTTGTTCTCGCGCACCCGGCCGTGGCCATGGCACTTGCGGCAGGGATGGGAGACGACCTTGCCGTTGCCCCGGCAGCCGGGGCAGGTCGTGGCCATGGAGAAGAAACCCTGGCTGACCCGGACATTGCCGCTGCCGCCGCATTTGCGGCAGGTCTCCGCATCATGGCCGGGTTCGCTCCCCGACCCGTCGCAGGCGTCGCAGTTGCGCTCGCGCTCGACCTCGACCTCCTTTTCAACCCCCAGGAAGGACTCCTGCAGGGTCAGCTCGACCTCCAGCCCCAGGTCACCGCCCTTGCGTGGCCCGCGGCGCTGGCGCCCGCCGCTGACGCCGCCGCTGAAGCCGAACATGTCGCCCAGGATATCGCCGAAATCGGAAAAGATGGACTCGGCGGAAAAGCCGAAGTCGCTGCCGCCGCCGCGCAGCCCTTCCACGCCGTAGCGGTCATAGACCTGCCTTTTTTCGCTGTTGCCCAGGACCGAGTAGGCTTCCGACGCCTCCTTGAACTTCTCCTCGGCCTCGGGGTTGTCGCGGTTGCGGTCGGGGTGATGCTGCATGGCCAGCTTGCGGTAGGCTTTCTTGATATCCTCGGCCTTGGCGTCGCGGCTGACGCCCAGGACCTGGTAGTAGTCTTTCTTGGCCATGGCCGCCTACTTGGAGAACTCGGAAGTGAGGATGGCGTTGATCATCACGCGGTAATTCTTCATCTTTTTCAAGAGGTTCTCGATCAGGTCCAGGTCGTTGCCTTCGAGCGCCTTCTCGCAGCGGCCGATGAGCGAATCGATCTCGGCGCTGTCGTGGGGGTTCAGTTTCTCGATGAAGCGCTGGTAGTAGAACTTGACGGTTTCCCATTCCTCCTGCAGCTGCATCTTGGACTTGGCCAGGCGCAGGTTGGCCTTGTCCTGCTCCTCGAATTTCTTGGCGTCCTGGACGATGCGCTCGATCTCCTCGGGGGAGAGGCCGCTGGCCGGCTGGATCTTCATGCTCTGGCTGAGGCCGGTCGCCTTGTCCTGGGCCGAGACGCGCACGATGCCGTTGGCGTCGATTTCGAAGGTGACATCGACCTGGGGGATGCCCCGCAGCGACTGGGGGATGCCGACCAGGTTGAAGAACCCGAGCGACTTGTTGCCCGAGGCCGTCGAGCGCTCCCCCTGCAGCACGTGGATCTTGACCGTGGTCTGGTTGTCGGTGATGGTGGTGAAGACCATCGATTTTTTGGTGGGGATGGTGGAATTGCGCTCGATGACCTTGGTGAAGCTGTCGCCCTTGGTCTCCACGCCCAGCGACAGGGGGGTGACGTCGAGCAGGAGCAGGTCGCGCACCCGGCCCTTGATGATCTCGGCCTGCAGCGCCGCCCCCTGGGCGACGGCCTCCTCGGGGTTGATCTGGATGTCGGGAGGCTTGCCGAAGAATTGCGACAGCTTTTGAAAGATGAGCGGCATACGGCTCTGTCCGCCCACCAGGACGGTGCGCTCGATATCCCCGGGCTTGAGATTGATGTCGTCCAGCGATTTCTTGATCAGGTCCAGGGTGCGGTCGATATACTCCATGGTGCTGGACTCGAGCTGGTAGCGGGTCAGCTTTTTCTGGAAATGATAGTTGGAGCCTTCGCTGAAATGATGCAGGTAGGGGATGGAGACCAGCGTCTCCTGGTCGAACGACAGCTCGATCTTGGCTTTCTCGGCCACCTGGATCACCCGCTGCACGACGTCGCGGCTGTCGCGCAGGTCAACCGTCGTTTCGCGCTCGACCTCGTGGAATATCCAGTTGCAGATCTGGGCGTCGAAGTCGCTGCCGCCCAGGAAGGTGTCGCCCAGGGTGGAGATGACCTTGTAGATGTCGCCGTTGACCTCGACGATGGAGATGTCGAACGTGCCGCCGCCCAGGTCATAGACGGCGTACAGGCCGTCCTTTTTCAGCTTGTGCCCATAGGCGATGAGCGCCGCGGTCGGCTCGTTGATGATGCGCGTGACGTTCAGCCCGGCGATCTCCCCGGCTACCTTGGTGGCCTGGCGCTGGGCGTCGTTGAAGAAGGCGGGCACGGTGATGACCGTGTCGGCCACCGGCTCGCCGAGATAGTTCTCGGCGATGCCCTTCAGGTAGCCGAGGAACATGCCGGAGATCTCCTCGCTGGAGTAGGCGGTGTCGGCCAGCTTGACCTTGATGTCGCCGTTCTCCGCCTGGACGATCTCGTAGCCGACCCGCTTGCTGATCTCCTTGACCTCCGGGCTGTCGAACTTGCGCCCGATCAGGCGCTTGATCCCCCAGACGGTGTTCCTGCTGTTGGTGATCATCTGCCGCTTGGCGGCGTTGCCGAAAATGCGCTTTTTATCCGCGGTCTGGGAGATGACCGTAGGGATGACCCTGGCCCCCTCCGGGTTGGGGACGATCAGGGCCTCGCTTCCCTCCAGGTAGCTGATGCAGGAGTTGGTCGTGCCCAGGTCGATGCCGATGTTCTTGGCCATCAGGGATTGGGGGCGGCGTCTGCGGCCTGGGCCTTGGCGGCGGGGACCGCCACTTTGGTCAGGGCCGGGCGCAGCAGCTTGTCGTTGTAAATGAAGCCCTTCTGGTACACTTCCACCACCACCGGCTTGCTGATGCCCTCGCGCTCTTCCTTGCTCAGCGCCTCGTGTAAGGCGGGGTCGAAATGCCTGCCCAGGGCGTCGATCTCGAGCACCTGGTTCTTCTTGAGCAGGTCCAGGAACTGCTTGCGGATCATCTCCACGCCGGAGACGATGCCCTTGTCCAGCTCGCTGGTCTTGGCCTTGAGGGCCCGCTCCAGGTTGTCATAGATCTGCAGCAGGTCGAGAAGGAACTCGGTGAGCACGTATTTCTGGAAATCCTCCCTCTCCTTCTTCATGCGCTTGCGGAAATTGTCCATTTCCGCGAGGCCGCGCAGGTATTTGTCCTTGAACTCTTCACGTTCGGCGATCACGGCCTTCAGGGCGTCTTCGGGGTCGACGGCCCGGTGGTGAGCGCGCTTGGCCACGCTTTTCTTCTTGGGCCCGCCATCCCCGTGGAGGCCTTTTTCACCGGCCTTCGCTTCGTCGGCATCCACTTCGTCCTCGTCGGGCACATAGCCGACGCCTTCCTTTTCATCGTCCATCGCCATTTATTCCTCGCTGTTTTTGCCCGGGCCAGGCCGCCGCAGCCAGTAAAATGAGTTTGCTGTGCATGCGGGGAGCGCCAAGCCGTCAGTGGTTGCCTGCATGAAAAAATTCTAGTATATAAACGCACTCTTGTCAATTTTCCGCGCCCTGTTGCCGCGACCGGCTCGTCCCCGGTCCCGGCTTCGCAACAGCGGCCTGTTGGCCGTTTGCATCAATGATGATTGCACCGCCGGGGCTTTTATGATAATTTATCCGCATGCCCGCAACCGGCCAGTCCCGACTTGAAGAGAACGAAGCCAGCAGGAAAAAAGAGATCTCCCTGCTGCAGTCGCGCGGGCTCGCCCTGCTGCTGGTTTTCTTCCTGTTCATCCTGGTGCTGGCATTTGTCTTCGGCGACCGCGGCATCGTCGAGATCGTCAAGACCAAAAAGCAGATCAAGGCCCTGCAGATGACCATCCGCGCGCTGGAAGCGGAAAAAAGCAAGCTCACCCGCGAGATCGAGCTGCTGCGGGAGAACCCGCTGGCCCTGGAAAAGAAAGCGCGCGAAAGCCTCTGGCTGATGAAGAAGAACGAAAAAGTGGTCGTCCTGCCGCCGGAGCCGAAGGAGTCAATCCATGAGTAACCTGAAAACCGTGACGCTGCTGGGCGCCCTGACCGGGATATTCCTTTTCATCGGCGGCGTGGCCGGAGGCCGGCAGGGCATGCTGATCGCCCTGGTCTTCGCCGGACTGATGAACTTCGTCGCCTACTGGTTCTCCGACAAGATCGTCCTCAAGGCCTATCGCGCCAGCCCGCTGGACGAAAGCGAAGCGCCGCGCATCCATGCCATGGTGCGCGAGATGTGCCAGCAGGCCCAGGTGCCCATGCCCGCCATCTACGTGTTCGAGCAGGATTCCCCCAACGCATTCGCCACCGGGCGCGATCCCGGCAAGGCGGTCATCGCCCTCTCGCGCGGCATCCTGCAGCTGATGGGCGATGCTGAGCTGAAGGGCGTGATCGCCCACGAGCTGACCCATGTCGTCAACCGCGACACGCTGCTGCAGACCGTGGCCGCCACCCTGGCCGGGGCCATCATGTTCCTGGCCTACCAGGCGCGCTGGTTCGGAATGTTCGGCGGCGGGCGCGACGACGACGACCGCGGCGGCATCATCGGCCTGCTGGCCATGGCCATCCTGGCGCCGCTGGCCGCCACGCTCATCCAGATGGCCCTCTCGCGCTCGCGCGAGTACGCGGCCGATGCCGGCGCCGCCCAACTGACACATGATCCCGCGGCATTGGCCTCGGCCCTGGAAAAGCTGACCGCTTATTCGCGGCGCCTGCCGCTGCAGGCCAGCCGGCATACCGCGCACCTCTTCATCGTGTCTCCCCTGAGCGGCAGGAGCCTGCTGGCTCTCTTTTCGACCCACCCCCCCATCGAGGAGCGTGTCGCCCGCCTGCGGGCCATGCGCCTGAGCTGAGGCGCGTCCCGGCCGGGATCAGACCTGGGTGGTGAGGAAGATCGCCACCCCCATGTGCCCCACCTGGTCCTGAAGCTCCTCGATCTTGTCGATGTGAGCGTCCTCCTCGTTCAGGATCTTTTCCAGGATCTCGCGGGTGGCGAAATCGGAGAGGTCCCCGGCCAGCCGGATGGCCTTGTTGTAGGCCACGATGGCCTCGGCCTCGGAGGCATGATCGTTGGCCAGCTGCTTGGCCAGGTCGGGGCCGATGAAGATCTTTTTCAGGTTGGTGACCACGGGCAGCCCTTCCAGGAAAAGGATGCGGCCAATCAGCTTCTCGGCGTGCTTCATTTCGTCGATGGCCCTTTTTTCGAAATGCTTGTGCAGCTTTTCGTAGCCCCAATTCGCGTTCATCTCCGAATGCACCATGTATTGGTTGACGGCCGTAAGCTCATCGGCCAACAGCGCATTCAGCGTCTCGATCAGTTTTTTGTTCCCTTTCATTTTGACCTCCGTCAATTGATTTCTCTCGCCCGGGGTTAGTGCCCGCGGCACGCCCATTGTATCCGACCCACCCGGTGATGTAAAGCCGGGGCGTCCCGGCGGCGCGTCTCAGGCACGGGTCCAGCTGCCCAGCAGCAGGCGCTGGTACAATTCCTCCTGGCGCGCCACCATCGCGGTGGCCGACCAGGCGCTGAAATCCTCGGCGGCGAAATCCCCCAGCCGGCGGCGCAGATCGCCATCCGCGGCCAGCCGCAGGATAGCGGCGGCGAAGCGCTCGTGATCGACGACCGGCAGCAGAATGCCGCTCTGCCCGTCAACGATCACTTCGCGGTTTCCCGGTATGTCGCTGGCCACGACCGCCTTTTTTTTCAGGCGCAGCTG
>JALOLA010000103.1 GCA_025456205.1 Acidobacteriota bacterium | reverse complement strand
GCTGATGAGCGCTAGCTTGTGGCCGAGGGGGATCTCCTGCAGGGCCTTGATCTCGACCTTCTTCTGCGAATCCATGTAGAGACCCGTGGCCTTTTCCCCTTTCTTGAGGTCGACCGTGGCCACGCCGACATTGTCGGCTTCCTCGTGAATCAGAAATTGGATCATGTGTGTTTCTCCTCGGATGGTGGTTAGTGTTTAGTGTTTAGTGTTTGGTGTTTGGTGTCGGGGCCGTGAGATGGTCATCTCATCTGCGATCACGGGTCAACGGGTCCAGGTTCTCCATGCCAACGGACTCAACTTTTCTTTCATAAAAATATGTCGTGTTGGCGTTGGGGATGATCGCCACTTTCGGGGTGCCCTCGGAGGACGCCACCCACTCGTCGAGCACGGCGGCGGGGTCGGCCGCCCGCAGGTGGCACTTGCCCAGGATGCCGGGGTCCAGGTCTGAGAACACCGCCACGTCGAAGTCCACCAGCGTCCGGCCGAAGAGATAGGCCTTGTGGGCGCCCATGCGGAAACCGCTCGACTTGAAGTCGCGGATCACCTCCTCCGGCGAGGCGAACTGCGAGACATAGTCGAAATAAATGTCGTCGCCCACCCCCTGGGGCGAGGCCGCCAGCAGCAGGATGCGGCCCCCCGGCTTAAGCGCCTGCGAAGCCAGATTCAGGCCTTTCTGCGCCTGGTAAAGGCAGATGTCCTTGGGGTGCCCCCCGCAGGAGGCGAGCACGATGTCGAACTTCTCCGCGATGGCGACCCCGTAGACCTTGGCGCAGACCTCCGCGCAGGATGCCAGGACCGAGGCCGGGGAGCCGGCCGCCAGATGCACCACGTCCTTGTCCGCATCCAGGACGTAATTCAGCGCCAGGTCGATGCCGACCATCTCTCCGGCCTCGGTCAGGTCTTCGCGTACCGGGTTGCCTACGAGCCGGCCGACCTGGGCGTCGGGCTGGGACATGAGGCTGTGGTTCTTCTCGATGGTCTCGGGCGCGGCGCAGCCGATGACCACGCCCTTGGCGCCGCCCGTGAACCCCACGAACTGGTGCGGGTCCACCTGGCCGATCACCAGCTTGAGATCGGCGCCGGCATACCCGGCGTTGATGCGCACCGGCGTTCCGCGGCGGGTGGTACCGAAGTCGTGCATGGCGGCCGTGCGCGCATCGTGGGCCACGATCCGGCAGCCCCGGGCGATGCCGGCGGGGAGGATCCGTTCGATCGCGGCGGCGTCGGCGGGCGGGTGCAGGCCGCCGCCGATGAAAAGCGTGGCCGTCTCGGCCAGGGGCCGCTCCAGTTTGGCTTCGAGTCGATCCAGGAGCGGCGGCAGCAGCGCGCCGAGCGGAGCGGGACGGGTTTCATCCGGGACCGCGATGGCCACCGACCGGGGGCGGCGTCGCGCGATGATCGCTTCCAGGGCGAGGCTGCCCAGCGGCGCGTGCAAGGCCTCTTCAAGCGCGGCTTTCACTGAGGCCAGCACCGGCGCCTTGAGCGGCTCCAGGATGGATACCTTTGCATTGGCCGGGATGGCGATCTTGATTTTGCCGGTGCCGTATTTCAGTTCGACCATGACATTACAAATTAGGTTGATCAGGGTTTTGCGTTTGCATCCAGCAAAAACATTGCCAGGCGCTATATGAATATAAAAATTTGAAATTGTTATTAAAAAATTATCTAAACGGGCTTACGACAAAGACGTGTGCCCAAAGTTCGGCATTCTGCCGAATTATCGATTGCTTTTTGGGCACAAAACCCGATAATTGGATTCCGGCGTTCGCCGGAATGACAGGCTGCGGTCATTTTCGGATTGTTACGGGTTCATCGGCCTCGATGGACTCACAAATAGCCGGCTTCCTCGATGGCTTTTTCACGAAGCCATCAAGGCTTGACGATCAGGTGGAGCATGCGCTGGAACACCGAGACCCGCTACAAGATGCTGCTTGAAATCACCAACGCCGTGGTCACCCGGACCAACCGCGAGGACCTCTTCCAGGCCCTGGCCAAGGAGCTGCGCAAGCACTTTGCCTTCGACCGCATGGCCATCAACCTTTACGACGCCAAGACCCAGTCCATCAGCTATTTTGCCGCCGCCGAGGGCGTCCAGCCCGGCGGGGTCCTGATGCGGCACAGCCGGCCGCTGGCCGACGGCGCCATTGCGCGCATGGTGGTGCAGTCGCGCCAGCCGACCGTCATCGACGACCTGGGCCGCTATAAAGACCTGTCCTCGATCGGTGCCATGGTGACCGCCGGCCTGAACGCCACCATGGCCTTTCCGATGCTGGTGCGCAACCGCATCCTGGGCTCGATCCACTTCTCCTTCCGCACGGCGCCCGAGCACATCTCCGAGCTCACCGAGGTTCTGACCGACGTCTCGCGGCAGGTGGCGATCGCCGTCGACAACATGCTGGCCTACGCCGAGCTTGAGAAGCTGAACCGGAGCCTCGAGCGCGAGAAGGATTTCCTGCTGCAGAGCAGCGACGACTACCAGCAGGACGAGTTTTTCTTCGCCTCGGCCGCCATGGCGGAGATCATAAAGACCATCCGGCAGTCGGCCGACACCGACGCCACCGTGCTGATCACCGGGGAGACCGGCACCGGCAAGGACTACCTGGCGCGCTGCATCCACAATCTGAGCCCGCGGCGCCAGCATCTGTTCGTGAAAACCAACTGCCCGGCCCTGGCGTCATCGCTCTTCGAAAGCGAGCTCTTCGGCCATGCCAAGGGCGCCTTCACGGGCGCCAGCGACAAGCGGGTCGGCCGCTTCGAACTCGCCCACGGCGGGACCATCTTCCTGGACGAGATCGCCGAGCTGCCCATCGGCCTGCAGGCCAAGCTGCTGCACATCCTCCAGGACAACCAGTTCGAGCGGGTGGGCGACAGCCGGCCCGTGCCGATCGACTGCCGCGTCATCGCCGCCACGAACAAGGACCTGCGCGAGAGCATCCGCGCCGGTTCCTTCCGGCAGGATCTGTTCTACCGCCTGAACATCGTTTCGATCCACGTCCCGCCGCTGCGGGAGCGGCGGGAGGATATCCCGGTGCTGATGACGCGGCTGACGCAGATCCAGGCCCGGCAGATGAACCGCCCCGAGCCGGTCTACGGCCCGCGCGCCCTGGAACGGCTGAGCGCCTACCCGTGGCCCGGGAACGTGCGTGAGCTGAAAAACCTGGTCAAGCGGCTTGTCATCCTGCGGGCGGGCGACCGCATATCGGCCGACGACGTGGAGAAGATGCTGGAATCGGCGCGGCCGCAGGGGCAGATGGCAGCGGAAGAAGTGGCCACCCTGAGGGACAGCGAGCGTCGGCACATCGTCAGGGCGCTGGCCAGGACCCGCGGTGTGCTCGGCGGCGAGCAGGGGGCCGCCAAGCTGCTGGCCCTGCCGCGTTCCACCCTCCAGTACCGCATCAAGAAGCTTAATATCAAGCCTCAGGATTATTTAATATACCCACCGAAATAATTAGATTAAATTTATCCGGAGACTGAATTTTTATGCGTCGCTCTCCTTGAGTTCGACCCGCTGTGATTTGGCCTTGAGGCGCAGCAGGAACCCGCTGACCACGGAGATGACCGTCAGCACGATAAAGGCAATGGAGATGGGGCGGGTGAAGAAAATCAGCGGCGAGCCCTTGGACATCACTATCGACTGCATGAAGGATGTTTCCATCAGCTTGGCCAAAACCGTGGCTAAGACCATGGGCGCGACCGGGAAATCGAACTTGCGCATCAGGTAGCCGATCACGCCGAAGAGCAGGCAGATCCACAGGTCGAAGAAAGAGTGGCGCAGGCTGTAGGCGCCGATCAGGGTGAAGACCGCGATCATCGGCCCGAGGATGGGGAAGGGGATCAGCGCCATGCGCGCCCACAGCCCCACCAGCGGCAGGTTGAGCACGAGCAGCATGAAGTTGCCGATGTACATGCTGGCGATGATGGTCCACAGCAGCGCGGGCTGCTCCTGCATGAGCCGCGGCCCAGGCTGGAGGCCGTACATCAGGAACCCGCCGAGCAGCACCGCCAGGGCGGGGCCCGACGGGATGCCGAAGGCGAAGAGCGGTACGAACCCGCCGCTGGCCGTGGCGTTGTTGGAACCCTCCACGGCGGCCACGGCATCCATGGCGCCGTGTCCGAATTTCTCGGGGTGCTTCGAAAAGCGTTTTTCAAGATCGTAGACCATGAAAGAGGTCACGGCCGGGCTGCACCCCGGGATGAGACCGGCCAGGAAGCCGATGACGCCGGAGCGGGTTGTGGCGGCCCAGGTGTCCTTGATATCCTGCCAGGTGGGCAGCCATTCGATGCGCCTGGACTCCAGAATGCACGTGGTTTCTTTTTCGGCGTTGGCGAGTATTTCGCTGATGGCGAAGAGGCCCATGATGATCGGCACGAAGTCGATGCCGGCCATGAGTTCCATGGAGCCGAAGGTCAGCCGCGCGACGCCGGTCAGC
>JALOLA010000057.1 GCA_025456205.1 Acidobacteriota bacterium | reverse complement strand
TCCTGGCCGCGGCGCAGGCGGCCTCGATGCCGGCGTGGCCGCCGCCGATGACGACGACCTTCATTTGCCGATGCAGAACCTGGCGAACACGCCGCGCAGAATGTCGTCGGCGCCGATCTCGCCGGTCAGCTCGCCGATGATGCGCAGTGCCTGGCGGATCTCCTCAGCGACCAGCTCGCCGGGCGCCGGCTGCTGCGCCTGCAGGCCGCGGACGCGGCTGATGGCGTCCTTCAGTTTCTGCAGCAGGCCCTTTTGCCGCAGGTTGACCGCGATCATGCCCGATGGGTCGGGCAGGTCGCGCAGCAGGCCCTTGAGAAAGGCGCTCACCACCCCAAGGTTGTCGCCATTCTTGGCTGAAACCAGGTGCACGGGCTCGCCCGGGAAGGCGTCGCGAATGCCGCGCACGGCCTTCTCGTCGGCCAGGTCGCTCTTGTTGGCCAGCAGCAGGCGTTTTTTGGCGCCGAGCCGGCGCGCGACCTCCAGGTCGCTGTCCTGGAGCGGTTGTGAGGCGTCCACCATGAACAGCACGGCGTCGGCGCCGGCGATCTTGTCAAGGCTGCGCTGCATGCCCTGGTTCTCGATGTCGTCGCCGGCAACGGGGCGGATGCCGGCCGCGTCGGTGACGCGGATGGTGAAGCCGTCCAGGTGCAGGGTCTCCTCGATGAAATCGCGGGTGGTGCCCGGCAGGGCCGAGACGATCGAGCGCTCCCGCAGCAGCAGGGCGTTGAACAGGGAGGACTTGCCGACGTTGACCCGGCCGGCGATGACCACCGCCAGACCCCGGGACAGCACTTCGCTGAAACGGCCGGCAGCGAGGATGGCGTCCAGTGAGGCGGCCGCCTCGTCCAGGGCCGGGTTCGCCGCCGGGACGAAATGCTGGTCTTCGGCGAATTCGATGGCGCCTTCGATGTCGGCCGCCTCGCTGAGCAGGGCGGCGCGCACGGCGCCGATGGCCTGCGAAAGCCGGCCTTCCAGGTTGTCGAACTCCAGCAGCGACCCGGCGCGGGAATTGGCCCGGATCAGGTCGTTGACCGCCTCGGCCTGCAGCAGGTCCAGCTTGCCGTTGCGGAAGGCGCGGTAGGTGAACTCGCCGGCCAGCGCCGGGCGGGCGCCCAGGCGGCAGGCCAGGTCCAGCACTTCCTCGACGATGAACAGGTTGGAATGAAGCGAGATCTCGGCCATGTCCTCGCCGCTGTAGGAGCGCGGGGCGCGAAAGAACACCGCCAGGCACTCGTCGAGGCGCCGGGGGCCGTCCTGGATGAAGCCGTGGTGGCTGTGCCGGGGCTGCAGGATCACCGGCAGCGGCCGGACGATCGCGCGGACAATGCTCTCGCTGCGGCTCCCGGAGATCCTGACCACGGCGATGCCGGCCTGCCCCGGCGGCGTGGCCAGGGCGACGATCGTCTCATCATCCATTCGTCTTCTTGCGAATGGTGATGACCTTCAGGAAGTTGTCGCCATCGCTCTTGGACTCCAGGTCCGAATATTTATTGATGGTCATATGGATGATGCGCCGCTCGAACGGGTTCATCTCGGGCAGGTCGACGGCCTTGCCGCTGCGCCGCACCTGGCGGGCGTAGCGGTGGGCCTGGGCGCTGAGCTCCACTTCCTTTTTCTTGCGGTAGTTCTCGCACTCGCAGAAGATCTTCTTGCCGATGGCGTCGGCGAACAGGCGGTTGGCCAGGTACTGCACGGCGTTGAGCAGGTTGCCGTTCTGGTACAGCATCAGCTTGTAGTCCTCGCCAAAGAAGTTGACGCGCAGGAAGTCGCTCTTGGCCTCCAGGTCGAATTTCAGGTCGAGCTTCATCTCCTCCAGCAGCAGGCGGATGAACCCCTCCAGCCCCTGCTGCTCGCTGCCGTCGGAGCGCCAGGCCTCGATGAAGATCTCGCGCTGCTTGTGGCCGAAGTACTTGGTCTTTTCGGTGATGATGCGGTACTTCAGCTTTTCTTCGGCAACGCCGAAATCCTCGGCGGCCTTCTGTATGGCGTCCTTCAGAGAATTCGCGACGAATTCCTTTTTGTCCGTCATTTCTCTTTGGCTCCTTTCTTCCGCTTCAGCGCCTTGATCTCCCGTTCCTCGTCCTTTTTCTCCTTGTGGATCTTTTCGTTGACGATGTACTGCTGGCCGATCTGCAGGATGTTGGAAAAGGTCCAGTACAGGTTCAGGCCGCTGGGGAAGGAGGCGAACATGATGACCATGACGAAGGGCAGGATGTACATCATCTTCTTCTGCATCTCGTCGCCTCCTGCCGGCTGCATGCGCGTCTGGATCAGCTGGGTGACGCCCATCAGGATGGGCAGGACGTAATAGGGATCCTTCTTGGAGAGGTCGGTGATCCAGAGCATCCACGGCTCATGGCGCACGTTGATCGAGACCGAGAGCAGGCGGAAGAAGCCCCACAGCAGGGGCAGCTGCAGCAGCAGCGGCAGGCAGCCGCCGGCCGGATTGACTTTCTCCTGCTTGTAGAGGGCCATCATCTCCATGTTCATCAGCTTGCGCTGCTCCATGTCCTTGGTGTTCTTGTACTTCTTCTTGATGGCCTTCATCTTGGGCTGCAGGCTCTGCATCTTGGCCATGGAGACGCTGGAGGAATAGGTCAGCGGGAAGAGGATCAGCTTCAGGAAGAGGGTGAAGAGGATGATGGCCCAGCCGTAGTTGGGGAGGAAGCCGTGGATGAACACGATGCCCTTGAGCATGATCTTGGCGATGGAGCCGAACCAGCCGTACTCGATGATCTTGTTCAGGTCGGGAAATTCCTTTTCCACCGCCGCCAGGACCTTCTCGTCCTTGGGGCCGATAAAGGCGGCGACCGGATCTGTGACCACCATGTAGGAATACAGCTTGGCCGGTTCCTTGCCCTGGGGGTGCCTGATCGCCTGGTAGGACAGCTTGGAGCGGTTCTGGGGCGCCGACTTGAACACGGCGGCGAAATAGGTCGTCTCGTAGGCGGCCCAGAAGTAGCCGGACCCCTTCTCGCCCGCGGCCTTCTCGAATGCCTGGCCGGCCTGGGGCAGGGTCTTCAGCTTGGCGAAGTCGATCGATTCCAGCTTTTCGTTGGCATAGGCGGCGATCTTCAGGTTCATCATCATGGCGCGGTCGCGGCTGTCGTTGTTTTCCAGGTCGGGGCCGAAGACGACCGGCAGGTCCGCCAGGGGGCGCCCGTTCCTGATGACCTCGAATTTCAGGCCGATCATGTAGCTGTCAGGGCTGAAGATGAATTTCTTCACCGCCAGCAGGTTGCGGGCGGCGTCGGCGTACTCGAAAACGACCTCGGTCTGCCGGCGACCGGAGATCTGCACCTGCATTTCTCCCCGGTAGGAGAAGAGGGCCTTGTTCAGCACGCCGAAGACCTCGTCGTTGACCAGGAAATAGAAGGGGTAGAAGCCGGAAAAATCCCCGGCTTTCAGGGAAACGAGGTCCATGGGCTTGCCGGCGTCGTCCTTGTATTTTTTGAGGACGAAGGAGACCAAACCGGCGCCGCGGTTGGTGAAGCGGGCGGCGAACAAGGGGCCGTCCACCATGACCGGCTGCTCGGCCTGGGCGGCCAGGTCCTCAGGCACGGCCGGGAGAACGACATCGGCTTCCTTGGCCGCAGGTTCGCCCTGGCCCAGGAACGAGCCGATGTCGGCCGCGGCCATTCCCGGCTCCTGGCCGGCGGGCTCGCCCGTCGCAGCGGCAGCCGGCTGCTCCGGCGCGGCGGTTTCCGCCACGGGCGCCTGCGGCCGGGCCACGGGCTTGGGCATGAAGAAATACTGGTACACGAGCAGCACGGCCACCGAAAGGATGATGGCCAGGATCAGTTTTTTTGTATCCATTTTGAGTTCACCTCGTATAATTCGGGGACCGGATCATGCCCGCCGGCATGAAAAGGATGGCACTTGAGGAGGCGGCGCAAGCCAAGAACAGCGCCCTTGGCAGCGCCGAAGCGCTCTACCGCCTCGTAGGCATAGGTGGAACAGGTCGGCAGGAAGCGGCAGTGGCGGCCGAGGAGGGGGGAGATCGTCAGCTTGTAGCCGCGGATGATCAACAGCAGTATCTTTTTCATTTCAGCGGGTGCGGATCCTGGACAGGGCGTCAAGGAAAAGCCCCTCGACCCCGGCGGCGCTGTCGCCGTCGAAGCCCTTCTTGATGGAAACCCAGATGTCGTGGGGCTGCTCAAGCAAAAGGCTGTTCAAGCGGAACCACTCTTTCATTTTCCTCTTGATGTAATTGCGCTCGACCGAGTTGCCGATCTTGCGGTTAACGGAAATGGCGAAGCGGCTGGCCGGCCGGCCGTTCTTCAAAAAGTATAAAAAAAAAATCATTTTTGATCTTGGCGGCGTTCTTCAGCAGGTGGACGAATTCGCTCTCTTTCTTGATCCGCTGAGAATCCTTGAAAGCGAAGGACATGGATCAGGCGGTCAGCTTCTTTCTTCCCTTTCTTCTTCTGCTGTTGATGACTGCCCGGCCGCCCTTGGTCTCCATGCGCGCCCGGAAGCCATGCGTCTTCTTTCTTTTCAGGTTATTGGGCTGAAACGTTCTTTTCACCGATCCACCTCTTTCTATATTGGAATCAAGGGATTACTATATAGAAAAAATGGCCTTTTGTCAAGGACAGGGAGCCTGCGGCGGGCGGCGCGGCCCCGGGGCCAGGGGCGGTTCACTTTTTGCCGGCCATCATCTATAATATGGGCGGAGGTTCCCATGAAACACCCCGACATCCTGGAGCGATTCCTCAGCTACGTGCGCATCGATACGCAGTCCGACGACGCATCCGTGTCCTTCCCTTCGACCGCCAAACAGAAGGACCTGGCCGCAAAGCTCAAGCCCGATCTCGAGGCGCTCGGCCTGCCCGACGTCCGCATCACCCCCTGGGGCTACGTCCTGGCCTCGTGGCCGACCAACCAGCAGCACAAGGTCCCGACCATCGCCCTGATCGCCCACCTGGACACGTCCCCCGATGTTTCCGGCGCCGGCGTCGAGCCCCGCCTGCACGAGAACTACCAGGGCCAGGACCTGGTGATTTCCGCTGAGGAGAACGTCGTCCTGAAAGTGAGCGAAAATCCGCACTTGCAGGAGCAGATCGGCAAGACCATCATCACCGCCTCGGGGAAAACCCTCCTGGGCGCCGACGACAAGGCCGGCATCGCCGCGATCATGGACGCCCTCACCTTCCTGGCCGAGCACCCGGAGGCGCCGCGGCCGAACATCAAGGTCGTCTTCACCCCCGACGAGGAAACCGGGCGCGGAGTGGAGCACATCACCGCCGCCGAGATCGGCGCCGACTGCGGCTACACGCTGGACGGCGAGACGCTGGGCGAGCTGGAGGACGAGACCTTCTGCGCCGACTCCCTGGAGATCAGCATCTCCGGGATCAACGTCCACCCGGGCTTCGCCAAGGGCAAGCTGGTCAACGCGGTGAAGATCGCCGCCCGCATCATCGAGAAGCTGCCCAAGGCGACGCTGTCCCCCGAGACCACCGAGAAGCGGGAGGGCTACGTCCACCCCACCCAGGTCAGCGGCGGCGTGGAAGCGGCGACCATCAAGTTCATCATCCGCGATTTCACCGTGAAGGGACTGAAAAAGTCGGAGAAGATGATCGAGAAGCTCGCCGCGCGGGTGGCCGCCCAGTTCCCCGGGTCCAAGGCCGAGGTCAAGGTCAGCGAATCCTACCGCAACATGAAGGTGGTCCTCGACAAGCATCCCGAGGTGCTGGCCAAGGCGGAAAAGGCGATCACCATGGCCGGGCTCAAGGTGATCCGCTCGAGCATCCGCGGCGGCACCGATGGGGCCCGGCTCAGCTTCATGGGGCTGCCCACTCCCAACCTCTTCACCGGCGGCCACAGCTTCCATTCCAAGCGCGAGTGGATCGCCCTCGAGGACATGAGAAAGGCCTCGGAGGTCATCGTCCACCTGATGAAGGTCTGGGCCACGGAATAGCTCCGCTTCCCCCGGCCCGGCGGCTTGCTTTGTTTCCAGTCATTGCACTATGATATGAACTCGACCGCATAGGAGGTCCCGCCATGAAAAAAGTGCTGCTCGCTTCACTGGCCCTGCTGCTCCTGGCCGCCGTCCCGGCCGGCGCCGCCGAGGCCCGCTTCATGACCTATCCCGATATCCACGGCGACAGGATCGCCTTCGTCTATGAGGGCAATCTCTGGCTGGCGCCGGATGCCGGCGGCACGGCCCAGCGCCTGACCAGCTTCCCCGGCACGGCCAGCGCCCCCAAGTTCTCGCCCGACGGCCGCTGGATCGCCTTCAGCGCCGACTATGACGGTCCGCCCTCCGTTTACCTGATGCCCGCAGGCGGCGGCGAGCCCCGGCGCCTGACCTGGCAGCCCGGCAACCTCCAGGTCGTGGCCTGGACCCCCGATGGCAGGCGCGTGGTGTTCCGCGCCGACACCGAGCAGTTCATCCATCGCGACCCCCACCTGTACTCCGTCGCGCTGGACGGCACGGTCCCCGAGCGCCTGCCCGTCGACCGCGGCACGCTGTGCAGCTTCTCCGCCGACGGCAGCCGGATGTTCTTCACCCGCAAGGGCAACGAGGAGTACCAGTGGAAGCGCTACAAGGGCGGCCAGCACACCGACATCTGGCACTACGACTTCAAGAGCCGCCGCTTCACCCCGGTCTCTGACTATGTCGGCAAGAACGCCTACCCGATGTGGGTCGGCGACGCCCTCTATTTCGTCTCCGACCGCGAGGGCGGCATCGCCAACATCTATCGCCAGGACATCAAGAGCAAGGCGGTCACGCCGGTGACGCGCCACGAAAAATACGACGTCATGATGCCGGAGACCGACGGCGAGCGCATCGTCTACGTCCAGGACGGCCGTCTCAACGTCCTCGCCCTCAGGGACGGCAGCAGCCGGCCCGTCGCCATCGAGCTGCCCAGCGATCGCTGGCGTTTGCGCGACCGCTGGGTCGATGCCCGCGACTACATCCACGGCATGGACGTGGGCAACGACGGCCGCTTCGCCCTGCTCGAAGCCCGCGGCGATGTTTTCCTGCTGCCCACCGGCAAGGGCCCGGTGCGCAACCTGACGCAAACCCCTGGGTCGCGCGAGATCCACCCGCGCCTCTCGCCCGACGGCCAATGGCTGGCCTTTTTCTCGGACCGCAGCGGCGAATACCAGCTCTACATGCGCCGGGTCGCGGGCGGCGACTGGGTCCAGCTCACCCAGACCCTGGACCGCGCCGTCTACCGGCTGGCCTGGTCCCCCGACGGCAGGAAGATCCTTTTCGGCAACAAGGACCTGGCGGTATTCATCCTTGACATCGCGAAAAAGCAGCTGACCAGGATCGATGAGGTGAACCAGCTGAAGAACGACGAGTTCACCTGGGAGATCGACGACTACTCCTGGTCGCCCGACAGCCTCTGGGTGTGCTACTCCATGGTGGCCCGCAACCGCAACAGCCAGGTCTTCCTTTACAGCCTGGAGCAGGGGAAAAAAATCACCCTCACCGACGATTTCTACAACAACCTCAATCCCTGCTTCGATGCCAACGGCGAGTATCTCTACTACCTCTCCAGCCGCAACTTCGACGTGCGCATGGACTTCTACGAGGACAACCACGTCATCGCCACCCCCTACCAGGTGATGGCGGTGCAGTTGCGCGCCGGGCAGAAGCCCCCCTTCACGGACGAGGAAGACGATGCCCCGGCGAAGCCGTCGGTGCCTGCGGTCCGGGCCGTCCCGGCGGCTTCCGCCCCGCGCCTGCGCATCGACCTGGAGGGCCTGGCCGCGCGCACCTTCCCGCTGCCCGTTCCCGCCGGCAATTATTTCTTCCTGCGCGCCGGCAAGGGCAGGGTGACCTGGTGCTCGACGGCGGAATTCGGCGACGACGAGTACGAGGAGATCTTCAAGCCCAGGGGCGCGGTCAAATGGACGCTGCACATCTTCGACATGAAGGAGAAAAAGGCCGTCGCCCTCGAGGAAAAGATCGGCAGCTACGCCCTCTCGGTGAACGGCGAGCAGGTCATCATCTCCAGGGGCAAGGAATATTTCGTCTCCGGCCTGGAAAAGCTGCGCGCCGAAAAGAAGACGGCGGCGAAGCTCTCCCTGGACGGCATGGCCTATTGGGTCGATACCCTGGCCGAATGGAACCAGATCTTCAGCGACGCCTGGCGCTGGTACCGCGACTTTTTCTATGACGCCAGCATGCACGGGCAGGACTGGCGCGAAGTGGGCGCGCGCTATCGCGCCTTCATCCCCCAGCTCTCCTCGCGCGCCGGCCTCAACTGGCTGCTGTCGCAGATGGTCGGCGAGCTGTGCGTCGGCCACGCCTATATCGGCGGCGGCGACATGGGCGGCATGAAGCTTGCCGAAAGCCCGGTTTTCACCGGCCGCCTGGGGGCCGACCTGGCCTATGACCCCGCCGCCGGTTTCTTCCGCTTCGAGAAGATCTATGGGCCCAGCGAGTACAACCTCGACATCACGGCGCCGCTGGTGCGACCGGACATCGCCCTGAAGGAGGGGGACTACCTGATCGCCATCAACCACCGGCCGCTGCAAAAGAACGAGGACTTCCACCGCTGGCTGCAGGTGGCCAGGGGACAGAAGGTGGCGCTGACGGTGAACTCGCGGCCCAGCGCCGAGGGCGCCCGCACCTACGAGGTCGAGCCGCTGCGCAGCGACCGCGCCCTGCGCTACAACCGCTGGCTGACCGACAACATCCGCAAGGTCCTCGCGGCCTCCGGCGGCCGCGTGGGCTACATGCACATCAACGCCATGGGCGTGGGCAACATCGGCGAGTTCGACAAGTTCTGGCGGGCGTTCCGCTATAAGGAAGGCATCATCATCGACGTGCGCCGCAATTCCGGCGGCTGGACCGAGTATTTCATGATCGACAAGCTGGAGCGCCGGCAGGTGGCGTTCAACGTGCTGCGCGGCATGGCGCCCTTCGTCTACCCGGGCAGCGTCGGCCCGCAGAACTACGTTGCCGTCTCCAACGAGTACAACGGCTCCGACGGCGAGGCGTTCATCGAGCACTTCCAGGCGCGCCGGCTCGGCCCGGTGGTGGGCACCCCCTCCTGGGGCGGGCTGGTCGGCATCCTCAACGGCCAGCGCACGGTCGACAACGGCTCGGTGAACCAGCCCAACAACGCCTTCTACGGCAAGGCAGGCCAATGGTGGGTGGAGAACCGCGGCGCCATCCCCGACATCGAGGTCGAGAACGACCCCAACCTGGTCATGGCCGGGCGCGACCCGCAGCTGGAGAAGGCCATCGAGGTCGTCCTGGCCCAGATCGAAAAGAACAAGGAGGACCGGTTGCCGCCGGTGCCCGCCTATCCGGACAAGAGGTAGATCTCATGCGCGGGGGCACGGCGTGCCGTGCCCCTGGCCCCATTGCGGCAATGCCGGCATTCATCCGGCTTGTTTTGAGCCGGGAACAGGAACGATCAAGGAGCGCATATGAAGAATGGGCTGGGAATATGGCTGCTGGCGCTTTGCGGTGTCCTCCTCTGGGGCCAGGCTGCCGATCCGGGCAAAAAGGGCCGCGACATCAGCGTGAGCGAGTTCGTCAGCGTGGTCAATGTCGAAGTGATCGCCCGCGTGCAGAGGAATGGCCAGCCGATCGGCGGTTTGCAGAAAAACGATTTCGTCCTGTTCGAGAACGGCAAAAAAGTCGAGATCAACGGGTTCCAGGAAGTACGCCGGCGCATCCGCCCGCCGGCGGCGCATGAGAAAAAAGCGGCTCCCGCAGCGCAGGGCATGCCGGGAAGGCTGTTCGTCTTCTGCTTCTGGCTGAAGGACCGCCAGGCGCAATATCAGGAAGCGCTCGATCATTTTTTTCGCGAGATCTTCCGGCCCGGCGATCACGTCATCCTGGCCCACGGCAAAGACACATCGCTGATCCGCTCGCCGGAGGAGATCGCCCCGGTGCGGGCCGAATTCGAGGCCGAGCTGAATAAAAGCATCGAGCAGGGCAACATTGCCCGTGCCCTGCTGTACGACCAGATCGATGAAGCGATCAGCATCTATCTCAACCGCAGCGCGAACATGGACGAGGAAGCGGCGCGAATGATGCTGCAGGCGCAGATCAGAGACTCCTGGTCGGAGTTCCAGATGAAATTCCTGAAACTTGACCCGGGCAGCATGACGCTCCTGGCCGAATCGCTGAAATCCATCCGCAAGGAAAAATGGCTGCTGATCTTTCTTCAGGACGAGGTCTTCCCCGAGTTCGACGAGAACGGACAGATCCCCGCCTTCCGCAGCAAACTCGAGGAGATGAAAAAAAATGCCAGGGTCGAGGTCGACGCCTTCAACGACAAGGTGCGTTCGGCCTTCATCGCCGCCGACGCCACGGTCAGCCTGATCCGCCTCGGCTCTGGTTCCCTGGAGGAGCAGGGCCGCTCGGTTCATTACCGCCAGCAGGTCGTTTATTCCAACCGCGACGAATGCTTCCAGAAGATCAGCAGCGTCACCGGCGGCACCATGATCGCCGACAACAACCTGGCCAGGGCGCTGGGCCGGGTGGCCGACAGGGAGGACATCTGCTACGTCATCTTCTATGCTCCGGAGAACACCCGCAAAAAAAGGAAGATCGAGCTGACATGCCTGGACAAGGGCCTCGAGGTGGTCTCCAGCCGGAGCATCGACCCCCAGGATTCCTGTGATCTGAAGATCGCCAATGCCAGCATCATCGACTCCAAGCTCACCTTCAACCTGAGCGGCTACGCCCTCATCCTCGAAGCGGGGCGCCTGCAGGGCCGGGTGCAGGTGCGCGTGGTCGCCCGCGGCGCCGGAGCGCTCAAAGTGGAAGATTCGCGCGAGTTCACGCTTTCCGATCCCAGCGTGCTGATCCCGGTGGACTTGCGCCTGCCGGCGGGGGGGAGATTCGCGTTCACCATATCGGTGCTGGATCGTATCAGCGGCATCGAAGCGGTCAAGAAAACAACACTGCACAATAATATCCCCGACACGAAGCCCGCCATGCCCGCGAAAGGCTGGTGAGATCGCTGCCGCATCCGCCGTTCGCCGCGGCGCCTGATCAAAGGCAATTTCATGATTCACAGGCAACGGCCGGGGCATGAGCCGACGCAAAATGCGGACAATCGCCTTTCCCCCCGGGTGACAACAATGTTTTTTTTCTGCCCGCCGCCGGTTTTTCACTGGAACTCTTTGCTGGCGGGATTCGTTTACTATTCTTGACAAGAAAAGCGAGGTAACGCATGAAGATTAAAAAAATTTTGCTGGGGGTGGGTCTTGCCCTGTTAGTCACGCTGGCGCTTTTTTTCCTGCTCACGGGCAAGGAAGATAAAAATGGCGGTTTGAAATTCGTAGAGGTAAAAAAAGGGGACATTTTTGAAAAAGCCCTGGCCGTGGGCACCATCGAGCCCGAAAAGGAGATCAAGGTGAAATCGACCATCCCGGGGATCGTCGAGGAAGTGTACTTCAAGGTGGGCGACCCGATCGAAAAAGACAAGCCCCTGTTCAAGATTTCCCCCAATCCGACGCCCCTGGAATATGTCGAAGCCCGGCGCAACATGGAAGTCGCGCAGATACTCATGGAAAAAATCCGCAGCGAGCGCGACCGCAAAGTGAAGATGTACAAGGAACGCCTGGTCTCCGATTCGGACATGGAAGAGACCGAGTCGCGCTTCAATGAGATTTCCCTGCGTTATAAGATCACCCAGGAGCGTTTCGAACTGCTGGAAAAAGGACGGATCCAGATGGTCAACCGTTCGGTGGATTCGATCGTCAAATCGCCGATGTCGGGTATTGTCCTGCAGCAGAGCGCCTTCGAGGGCGATGCCGTGGTCCCCCTGACCAATTTTCAGCCCGGCACCGAAATGTGCTCCATGGCCGACATGAGCCTGCTGCGCTTCAAGGGCAAGGTCGACGAGATCGATGTCGGCAAACTGCTGCCGGGCATGGTCGCCGACATCCAGGTCGGCGCGCTGCTCGATGCCAAGGTGACCGGCCGCCTGGAGCGCATCTATCCCAAGGCCGAAAAGGAAGGCAATGCCACCATGTTCGGCCTGGAGATCTCGATCGTCGACGCCGGCGCCATCACCCTGCGCGCCGGGTATTCGGCCACGGCGTACGTCAAGGTCAAGGACAAGAAGGGCATCCTGGTCATCCCGGAGCGGCTGATCACCTTCGAAAACGACAAGCGCTACGTGGAGACGATGGGCGACGGCAAGATCACAAAAAAAGAAGTGCAGGTCGGGCTTTCCGACGGCTTGAATATCGAGATCGTCTCCGGATTGAAGGCCGGGGAACAGGTGGTCGAACGGCCGCCCAGAGAGATCGAATGATCCTGGCGTTTTTCCGCAACCTGTTCCGCGACCTGCTGCGCCAGCCGCTGCGGACGTTCCTCACCCTTTCCGGGGTGACCTGGGGCACCTTTGCCGTGATCCTGCTGCTGGCTTTCGGCACTGGCATCGGCAAACAGCAGCTGAAGCAGTTCCGCGGCCTCGGGCAGAGCATCATCCTGGTTTTTCCCGGGCAAACCACCATGACCTACAAAGGCCTGCCCAAGGGCCGCCCGGTTCAAGTCACACCCGACCAACTGCGCCTGGTCAGGGAGCAGGTGCCCGGAGTGCGCGCCCTGTCGCCCGAGTTCATATCCAGCCGCACGATCCGCTATGGAAGGGAGCAACTGCTCAACACCGTGCGCGGCGTCGATGTCCCGTTCGAACGCATCCGCAACACCATCCCCGGCCAGGGCCGCTTCATCAACGAGTACGACGTGGCGCAGCACCGGCGCAACTGTTTCCTGGGTGCCACCATCGCCAGGGACCTCTTCAAGGGCATGGACCCGGTCGGCCGGCGGGTGTTCATCGATGGCGTACCCTTCACCGTCGTCGGCGTGATGATCGAAAAGCAGCAGAACAGCAACTACAACGGCCAGCGCGACACCCACTGCGCCTTCATCCCCTGGACCACTTACATGACCCTCTACGGCGTCAAGTTTGTGCAGAATTTCATCGTCCAGCCCAGTGATCCGGCCACATCCAAGCAGACCATCGCCGCTCTGCGCAATCACTTCGGCGAGCTCCTGGGGTTCAATCCCGCGGACAAGGACGCCCTGTTTGTCTGGGATTTCTCCGACTTCGAACGTCAGTTCACCGTGTTTTTCACGGCGTTCAACATCTTCCTTGGCGTGATCGGCTCGTTCACCCTGCTGGTGGGCGGCGTCGGCGTGGCGTCGATCATGCTGGTCGTGGTGGAGGAGCGGATCCGGGAGATCGGCATCAAGCTGGCGGTCGGCGCCAAGCGCCGCGCCATCCTGTGGCAATTTTTCGCCGAAGCCAATTGCATCATCCTCATCGGCGGCGCCATCGGTTTCATGCTGGCGGCATTGCTGCTGGCCCTGCTGCCGGTCGACAAACTGGAGGAATACATCGGC
>JALOLA010000056.1 GCA_025456205.1 Acidobacteriota bacterium | reverse complement strand
AGGAAGTGTTTTCGATCCATGTCGACGCCATTGTCAGCGACGCCCTGCAGGTGATGAGTGACAGGAACATCGGCGCCCTCATCGTGCTGGACGGGCGGCAGAACGTCCAGGGGATCGTTTCCGAGCGCGACATCATGCGCAGCTGCTTCCGCAGCCAGGCCAACGTCAAGGGATTGGCCGTGCAGGAGGTCATGACTCCGCGCGAGAAGCTGATCGTGGCCCGGGCCGAGGACGACATCAACGACCTGATGGGGGCCATGACCCAGAACCACATCCGCCATATCCCGGTGGTCGATGAAAAAGACAAGATCGTGGGCATGATCTCCATCGGCGACATTATCAAGGCCATGATCAAGGACAAGGATTACCAGATCCGGCACCTGAAGGACTACATCGAGAGCAAATACCCGTTGTGATTACCAAGAACTACCTAACGAGTGACGCGTAACGCGTAACGCGGGAAGGAAGGACGATTTCCTGGGCAATTCTACGCCGGGAATCTCTTTTCCAGAAAGCAGATAAGGGATTTTTCTTTCGTGTCACGCGTCACGCTTAACGCGTCACGAAGGCCATTATTTCCCTGAGCTGACCGCTTCGGCGAACCATTTCCAGATGGCGAGATGGAATTCCCAGGAGGGGGAATTGGCCTTCAGGAAGGCCCGGGGGTTGAAATCCAGCGGCGCGTCGGTCCTGGCCCGCATGCGCAGCCCTTTGCGGAATAGCGTGTGGCGCTCGGGATGGAACTGGATGGCCAGGACATTGGCGTAGCGCGCATGTTCCAGCGCTTCCACGATCCTGCCGTCCAGCGAAGTGGCGGTCACCCGCAGGTCGAGTCCCAGCTTGCCGACGGCCTGGTGGTGGGCCGTGGCCACGCAAGGCAGGTCGCTGCCGGAGAAGCCCATCTTGCGCACAAAAAGGCTCTCCTTGCCCAGGCGGATGCGGTGGAACGGGTATTTCAGCTCAGCATCGTTCGGGTAGAGCTTTTCCAGGTAGACGCTCGAATGGATGCTTTCGGGATCGGACGCCAGGACCTCTTCCACCGTCTTCTGGCCGTATACTTCGGTCGGGATATCCTGGACCAGGGTACCGCCGCAGGCCACGTTCATGCTTTGCAGGCCGAGGCAGATGGCCAGGACGGGCAAGCCCGGCCGGGCAGCCAGCATGGGTGTGAAGCCCGGGTTTTTCCCTCCTCCCAGCAGGTGAAAGAGGAAAGAGACCTCGAAAAGGGAGCGTGCCGGCGTCGTGGGTTCGCTGAGGATGCTGGTCGCCTGGCCATAGACTGCCGGGGGAATGTCCATGCCGCCGGTGAAGATGATGCCGCTGGCCGATGCGAAGATCTCCCTGATCTGGGATGTCCAATGGTTCTCCCGGAAAAGGTCCTGCAGGGCGACCCGGCCGGTGATCCTGCGGAAACGCACCCAGGAGAGGCCCTTCTCCTCCACGTAGCGGAATGCCGCACGGTAGGCTTCCGCCTCCTCCGTGTTGACGAGCTCGTCCTCGTGGTAGATCCCCAGCAGGCACATCTTCTCCAGGGGCAGGATGTCCTTTTCAAACATTTCCACGATGTTCATGACCTGGAAGCGGGTGGGGTGGGTCATGACGATGACCGGGACGCCGGGGGCGAATTCCTCCGCCGCCGCGGCCGGGACGCTGCTCAGGAACAGCAGCAGGACCAGGGCGCGAATGACAGGTCTCATGGTTGTTTCCTCGCGGCTGAAAAAAAGGGAGAGGCCGCAGGCCTCTCCCTTTGCCTTATTCGCTGAATTTTTTCAGGAGTATGGACGCGTTGGTGCCGCCGAAGCCGAACGAATTGGAGATGGCGTAGGGGATATCGCGGCTGACGCCCTGGTTGGGGGTGTAGTTGAGGTCGCAGTCGGGGTCCGGGGTCTCGTGGTTGATGGTCGGCGGGATGAAGCGGTGGGTGATGGCCAGGGCGGTATAGGCCGCCTCGGCGCTGCCGGTGGCGCCCAGCATATGGCCGGTCATGGACTTGGTCGAGCTGACCGCCAGCTGGTAGGCGTGCGCGCCGAACAGGCGCTTGATGGCATGGGTCTCGGATTTGTCGTTGAGCTCGGTCGACGTTCCGTGGGCGTTGATGTAGGCGATGTCTTCGGGTTTGAGCTGGGCGTCGGCCAAGGCGTTCCTCATGGCCCGGTAGGCTCCGTCGGCCTCGGGATCGGGGGCGGTCATGTGATAGGCGTCGCCGGTGAAGCCGTAGCCGATGACCTCGGCGTAGATGCGGGCGCCGCGGCGGTGGGCGCTCTCCAGCGACTCCAGCATCAGCAGCGCCGACCCTTCGGCGACGACAAAGCCGTCGCGGTCCTTGTCGAACGGCCGTGAGGCCTTCTGCGGCTGGTCGTTGCGCGTGGAAAGGGCGCGCATGGCGGTGAAACCGGCCACGCCCAGGGGGGTGATGGGATACTCGGCGCCGCCGGCGAGCATGATGTCGGCCTCGCCGCGCTGAATGATGCGGAAGGAATCGCCGAGGGCGTGGGTGCCGGTGGCGCAGGCGGTGCAGTTGGCAAGGTTGGGCCCCTTGAAAGCGAACCTGATGGAGACCTGGCCGGCGGCGAGGTTGGCGATGCAGGCCGGCAGGAAGAAGGGCGAGATGCGGTCCGGCCCCTTCTGCATCAATATCTCCTTGTTGGTCTCGATGGTCTGGATGCCGCCGATGCCCGAGCCGATGTAAACGCCGGCCCTCTCCTTGTCCAGCGCGCCCAGGTCAATTCCCGAGTCCTTGACCGCCTCGTCGGCGGCGATCAGGGCGAACTGGATGAAGGGGTCGTACTTGCGGAGGTCCTTGCGGTCGAAGTACTGGCTGGCGTCGTAGTTCTTGACCTCGCCGGCGATGCGGCTGGGGTGATGCTGGGCGTCGAAGCGGGTGATGGGGCCGATGCCGCTGCGCCCGTTGCGGATGTTGTCCCAGTTCTCGGCGGTGTTCTTGCCGGCGGGAGTGATCATGCCGATGCCGGTGACGACCACGCGGCGCAAAGGTATGGTTTTACTTATGTAGGGGTCCATGGTTGCGGAATGGAATTACTGGGCTTTTTTCAGGACGTATTCGACGGCCGAGCCCACGGTCGTCAGCTTCTCGGCTTCCTCCTCGGGGATCTTGAGCTCGAATTCGTCCTCCAGGGCCATGATCAGCTCGACCTGGTCCAGGGAGTCGGCGCCCAGGTCCTCGACGAACTTGGCTTCCTCGGTCACCTGGTCTTCTCCGACGTTCAGCTTCTCGGCCACCACGGCTTTTACTTTGGTCAGGATTTCTTCTTTCTTCATGTTTTCCTCCTTGGATTTTTAGATCAACAGTCCGCCGGAAACGTTCAGCACGGTCCCGGTTATATATTGAGCGGCAGGCGATGCCAGGAAATGGACGGCTTCCGCCACCTCGTCAGGCGTACCCGCTCTTTTTAGGGCGATCTGCGCAATATAGGCCTCTTTGACCGCTTCGGGAAGCTTCTCGGTCATCTCGGTGAGGATGAACCCGGGGGCGACGGCGTTGACCGTGATGTTGCGGCCGCCGAGCTCGCGGGCCATGGACTTGGTCAGGGCGATGACGCCGGCCTTGGAAGCGGCGTAGTTCGCCTGGCCGGCGGTGCCGAGGATGCCGCTCACCGAGGCGAGGTTGACGATGCGGCCGAAGCGCTTTTTCATCATCTCCTTGGCGGCGAACTGCGAGCAGAGGAACGTCCCCTTGAGGTTGATGCCCAGGACCAGGTCCCAATCGCTTTCCGCCATGCGGATGGAGAGGTTGTCGCGGGTGATGCCGGCGTTGTTGACCAGGATGTCGATCGAGCCGAAGGCGGCGATGGTCTGCTTGACCAGCGCCTCGGCGTCGCCGCTGCTGGAGACGTCGGTGCGGATTGCCAGGGCGCGCCCGCCCGCCTGCTCGATCTCGCGGGCGGTCTTCTCGGCTTCCTCGCCCATGATGTCGGAGACGACGACGCGGAAGCCTTCCCTGGCCAGGCGCCTGGCGATGGCCTTGCCGATGCCGCGCGCGGCGCCGGTGACGACTGCGTTCAGGACCGCGTCAGTGCGCGGCGGGACGGCCGGTTCAGACATACTTGAGCTCCTTCAGGGATTCCTGCATCTTGCCGATCTCCTGCGCGATCTTCTCCAGGACCTTCTCGGCCACGAACTTGTAGCTCAGGGAGATGGCGTTCTTGATGGCCTTGGCGTTGGATCCGCCGTGGCCGATGATGACGATACCGTTGACCCCCAGCAGCAGGGCGCCGCCGTATTCGGAGTAATCCATCTTTTTTTTGATGCGCTTCAGCGAGTGTTTCAGGAAGAAAAAGCCGATCTTGGAAAAAATGTTGGACATGATCTCGCGCTTCAGCATGGAAAGCATGACCTCCACCACTCCCTCGGAGACCTTCAGGGTGACATTGCCGGTGAAGCCGTCGGTGACGATCAGGTCGGCCTCGCCGATGTAGACGTCGCGGCCCTCGACATTGCCGATGAAGTTGATCTCCAGCTGCTTGAGCAGGTTGTGGGTGGTCTTGGTCAGTTCGTTGCCCTTGACCTCCTCCTCGCCGATGTTCATCAGGCCGATGCGCGGATTTTTGATGCCGACGATGTTTTCCAGGTAGATCTTGCCCATGAGGGCGAACTCGACCAGGTTGTGGGGCTTGGAGTCGGTATTGGCGCCGACGTCGACCAGCAGCGAGCTGCCTTTCAGGGTGGGCAGCATGATGGCCAGGGCCGGGCGGTCGATGTTCTTCAACGAGCCCAGCACGTTCTTGGCCAGGGCCATGACCGCCCCGGTGTTGCCGGCCGAGACCATGGCCATGGCCTTGCCGTTCTTGACCAGGTCGATGGCTTTCTTGATGGAGGTCTGCTCGCGCTTGCGCCAGTAGGAGAGAAAATGCTCCTTCATGGAGATCTCTTCCAGGGCGTCGACGATCTCCAGGCGGTCGAGGGGGACATTGCGGTATTTTTTCAATTCCTTGTGGATCTCTTTTTCCTTGCCGACGAGCACGATCCTGTAGTTCTCGTCGCGGCTGTTCTCGTGCAGGTAGTCGACCACGCCCTCGATGACGACGGCCGGGGCATGATCGCCGCCCATGGCGTCAACGGCTATGCGGACCGGTTCCATCCGGTTCAGGCTTCGCTGCCCTTGACGATCTGTTTGCCCTGGTAGAAGCCGCAGTTGCCGCAGATGCGGTGGGGGAGCTTGGGCTCATTGCACTTGGGGCAGAGGGAAAGACCTACCACCTGCAAGGAGTCGTGGGCGCGGCGTTTATTTTTCCGGGAATGGGAATGCCTGCGTTTCGGCTGGGCCATGTTTCACCTCTTGACTTTTTCGAACAGGAATTTTATTTCGTTCTTCGCCTGGTCGCAGGGGCAGGCGCCGCGGTTCAGGTTGGCGCCGCAGCTGGGGCAGATGCCCTTGCATTCGGACCGGCAGACGGGCTTGAAGGGGATGAAAAGGTTGACCTGTTCGACCAGGATCTTTTCCAGGTCGATCTGGTCGTTCTCGTAAAAGATGTATTCCAGGTCGTCTTCGTCGAGGGCGGTGCTGCGCTGCTCGACCAGCTCCTTGGGGAACAGGATGATGTCGAAGCGCGAGTGGATCTTGAGTTCGAACTGCTCCAGGCAGCGGACGCAGACCAGGGAAATGGCGGTCTGGATGTTGCCCTGGGCCTGGATGCGCTGGTCCTGCCTCTTGAAAAGGACCTGGTAATCTACGCCATCGAGAAAAAAGCTCCCCTCCTCGATCAGGTGGGAGTTGTCTAGCTCGGTGCTATCGTTCAGCGCATAGCCCTTCTCGGAGATTTTGTTGACATTTATTATCATTATCCAGCCTTATCCGGGTTTTCCCTGGAGCAAGTTCATTTTTATAACATACTTCGCCCCCCGTGTCAACCGATGGATGATGTGTCCCGGAGTGACAACTGACGAGTGACGAGGCAAGATAAAAACTACGTGACGCGTGACGCGAAAAAAACAAGCATCTAAAAAGAAATCCCTCTTTTGTCTTTGCTATCACTATCACGAACACTAGCACTTTCTTCGGTTTTAAAGTTGGAACTTGGTGCTTTATCTCTTACTTTCGCCTTTTTACTTTTTCCTTTTGCCTTTTTCTTGCCGTCTACCGTCTGCCGTCCACCATCTACCGCTTCTTACAATTCGTCGATCTTCCTGACCATGTCCCCGGCCTTGCCGGCCATTGGGCTGAGCATGCCGGCCAGTTTCTCGAACTGGGCGCGGGCCTGCCGCCTCCGGTCCTGGCTCAGCAGGACGAAACCCTTGTAATAGAGCGCATCGTCGAAATAAGCCGGGTCCATGGACTGGATGATGGCGTCGAGGAGCTCGCCGGCCTTGGCGGCTTCGCCCTTGCCGAGAAGGCTGATGGCGCGGAAAAAATCGTACTTGGGGCTGGCGGCGGCGGCGAACTCCGGCCGCTCCAGTATCTCCAGGGCGGCGCGGAAGTCCCTGTCCTGGAAAGAACGCATGGCCCGGTCGAACTCCGCTTCCAGCTGCGTCCCGCCTTCAGGCCCGCCCCGCAGCTCCCCCTGGTGGTACAGGGGCAGTTCGAACCTGGCGAGCTCCCGCAGCCGGTCCGCCTGCCGGTTGTGATGCAGCATCAGGGCGGAAGAGAGGATGATCAGGAACAAGGCCGCCATGGCCAGCGCCGGCCGCAGCACCTTGAGGGCGAAAAAGCGCGATCGTTCCTCGAGGGGGATGCGCAGTCCCTTCTGGTGCAGGGTTTCGTTGATCTTCAGTCCGAGAAAGCATTTCCGGCAATGAAAGAAGTGCTCTTCGAACTGCTCGCGCCGGGGCTCGTCGATCGTCTCCCGCAGGTACGAATCGATCAGTTCCTGAAATTCATGGCATTTCATGTTCCCTCGTCTGTTCAATACAAGTTTTTGCGAATTATCTCATTCCTGATCTTTTTTATGGCCCGGTCCTTGCGCACGCTGATGTAATGCCGTGAGCGGCCGGTCATCTCGGCGATCTCGCCGATCTTCTTCTCCTGCAGGAAGTACGCGTTCAGGATCGTCCGGTCGACGCGCGGCAGGTCGCCGATCAGCCGCTGCAACACTTCGCCCAGCCTGAGGTTCTCCAGGCGATCGGACTCGGTGAAGTCGGTGCTCAGCTCGCAGACGGCGCTGATGTTCTTCTGGATGTCGTTGTTCTTCTTCTGCCGGTAAAAATAGTTATAGAGGACGCGCTTGGCGATGCCGAACATGAACGGGGCGATCCAGGCCGCCCCGGCCAGCTTGCCCTGCTCGAGGCCGTTGAAGAATGCGCTGAACACTTCCTGCACCAGGTCCTCGTAATGGTCCTCGCCCTTGATGCGGTTGCGGAAATAGACGAAGATGCGGGGATTGAAAGTGCGGATCAGCTCGTTTTGCGCCTGCGGGTCGCGAGCGCATAACTTCTGGAAAAATCGCTCGTCGTCCATCGATCAGAGAGGAGGCAGCAGGTCCTTTTCCAGGATATTATTGCTGAAATCGGTTTCGGGGACGGCCTTCTCGCTGTTCAGCTCGATGCGGATCCTCATGGGCTGGCCGGACCTGAAATTGGTCTTGAACACGATGAAGCTGCGCCTTAGGAAAATGGTGGGGTCCATGGCCTTGACCTTGTATTCGGCCCGCCTGACACCGTTGATCGCCAGGCTGAGGAAGACCTTGTCCCGGGCCTGGGGGGGCAGGGCCAGGTCGCTGTCGGCGGAGTTCTCGATCTTGAGGGCGATGAAGCCGTCCTGCAGCACCAGGATGTCGCTGGTCCTGAAATCCGGGAGATCGGCGCCGCCCAGCATGGTCAGGGCCAGCCACAGGAAGAGCGGCAGTTTTTTCATTTTTTCATCCCTCCTTACATACGGATAATATGCCATTATCTCGAAAAGCACAAACGAATTGCAAAAAAAACCGTGATTGCATATAATTCCGGCAGATGAAGAGATCGGTGATCGCACTTCTGGCCCTTTTCCTGCTGCCGGCGCTGGCGGCGGGCCATGCCAAGCCGGGGGCAGGATTGCCGCAACTGAAAAATGACCTCTCGGCCATCATCGGCAGCCTGCTTTCCTGCTATGACCGGGACGGGGAGTTGCGTTTTCTTGAAATGGCCATGCATATCGGCGAGATCCGGACCCACCCCCTCTTCGAGCTGGAGTGGGGGCGACGGCCGCAGCTGGCCCTCGCCGAGAGCAGGCTGCTGCAGCGAAGCGCCGCTTACCGCGAGCGCCTGCTCAAGGGCGGCTGCCCGCCCGGGGACTGCGAAGGGGAGCTGTGCCGCCTGGCCCAGGGATATATCCGTGCCAGCGAGCGGCAGGCGGAATCGGGCCCAGGCCTGGCGCTGGACCTGAGCGATTCCTGCGGCATAGCCGCGATCCAGGAGCGCCTGTCCGTTTCCCAGCTGCTGCTGAAGTATATCCTGCTTGAAGACCGCGTGCTGCTGTTTTTCATAGGCTCAGGGTCGGCGGGATATGAGTACCTGCCTCTGGGCCGCGCCCAGGCGGTGGACATGGTCCGCCGGCTGTCCGAGCCCCTGGAGGACTTCGCCAACGGCAAGGTGGACTACCTGCGCATCCATTTCGACATGGAGCTGGCCCAGCGCCTGTATAATATTTTCCTGAAAAAGGCCGCCGAGCGCCACCCGCAGGCCGACGAATTCTTCATTATCCCCGACGGCGAGCTCTACAAGCTGCCTTTCGATGCGCTGGTGACGGGCTTCAACGTGAACTTCAAGCTGGCCGATTCTCTTTTCTCCGAGTACCTGGCGGCCGATTATGTGCTCCAGAAGTACAAGGTCTCTTATTTTTTCTCGTACGCCGATTTTCTGCGCACGTTCACTGGCCCCAAGGACTATGAATATATGCTGGCCGCCTTCGGCGATCCGTTCATGACCTCGGCGGGCAAAGGCGGCCCGCGGCCGCTGCTGCGTGGCGTCAGCACCATCGCCGACATCCCCTCGACGCGCCTGGAGGTCCTGAGCCTGGAAAAGCTGTTCGCCGGCTCGCGCCGGCGCATTTTCCTGGGCGCCGACTTCACCCACGAGAATTTTCTGCGCTACGCCCCCCGGGCCAAGCTCATTCACCTGGCTACCCATTTTTTTCATGACGCGCAGGACCCTTCCCGCTCGGCTTTCCTTTTTTCCTCCCCGGGGGCTTCTCCGGCCCTGTATCCCGCCAGACAGGTCGGCGAGCTGAGCCTGCGCGCCGAGCTGGTCATCCTCAGCGCCTGCGAGTCATCGGAAAAGGATCTGCTGGGCTTCAAGCTCATCAACGGCATGACCGCCGCCATCCGCCGGGCGGGCGCGCGCAACCTGATCGCCAGCCTGTGGCCGGTGGACGAGTTCAGTTCCCAGGTGGTGCCGCTGTTTTACCGCGAATACCTGCGCGGCGTCGGCAGCGCCGCCGCCCTGCGCCGCGCCAAGCTGGCCCTGTTCAGCCGGACCATCGACCTCCGCGAGGGGGTGCGCCTGTCGCTGGCCCATCCCTTCCTCTGGGCCAACTACGTCCTGTACCATTTTTACCGCTGAACGGGCCGCGCGCGCTGGAGAAGGGCCCCGGCCGTCTTGACGGAGCGGCAAAAAAACGCTACACTGCCCGCGGAAGGAGCCGTCATGATCACCGATCTTGGAGAGACCCGCGATTTCAAGCGCGCGGCCGAGGTCCTGTGCGCCAGGGGCTGGGCCGAGGCCAGCGCCGGCAACATGTCGCTGCGCCTGGCCGCGGGCGGGCCCAGCGTTGCCGCCGGGGCTTCCGACCCCGCCCGCGTGCTGGAAATCGCCGTGGACATGACCGACCTGATCTCCGACCGCTTCCTGGTCACCGCCAGCGGCAGCCGCATGCGCGACCTGGCCGTCGATCCGCGGGAAGGCCTCTGCCTGATCCAGGTCCTCGACAGCCGGCATGTCCGGCTCATCGACGGCGGCGGTCCGCTGAGCAGCGAATGGCCCACCCACGCCGGCCTTCATTCCCTTTTCAAGGAAAACCGCCGCCAGGAGCGCGCCGTGCTCCACTGCCACCCCCTGAGCCTGATCGCCCTGAGCCACGTTTTTGACAACGAGAAGGAAATGAACGACCGCCTGTTCCGCATGCACCATGAGACCCGCCTTTTCCTTCCGGAGATGCTGGGCCTCATCCCCTATGCCGTCACCGGCTCGAAGGAGCTGGCCAGGGCCAGCAAGGAAAAGCTCAAAAAGTACCGCCTGGCCCTGTGGGACAAGCATGGCGTCATTGCCTGCGGGAAAAACCTGGACGAGGCGCTGGACCGCATCGAAATGGTGGAAAAAGCGGCGGCCATCTACCTTTTGCTGAAAGGCGCCGGCCTGGAACCGGCCGGCCTGAGCGACGAGCAGGTCGCCGCTACCCTGCGCTCCGCCAAGAAATGAGAAACCTGCGGCCGGCGCTGGTCTTCTTCCTTCTCGCCGTCCTCACGTCCGCCGCCAGGCTCTTCGCCGCGGCGGGGGAGAGCGCGGATTACCGATTGGAATACCAGATCCGCGGCGGCGCCATCTCGCGGGTCCTGCTGCTCTTTCCCCTGCGCGTTTTCTATGAGGCCTCGGCCGCCGTAGACCTGACGGCCGTGCGCCAGGAGGACGGCTCCACCTGCTTCGCCTACCTGCGTTTGCCCCGCCCGGCGTATATCCTGAGGACGCTGGGCTTCGGAGGCAGGACCCTGGCCTTGCTGACCGTCAGCCCGGACGATGCGCCTGGCGAGTCCTTCGCCGAAGACATGCTGGACCAGTGGCGGAAGCTGGCACCGGAATTCGCCGCCAAGGCCAAGGTCACCAAGAAATTTCCCCACCGGCTGCAGGTGACCGGGCCCCAGCCCTTCGCCTTCGCGCGCGACGCCGCCGGCAACTACCGGGACTTCGTTCTCGGCCTGGCGCCTCGCTACCGCCACTACCCGGCCAAAACCGGCATCTATTTCAATGTTTTCCCCATGCTGGCCGACCTGCTGAAGCTGCTCAACCACCGTTTCCTGCCCAACGGCGCGGGGCGGGCGCTTTCCGCCCCCCTGCCCGCCGAATGGAGCGGAGAGGCGCTGGACCTCTCGAGCGACCTGAACCGGGCGGCCGGTCTGCTGGAAAAGGCCGTCAAGTCGCTGGTCACGGTGGAGCAGCGATCCCCCTTCCGCCTGCGCTTCCGCGTCGCCTCCAGCAGCGCCGGAGAGATCGAGATCTGCGGCGAGGCTTTTCCCGACGTGCCGCTGTGGAAGGGTTTCATGATCCGCGAGATGTTCCGCCGGGTGCGGCTGCGCCCGGAGGACGGGGCGCTGATCTCCGACGAGATCTGGCTGGGCATCCGCAACCAAAAGGGCCAGGGCGGCCACGGTCGCCTGCTGCTGCGACGGATAAATACCAGGGAGGACGCACAATGAACGATCGAGTTTTTTTGTTCCCCGGCCAGGGCTCTCAAGCCGTCGGCATGGGGCAGGACCTGTTCGAAAAGAGCGATTTCGCCAGGAAGATGTTCCGCCAGGCGGACGAGATCCTGGGCTACCCGCTGTCGCGCATCTGCTTCAGCGGGCCCGAAGATGAGCTGAAGTTGACTTCGAATACCCAGCCGGCGCTGCTGACGGTTTCGTATATCCTGTATATGCTTTGGGAAAAGGAGCCGCTCCTGGCGGCGGGGCACAGCCTGGGGGAGTATTCGGCCCTCCTCTGTGCCGGGGCCTTCCGTTTCGAGGACGCCGTGGCCCTGGTGCACAAGCGGGGCCTCTATATGCAGGAAGCGGTGCCGGTCGGACTGGGAGCCATGGCCGCCCTGATCGGGGCCGGTATCGACGACATCCGCAAGGTCATCGATGAAGTGAACCGGGAGCGGGCGGGCCTGCCCGTCGAGCCCCCGGGCGTGAAGCGGGTGGTCAACATGGCCAACTGGAACAGCGCCGGGCAGGTGGTGATCTCGGGAGAGAAAGAGGCGGTGGAGGAGGCGGCACGGCGCCTGGGCGTCAAGACGGTCTTTTTGCCGGTTTCCGCCCCCTTTCATTCGGAATTGATGCTTCCGGCCGAAGAGCGGCTGGCAATGGACCTCGACCGTGTGGAGTTCGCCGACCCGCGCTTCCCTGTGGTCAACAACTGGCAGGTGCGCAAGGTCACCAGCGCCTCCGAAGCCCGCGAAGGATTGAAAAGGCAGGTTTCACGCCCGGTGCGCTGGCACGAGACCATGGAGACCATCCTGGGCGAACCGGCCGCCGCCCGTTTTGCCGAGATCGGCAGCGGCAAGGTGCTGGCCGGCCTGCTGAAGCGGGCCGCCCGCGACAAAAACCGCCAGGTGCAGATCGTAAATATTGAAAACCTGGCCGATGTGGAAAAAAACGCCTGATATCCCTGAATAGCCGCATGGGAGGACGAAATCGGGCGGAAAAACCCTAAAAGTCAATTCTCGCGGCATACTATAAATAACGTAGAATTATAGGTAATCTTCAACAGTAAAACTCCATAAGCAAGGCCTGTTTTGGCTTACGGGGGTGTCTGCATTTCCATATCGCCGATAAATCTATAAAAAAAACAAATTATGACTTGACTTTTATTTTTCCATATGTTAAAAATTTTTCAGTATGAAAATTCCATACAGTGGAGAGTGCCATGGCTTTAGTCAGTTTTAAAAAATCCAGGCCCATCGTCGGACTCGACATTGGCTCATTTGCCTTGAAACTGGTGGAGTTGAAGGCGAAGAAGAAAGGAGCGGAAACGCGCTATGAATTGGTCTCCATCGGCTATGAGCCCGTCCCCTACCAGTCCATCGTGGAGGGGAGCATCATGGACTCGACGGCCGTGGCCGAGGCCATCCAGCATATTTTCTACGACAGCAAAGCCAAGACCAACCGCATCTCATTCTCCGTCTCGGGGAGCTCGGTGATCGTCAAGCGCATCGAGGTCCAGAGGCTGAATCCCGATGAGATGCACGAGCACATCCTCTGGGAGGCCCGGCCGCACATCCCCTTCACCCCCGACGAGGTCAACATCGACTACGAGGTCATCGAGTCTCCCGATTCTCCCCCCGACCGGGTAGGGGTCATCCTGTCGGCCGTCCGCAAGGAGAAGCTGAACGACTACCTCAACGTCATCACCAGCGCCAGCAAGGCCGCGGATATCGTGGACCTGGATTCCTTCGCCGCGCTGAACAGCGTGCTGCTCAACTACGACCTCTACCGCGAGAAGGTCCTGGCCATCATCAATATCGGTGCCTCGATCTCGAATGTGATCATCTCCAAGGCCGGCCACCCCGTCTTCGTGCGCGACATCGCTTTCGGCGGCAACCAGTTCACCGACCTGCTGCAGAAGGAGCTGAACCTGAAGTACGAAAAGGCCGAGGCGGTCAAGAAGGGGCGCCCGGTGGAGGGCATCTCCACCGCCGCCGTGCGGCCGATCATCAACATCGTGCTCAACGACCTGCGCAACGAGATCAAGAAGACCTTCGAATTCTACCGCTCCAACACCACGGAGGGACGGATCGACAATATCCTGCTCAGCGGCGGCAGCGCCAACCTGGAGGCCATCACCGATTTCTTCTCCCAGGAGTTCGATATCCCAGTGGAAGTGGTCAACCCGTTCAACAACATCGACGTCAACTATAAGAAATTTGATCTGAATTTCATCAAAGACATGGCCCCGGTGTACACGGTCGCCGTCGGCCTG
>JALOLA010000008.1 GCA_025456205.1 Acidobacteriota bacterium | reverse complement strand
CAGCAGCGCCGAGTCGAGGATGTCCGGGCGGTTGGTGGCGGCGATGATGATCACGCCCTCGTTGGCGTCGAAGCCGTCCATCTCCACCAGCAGCTGGTTGAGGGTCTGCTCGCGCTCGTCGTGGCCGCCGCCCAGGCCGGTGCCGCGCTGGCGGCCCACGGCGTCGATCTCGTCGATGAAGATCAGGCAGGGGGCGTGCTTCTTGCCCTCGTCGAACAGGTCGCGGACGCGGGACGCCCCGACGCCGACGAAAAGCTCGACGAAGTCGGAGCCCGATATCGAGAAGAAGGGGACATTGGCCTCGCCGGCGATGGCCTTGGCCAGCAGGGTCTTGCCGGTGCCCGGGGGGCCGATGAGCAGCACGCCCTTGGGGATCTTGCCGCCCAGGCGCTGGAACTTCTTGGGCTCCTTGAGAAACTCGATGATCTCCTCCAGCTCCTCCTTGGCCTCCTCGACCCCGGCCACGTCCTTGAAGGTGAACTTGTTGCGGTCGCCGGTGAACATGCGCGCCTTGCTCTTGCCGAAGGTGAAGGCCTTGTTGCCGCCCTGCTGGCGCATGATCATCACCCAGAAGACGATGAGGATGACGAACGGCGCCCAGGAGAGGAGGATGGCCAGCCATTCGTTCTTGTTCAGCTTCTCCACCTCGATGTTGACCTTGTGCTGGCGCAGCTTGTTGATCAGGTCGGGATAGTCGATGGGGATGTTGGCTTCGTAGCGCGTGAAGTCGCTGCCGTCCTCCAGGTTCATGTCGCCGCTGATGACGTTGCCGGCGATGCGGGCGCTGGAGATCTGGTCGTTCTCGACCTTGTCCATGAACTCCGAGAAGGTCAGGCTCTTGGTCTTGCCGGAAGACACGTTGCTGAGCATGTTCCAGAGCATGATGAGGATCACGACCGATATGAGCCAGAAGAAGATGCCTTTTGGGGCCTTCGCTTTAATTTTGTTCATCGTCCCTTTTTTCCTTTAAATTTGTCACATTATAACACAATCGCCGCCAATTCAAAAAAGAGGCTGCATGGGGCAGGTCCCCGGGCGGCCCCGGCCCGGGCGGCGGGAACGGGGGCCAGATCACCTGGTGTCCCGCTGAGGCGGGACAAGGCTTAAATAACCTTGTGCCGGCGGCCGACCTTGGCAAAGGCCGCGACCGCCTTCTCGATGTGCTCGGGGGTGTGGGCGGCGGAGATCTGCACGCGGATGCGCGACTGGCCGCGCGGCACCACCGGGAAGAAGAAGCCGACGACGTAGATGCCCTCGGCATAGAGGTCGCGGGCCATCTGCTGCGAGAGCTGGGCGTCGTTCTCGAACTTGCGGAACAGGACGGGCACGATGGGGTGGATGCCCTCGTTGATGTCGAAGCCCAGGCGGGTCATCTCGTTGCGGAACAGCATGGTGTTGGCCATCAGCTTCCGGCGCAGGTCGTCGCTCTTTTCCAGCAGGTCGAAGGCGGCGATGCCGGCGGCGGCGATCGACGGCGCCAGGGTGTTGGAGAAAAGGTAGGGCCGCGATTTCTGGCGCAGGATCTCGATCATCTCGCGGCGGCCGCTGGTGAAGCCGCCGGTGGCCCCGCCCATGGCCTTGCCCAGGGTGGAGGTGATCAGGTCCACCTGGCCCAGGGCGTCGTTGGTCTCGATGGCGCCGCGGCCGCTGCGGCCCAGGAAGCCGGTGGCGTGGGATTCGTCGACCATGACCAGCGCATCGTAGGTGTTGGCCAGCTCGATGATGCCGCGCACGTCGGCGATGTCGCCGTCCATGGAGAAGACGCCGTCGGTGGCGATCAGTATGTTGCGCGCCGGCACCGGCTCCTTGTCCAGGCCCGGCCCGTCCCAGATATCCGCCTTCTTCAGGGCGCTCTCCAGCGACTTCATGTCGGAGTGCTCGTAGATGAAGCGCTTGGCCTTGCACAGGCGGATGCCGTCGATGATGCTGGCGTGGTTCAGGGCGTCGGTGATGATGGCGTCCTCGGTGCCGAGCAGGCTTTCGAACAGGCCGCCGTTGGCGTCGAAGCAGGAGGAATAGAGGATGGTGTCCTCGGTGCCGTAGAACTGGGAGATCCTCTCCTCCAGGCGCTTGTGCAGGTCCTGGGTGCCGCAGATGAAGCGCACCGAGGCCAGGCCGAAGCCGTAGCGGTCCAGCGCCTCGTGGGCGGCGCGGATGATGTCGGGGTGGTTGGCCAGCCCCAGGTAGTTGTTGGAGCAGAAGTTCAGCACTTCCCGGGGCTCGGAGCCGGCCGGGAACTGGACATGGATCTCGGGCTTCTGGCTGCTGAGGATCGTGCGTTCCTCCTTGAACAGCCCCGAGTCCTTTATCTTGATCAGCTCCTGCTTGAAATCGTATTTCACTCGCTGGTACATGCGGTTCTCCTTGCGCCGCCTATTTTACACCAAAGCCGCCGGGAAATAAAGGCGCCGATCGGCCCGGGCCGGCACGTTTCCCCAACGCTTCCGGCCGCGGGCATTGAAAAAAAATATATTTATTGTATAAATATGGAACATGAAAAAAGCGCTTGCCGGATCCCGCAGCCGATCGCGACAACGTGCCCTGGCCGGCGCCGCTGCCGCGTTTTTCCTGTTCCTGGCCGCGAGCGCGGCGTGGGCGCTCGATCCCCGCAAGGAGATCGGGCATTTCATCATCGAATCCTGGAGCACCGAAAACAGCAATATCGCGCAGAACTCCGTCCTCAGCCTGCTGCAATCCCGGGATGGCTACATCTGGACCGGCACCTATGAAGGCTTGTGCCGCTTCGACGGAAGGAATTTCACGGTCTTCGACAAGTCCAACACCCCCGAGATCCAGAACAACGGCATGCTGGTCATGGCCGAAGGGGGCGACGGGGCGCTGTGGATCGGCACGCCGAACGGGCTGCTCTGCCGCCGCGGAGGGAAGTTCCGCAACTTCACGGCCGCCGACGGGCTGGCCAGCGACTTCATCCTCTCCCTCTGCCCGGATGGCGACGGCGGCCTGTGGATCGGCACCACCCGCGGCCTCAGCCGCTACCGCGACGGCGCTTTTTCCATCCTGCAGGCACCGGCCGGTGTGGAGCTGAGCTATGTCTCCGCTCTCAGCATGGACCTGGGCGGCTCGCTGTGGATCGGGACCAGCGCCGGCCTGTTCAGCTACCGCGACGGCGGCGTCACGCCGCAGGCGCTGCCGGGAGGCAAGGCCGGCAATACCGTCTGGTCCCTGCGCGTGGCCCGGGACGGCACGCTGTGGATCGGCACGGCCGGGGACGCCCTGGTCTCGCTGCGCCGCGGGCAGGTCCGCAGCTATTCGCAGGAAGAGGGGCTCTCCGGCAACCGCGTGCGCGTCATCTACGAGGACAGCCGCGGCACCCTCTGGATCGGGACCGACAACGGCGGCCTCAACCGCCTGGAGGGCGATTCCTTCACCCACCTGCAGCAGCGCCACGGCCTGAGCAACGATTCGGTGCGCGCCCTGGTCGAGGACCATGAAGGCAGCCTGTGGGTCGGCACCTTCGGCGGCGGGCTGAACCGCCTCAAGGATGACCGCTACATCTTTTACAACACGCGCAACGGCCTGCCGGTGGACATGACCCGGGCCATCCTGCAGGACCGCGAGGGGAATTTCTGGATCGGCACCATCGGCGGCGGCCTGGCGCGCTTCGGCGCCGACGGGTTCCGCGTGTTCGGCTCCGCCGAGGGGCTGGCCAGCCTGAGGGTATGGTCCATCGCCCAGGGCAGCGACGGCGCCATCTGGTTCGGCACTTACGGCGGCGGCCTGCATCGCCTGCAGGACGGCAAGGTCAAGGTCTGGTCGACGCGCAACGGCTTGAGCAACGATATCGTGCGCGCCGTCCTGGCCGCCCGCGACGGCTCCATCTGGGCGGGCACCAACGGCGGCGGCATCGACGTGCTGCGTGCCGACGGCCGCATCGTCAATTACAGCCGGCGCAACGGCCTGGGCGACGATTTCATCTATGCCATCACCCAGGACCGCCAGGGCTCCGTCTGGGTGGGCACCTACAACGGGGAGCTGTACCGCTTCCGCAACGAGGAGATCACCACCTTCCACCCCCACGGCCGTGCCTCGAAGAACGCCATCTGGGTCATCCGCCCCGAGGACGACGGCGCCCTGTGGATCGGCACCAACAGCGGCGGACTGGTCCGCTTCAAGAACGGCGAGTTCCGCACCATCGACACCCGCAACGGGCTGTACAACGACGTGGCCTTCCAGATCCTGGAGGACGACCACGGCTACTTCTGGATGAACTGCAACAAGGGCGTCTTCCGCGCCAGCAAGAAGGAGCTGAACGAGTTCGCCGACGGGCGCATTACGCGCATCCGCTCGCTCTCCTTCGGCATCTCCGAGGGGGTGCGCGGCGTCGAAAGCACCGGGCCGGCCCAGCCGGCCGGCTGGAAAAGCCGCGACGGCAAGCTGTGGTTCCCGACCATCAAGGGCGTGGCCGTGGTCGACCCCGATTACCGCAAGCGCAACGAGCGCGTGCCGCCGGTGCTCATCGAAAAAATGGCTGTCGAAGGCGAAGCCGTCGACGCGGACCGCCCCGTGGTCATCGGGCCGGGACGCCGGAAGATCGAGTTCACCTACACCGCCCTCAGCTACCTCGTTCCCGAGAAGAACCGATTCCGGACCATGCTCAGGGGGTTCGACCGCGACTGGAGCATCGAGACGGACCAGCGGCAGGTCTCCTACACCAACCTGCCACCGGGGAGCTATACGTTCCGGGTCATCGCCTGCAACAACGACGGTGAGTGGAACCGCGAGGGGGCCAGCCTGGGTTTCGTGCTGCGCCCGTATTTTTTCCAGACCACCTGGTTCTGGGCGCTCGTTGCGCTGGGGGCGCTGGCCATGGCGGTCCTGGCCTTCCGCCTGCGCTTCCGGCGCCTGCAGCGGCGCGGGCGGGAGCTGGAGACCGTCGTCCGCGAGCGGACCCGGGAGCTCTCGCGCGTCAACGAGGAGCTGCTCCAGGCCAATCGCGTGCAGGAGGAACTGCGGCGCATCGCGGTGCACGACCTGAAGAACCCCCTGCAGGCCATCATGGGCACGGCCGAACTGATCCAGCGCCAGAACCGCGAACTTCCGGGCGCCGCCATGCTGGCCGAAAAGATCTCCCTGGCCTCGAAACGCATGCTGGGCCTGATCAACAAGATGCTGGAGATCTCGCGTTTCGAGAGGGGAGACCTCAAGCTCGAGCTGCAGCTCGTCGACGTCGGCGAGCTGATCCAGCTGGCCGCCGGCGGCTTCGCCGAGCAGCTGCAACAGAAGGGGCAGACACTCGACCTGGCCCTGGAGCCGCGCTGCCGGGTCAGCGGCGACCTGGAATGGCTGAAGGAGATCTTCGACAACCTGATCAGCAATGCCATCAAATTCTCGCCCCTGCAGGCCGTGATCGCCGTCAGCTCCCGCTGCCTGGAGAACAAGGTGCTGGTGGCCGTCCGCGACCAGGGCCCGGGCCTCACCCCCGAGGACAAGGCCCGGCTTTTCGGCAAATTCCAGCGCCTGAGCGCCAAGCCCACCGGCGGCGAATCGTCGACCGGGCTGGGCTTGTCCATCGTCGAGCAGCTGGTGAGCCGGCACGGCGGCCGCATCTGGGCCGAAGGCGAGCCCGGTCAAGGCAGCACGTTCTTCGTGGAATTTCCCAAGGCTTAGGCGGCGGACGCTCTCCCTTTCAGCTCCTGCACGCGCCGGCAGGCCTCCGCGACCCGTTCGCGGCTGACGCGGCCGGCGGCGACCAGGGACAGGACGAGCTCCCCGGCGCGGGCGGCGACGTCTTCGTCGTAGGCCAGGTTGTTGGCGATGAGCAGGATGTCGTTGCCGGCGTTGAGCGCCAGCTCCAGGGCCGTCTCCCGGTCGTATTCGGCGCTGATGGCCTTCATGTCGAGATCGTCGGAGATCACCGTTCCCCGGAAACCCAGGTCCCGGCGCAGGATGCCGTCGATCGTCGACCTGGACAGCGTGGCCGGGAATTCGGGATCGAGATGGCGGTTGTAGATGTGGGCGATCATGACGGCGACGGCGGCGCCGCTTTCTATGATGCGGCGAAAGGGTTCGAGCTCCACCGGCTGCCATGTTTCGCTGACGTCGGTAAAGCCCAGGTGCGAATCGCCGCGCGAGCTGCCATGGCCGGGAAAATGCTTCAGGCAGCAGCGGATGCCGTGCTCGCGGTGCGCCGCGATCACGGCCTGGGCGTGGCGCACGACCACCTCAGGGTCCGGGGAAAAACTGCGCTCGAGCCGGCCGATGACCGGGTTTTCCGGGTGGACGTCCAGGTCGACCAGGGGGGCGAAATTGAGGTTGAACCCGGCAGCCGCCAAGGCGGCGGCAGTGGCAGCGGCCTGGCGGCGCGTCCCTTCCAGGTCATCGGCGGCTCCCAGGCAGCGGGCGCTGACCGTCGCCGGGAAACCGTGCTTTTCCCTGAGCCGCGCCACCCGGCCGCCCTCCTGGTCGACGGCCACCAGCAGGGGCAAGGGCGCGGCCGCCTGCAGCGAGCGGATGAGCCGGCGCACCTGCCGGGGCGAGCGGATGTTGCGCCGGTCGCTGCCCAGCGCCGCGTCGCGATCGAACAGGACCACGCCGCCCACCAGTCCGGAGCGGACGTGGTGGATGATGGGGGAGTCCGGGCCGGCTTCCAGGCCGCGGAAGCCGACCATCAGCAGCTGGCCGGCCTGTTCGCGCAGGGTCACCGCATTACATGCCGAAGCGCTCGATGATCTCCTGCTTGGTCTTGTGCAGGATCTCGAACTTCTTGCCGACCTTGGTGAATGCGGCCAGGGCCTTGTCCAGGTGGTGCTGGTCGTGGGCGGCCGAGAGCTGGGTGCGGATGCGCGCCTGGCCCTTGGCGACCACGGGGAAGAAGAAGCCCACGGCGTAGATGCCCTCCTGGTAGAGCTCCTTGGCGAAGTCCTGCGAGAGCTTGGCGTTGAAGAGCATCACCGGCACGATCGGCGTCTCGCCATCCTTGATGATCAGGCCGGCTTCGGTCAGCCCCTTGCGCCAGAAGGCCGTGTTGCGCTCCAGCTTGTCGCGGCGCTCGGTGGTCTTGGAGATGATGTCCAGCACGGCGTTGGCGCCGGAGACCACCACCGGCGGGATGGTGTTGGAGAACAGGTAGGGGCGGGCCTTTTGCCGGCACATCTCCACCAGCTCGCGCCGTCCGGAGACGCAGCCGCCGGAGGCGCCGCCCAGGGCCTTGCCCAGGGTGGTGGTGATGATGTCGATCTTGCCGAGCACGCCGCAGTGCTCGTGGGTGCCGCGGCCGGTCCTGCCGATGAAGCCGCTGGCGTGCGAGTCGTCGACGAAGACCAGGGCGTTGTATTGTTCGGCCAGCGCCACGATCTGGTCCAGCTTGGCCAGGTCGCCGTCCATGGAAAAAGAGCCGTCGGTGATGATCAGCTTGACGCGGGCGGAGGCGTGCAGCTGCAGCTTTTCCTCGAGGTGCCCCATGTCGGAGTGCTTGAAGGTGTCCTGCTGGGCTTTGCACAGGCGCATGCCGTCGACGATCGAGGCGTGCACCAGGCGGTCGGAGATCATCACGTCCTGCTCGTTGAGCACCGCCTCGAAAACGCCGGCGTTGGCGTCCATGCACGAGGGGAAAAGGATGGTGTCCTCGGTGCCCAGGAACGCGGTCAGCTTGCCCTCGAGCTCCTTGTGGATATCCTGGGTGCCGCAGATGAAGCGCACCGAGGACATGCCGTAGCCGCGATGGTCCAGCCCTTTGCGCGCCGCCTCGACCACGTCGGGGTGCGAGGAGAGGCCGAGGTAGTTGTTGGCGCACATGTTGATCACGCGCTTCTGCTCGGCGCCGGCCGGGAACTGCACGTCGATGTCGGAGTCCTGCGGGGAGCAGATGATGCGCTCTTCCTTGAAAATGCCCGCCGAGCGGATGTCGCCCAGCTCCTTCTGGTAAATGCCGCGGATGCTGTCGTTGAATGCCATGGTGCGCCTAGCGGACGTTGAATTCCTCGAGCATCTTGAGGATGTTGTTCACCGAGTCGAACGCCTCGGGGGTGGCCTTGGCGTCGGGGATCTGGATGCTGTATTTGGTCTCCAGGAAACGCTTGAGCGAGACCATGGAGAAGGAGTCGACGATGCCGCCCGAGATCAGCGGCGTGTCGTAGGATATCTCGCGGTCGTCGTCTTCTTCCAAATACTCTTTTTTCACGTAATCGAGGATCGCGTCTTTCAGTTCGGCCATGTTTTTCTCCTTAGTTTTTGTAATATTTTTTATTACATGGAAAGGACTATAAAGTCAATAGACAAGAACTCGGTTTACGGTGTACGGTTTACGGTTGACGGGAAACGCACGGAGTCGAACAATCAGCAAGAAATCGTGCCTCTTTCTTGCCGTGTACCGTCAACCGTCTACCGTTCACCAAGTTCACGTTCCCGATGAGACAGAAGCAAAGACCACCCGCGATATGGCATAGAGCAGGTAGAGGGAGAGGGTGAGATATGCCAGCTCGACGGCCAGGCGGGGCAATCCGAGGTCGCGGCGGTCGCGCAGCATGGGCAGGGCGCCCATGACGCAGAGGATGCAGGTCAGCAGGTAGGTGTAGAAGGGGTTCCAGTGCGAAGCGACGCCCACGATGGCGTTATCGGCGCCGGGCAGCAGCCCCAGGGAGCCCTGCCAGATGCCGACGATCTTCCAGGCGATGAGCGCGGAAACGACGACGATGACCGTGAACGCCAGCCAGCGCGCCAGGGCGGCCAGCTTGGGCAGGAACGCGTCCAGTTTTCCCATGTTTTGATTGTGCATGGAAGAACGCAGTTTGTCAATCGTGAAGAGCAGGGGAAAACAGTGAAAAGTGAAAAAGTAAAAAGTGAAAAGTGAGAAGAGAAAAACAGAAGATGAACAAGTGAAAAGTCAAGAGGAAAAAAAATGCAAAGAGGGGATCAATGAAGCGAAAGTGAATTCCTGTCTTTACGTTTCACATTTCACCTTTCACTCACCCGGTCCAAAGGAGATGACTAACCGCGAAAAAAAATAGTGTATAATGGCAAATGCAACATCCATCACGACAGCGCCTGTCCGCCCTGATCTTCGACATGGACGGGCTGATGATCGATTCCGAGCGCCTTTACTTCGCCGCCGAGCGCGAGATGGCCGCCCACTTCGGCAAGGAGATCCGCGACGAGCAGCTCTGGCCGCTGATGGGGCGCAAGCCCATCGAATCGCTCCGTCTCTTGCGCGAGATCCTGAAGATCGACATGCCGCCCGAAGAGCTCTTTGTCTGGCGCAACCGCCTGATGCTGGAAAAGATGCGCCATGACCTGGGCGCCATGCCCGGTCTTGTCGAGATACTGGATGCCTTCCGCGGCAGGCTGAAGCTGGCCGTGGGCACGGGGGCGCAGCAGGAGTTCCTCGACATCGCCCTCGATACGCTGCGCATCCGACCGTATTTCGACGTGCTGCAGACGGCGGACGCGCTGGAGCGCGGCAAGCCCGATCCCGAGATCTATCTGCTGACCTGCCGCCGCCTGGGACTGCCGCCGGGGGAGTGCATCGTGCTCGAGGACGCGCGCAACGGCGTCCTGGCCGGCAAGGCCGCCGGCTGCCCGGTCATCGCCGTGCCCAACGACTACACGCGTGGCCAGGACTTCTCGGACGCCGACTGGGTGGAGCCCGACCTCTTTGCCGCGGCCAGAAGGATCGAGAAACTGTTGAACTAGCCTATCCTTATAATATAGGGACAGGTTTTAAACTTTTCCTTCTATCTCTCAGTCGTTCTCCAGGGTGGAGGTGTCGCCGATCTCCTCGCCCCATTCCTGGGCGCGCAGCACGCGGCGCATGATCTTGCCGGAACGGGTTTTGGGCAGACCCGGGACGAATTCGATCTCCTGGGGCATGGCCAGGGGCGAGAGCTTCTTGCGAATGAAGTTCATGATGTCGAGCTCGAGCATCTTGGAGGCCTGGAAGCCGGGCTTCAGCGCGATGAAGGCCTTGACCACCTCCATGTTCACCGGGTCGGGCTTGCCGACCACCGCCGATTCGGCCACTGCCTCGTGCTCGAGCAGCGCCGACTCGATCTCAAAGGGGCCGACCAGGTGGCCGGCGGTGTTGATCACGTCGTCGTCGCGGCCGACGAACCAGAAATAGCCTTCCTTGATGGCGATCAGGCCGACGATGCCGGCCTTGGTGATCGGCTCGTGGGTCTTGAGGTCGACCACGGTGGCGGTGACGCCCGGGAAGGGCTTGCCCATGGAGCCGGGCTTGATCTTCATGGTCGGGTAGTTGGTGACCATCATGCTGCCGGTCTCGGTCTGCCAGAAGGTATCGTGGAACATGAGGCCGAAGACCTTCTTGGACCACAGCACCGCCTCGGCGTTCAACGGCTCGCCCACCGAGCAGAGATGGCGCAGGCAGGAGAGGTCGAATTTCTTGACGATCTCGTCGCCTTCCTTCATCAGCGAGCGGATGGCGGTGGGCGCCGAGTACCAGACCGTGACCTTGTGCGCCTCGATGAAGCGGTACCATGATTCGGCCTTGAAGCCGGCGTCGAGCACGCACTGGGTGACGCCGTTCGCCCACGGCCCGATGATGCCGTAGGAGGTGCCGGTGACCCAGCCCGGGTCGGCGGTGCACCAGTAGACGTCGTCCTCCTTCAGGTCCAGGACGTACTTGGCCGAGATGTACTGCGAGATGAGCGAGTAGTGGACGTGCTGGGCGCCCTTGGGCTTGCCGGTGGTGCCGGAGGTGTAGTGCAGCACCGAGGGCGTCTCGGCCTTGGAGGGGTAGATGGGGAAGCTCTCCAGCCGGGGCTCCTTCTCCATGTGCAGGGCGACCTCCTTTTCGCGCAGGGGCTTGAGGCCGTCGTCGTCGACGATGATGATGCGGCGCAGCGTGGGCACGTCGTTGAGCAGGACGCGCACCTTGGCCACGTGCTTTTTCTGGGTGATGACGGCGGCTGTGCCGGCGTCGGCCAGGCGGGTGATCAGCGACTCGGAGCCGAAGGCGGAAAAGAGCGGCTGGGCGATGCCGCCCATCTTGAGGATGGCCTGGAAGCCGAAATACAGCTCGGGAACCTTGTCCATGAACAGGCAGACGCGCTCGCCGGGCTTCAGGCCGAGGTTGACCAGGTACTGGGCGAAGGAGTTGGTCAGCAGGCGCATGTCGTTGAAGGTGAAGCGCTTCACCTCGCCGGCATGCCCCTCCCAGATCAGGGCCAGCTTGTTCCCCTTGCCCATGGCGCAGACGCGGTCGCTGCAGTAGGCGGCGATATTGATGTCGGCTCCCGGCTTGTATCCCAGCTCCTTCTCGGAGATCCCCCAGTTGAAATCCCTCACTTCCTCTTCGTACGTGCGCATATTGGTCATGGGCCCTCCAGGCGATGATTTGCGTTGAATCCTCGTTTCCGGCAAAACGATTTTATAGAATATATGCGCCCGATTGTCAAGGGAGTTCTCAGCCCGGGCGACGGACTCGGCGCAAGGTGGAAGGCGTAAGGCGGAAGGTGGCCGCATTCATAAAATCGGATCTGGATGCAAACCCCAGGATGGATTAGTGATCTCGTATTCTTCCCTTCGCCTTACGCCCTGCGCCCTACACCGATTACTGATCGGATCGTTTGACAGTTTGGGCTCCAGGTTCTACAATCCCGCCATGGCCGACTCCGCTCCCTTTTACCGCAACATGGACCGCTACTTCATCCGCCTGAAAAAAGGAGAGCGGCTGGCGCTGGGCGCGGTGCTGCAGAAGCATCTGCGGGCGACCCCGGGGCAGGCGGAGCAGCTCCTGCGCCAGGGATCGGTCTGGGACAGTGAGCGCAAGGTGCGCCTGCGGGACGGGGGCATGGAGATCGCCGGCCAGCTGCTGCGCGTCGACCGGCCGAAATTCCAGATCAGTGAATACGAGCTTGCCGCCGGGGACATCAAGTTCGAGGACGAGCACCTGCTGGTCGTTTACAAGCGCGGCGGGCTGGCGGTGCAGCCCACCCCCTACAGCGACATCGACAACCTGCTGCACGGAGTGCAGAAATACTATGACGGCAGGTCCGTTCGCTACAAGGCCGCCCCCGTCAACCGTCTGGACCTGCCGGCCCAGGGGCTGGTCTTCTTCGCCAAGGACAGGAAAAGCGACATCGCCCTCAACCGCCTCTTCCAGGAGCACCGGGTACGCAAGCGCTACCTCGCCGCCACCTCCGCCTTCGCGGGGGTGCAGCCATCCTATGTCATCCGCTCGGCGCTGGAATGGCTGGGGCGGAGCAAGGAGGCCCTGACCTACGTGCGCTTCTGCCGCGAGCGGCAGGGGCGCTTTTTCTTCCTGGTCTTTCCCCAGAGCGGGCGCACGCACCAGATCCGCCGCCATTTTCAGGAGCAGGTGGCCCCCTTGCTGGGGGACGTGCGCTACGGCGGGGCCGCCTCGGGGAGCGAGCTTTGGCTGCTCTGCTTCCAGTATGCCTTCCCGCATCCCTTTGGCGGCCGCACCGTCCGCGTGCGCTACCTGCCCGCGGCCTGGCAGGAGGCGCTGGGAGCGGAGGGGGCCGAATAAAAAGCCGGGACCGTTGACAAACATATAATTGTATGTTAATATGATTATATGGAAAAAGACGTGCGCACCCTCAAGGCCCTGGCCGACGAGAACCGCCTGCGCCTGCTGCTGCTGCTCGGGCAGCGCGAGCTGTTCGTCTGCCAGCTCATGGCCGTGCTGGGCATCTCCCAGCCGCTGGTCTCGCGCAGCCTGGCGCTGCTCGACCGCGAAGGGCTGCTCGAGTCGCGCCGCAGCGGCAAGCAGGTTTTCTACCGCCTGAGAACGAAGCTGCCGCCGCTGGCCGCCGCCGTGCTGGCCGCCCTGCCGGCGCAGGAAGGCTGCTTCGCCCGGGACCGCCAGAGCCTGGAGTTGTTCTGCCGGGAGTTCCAGCACGGCACGTCCAGCTGCGACATGGACACGGTAAGGAAATTCATCGATTTTAAGAATAAAAACCAAAAACAAGGAGCTGCTCATGGAAAAACTCGACAAAAAAGCGTTCGCTGAGAAGGTATTCGACTACGAGAACGAGAAGGAGTGGAAATACCGCGGCCAGCTGCCGGCCATCGTCGATTTCTACGCCGACTGGTGCGGGCCGTGCAAGATGGTCGCCCCCATCCTGGAGAAGATCTCCAAGGAATACGACGGCAAGCTGCACGTCTACAAGATCGACACCGACAAGGAGCAGGAACTGGCCGGAGCCTTCGGCATCCAGAGCATACCGAGCCTGCTGTTCATTCCCCAGAAGGGCGAGCCGCAGATGGCCCGCGGCGCACTGGGCCGCGAGGCGTTCGACAAGGCCATTGCCGACATCCTGGGCGTGAAGAAGGACGAGGCGAAGCCTGCGTGACGCGTCACGTGTCACGTAGTCGGTCCCAGTTCCAAGTTTACTAATCCGGGCATTTGTGCTATTTTCCCGCCATGGACGGTGACAAAAACATTCAGGTGGAAGCGGCGCTCAAGGACCTGTTCCAGTTGCGCAACGACGTCGAGACCGAGCTGCGCCTGATCAAGGTCGATCCGTTCAGCGGCGAGTTCGTCGACTTTCCCGGGCGCCTGGCGCCGGAGATCGCGGCCATCTATAAAAAAAGGGGCATCGAGCGCCTTTTTTCGCACCAGGCCGAGGCCCTGGAGAACGTGCTGCAGGGCCGGCATACGGTGGTGGCCACGCCCACCGCCTCGGGAAAGACCCTGATCTACAACGCCGCCGCCCTCGACGCCCTGCAGCGCGACCCGCAGGCCAAGTCGCTGTACCTCTTCCCGACCAAGGCCCTCTCGCAGGACCAGCTGGCCGAGCTGTTCGACCTGAACAAGGCTCTCGGCGACCGCCTCGGGCTGTACACGTACGACGGCGACACGCCGACCAGCATGCGCCAGGCCATCCGCAAGCAGGCGCAGATCGTGATCACCAACCCCTACATGCTCCATTCCGGCATCCTGCCGCACCACACCAAGTGGGCCAGCCTGTTCGAGAACCTGAAATACGTGGTCATCGACGAGCTGCACTATTATACGGGCGTATTCGGCTCGCACGTGGCCAACGTCATGCGCCGCCTGAAGCGGGTCTGCGCCTTCTACGGCACCCGGCCGGTGTTCATCATGAGCTCGGCCACCATCGCCAATCCGGCCGACCTGGCCTCCCGGCTGATCGAGGAGGAGGTGGCCCTGGTCGACCGCAACGGCGCCCCGCGCGGCGAGAAATTCCTGGTCTTCTTCAACCCGCCGGTGGTCAACCGCCAGCTGGGCATCCGCCGCTCCTACGTCTCCATGACCCGCGAGATCGCCGGCATCCTGCTCAAGCACGGGCTGCAGGTGATCACGTTCGCCAACTCGCGGCTGATCACCGAGATCCTGGTCAAGTACCTGAAGAACGACTTCGAGAAAACCGTGCAGGACCGCGACACGGTGCGCGGCTACCGCGGCGGCTACCTGCCCAAGCTGCGGCGCGAGATCGAGAAGGGGCTGCGCGACGGCAAGATCAAGGCCGTGGTCTCGACCAATGCCCTGGAGCTGGGCATCGACATCGGCTCGCTGGATGCCGTGGTGCTGGCCTCCTACCCGGGCTCGATCTCCTCGACCTGGCAGCGCATCGGCCGCGCCGGCCGGCGCAGCAGCCGCTCCCTGGGCGTGCTGGTCGCCTCCTCGATGCCCATCGACCAGTACATCGTCAGCCATCCCGAGTACTTCACCGGCCAGAGCCCGGAGATGGGCCGCATCAACGCCGACAACCTCACCGTGCTCATCGACCATGTCAAGTGCGCCGCCTTCGAACTGCCGTTCGCCCGGGGCGATCGCTTCGGCTCCGAGAACCTGGAGGAGATCCTCTCCTACCTGGCCGAGCATCAGGTGCTGCTGGCCAAGGATGACAAGTGGTTCTGGACCGAAGAGGGCTATCCGGCCGACGCCGTCAGCCTGAACCGCGTCACTTCCGACAACTTCGTGGTGGTCGACCGCACCGAGGGCGAGCGGGTGATCGCCGAGGTCGGCTTCAGTGACGCGCTGGAAACGCTTCATCCCAAGGCCATCTACATCATGGAAGGGGAGCAATACATCGTCGAGGAGCTGGACTATGAGAACCGCAAGGCCTTCCTGACCCGCTCCAATGCCGATTATTACACGGACTCCATCACCTACACCAAGATCAAGGTGCTTGACATATTCGATGAAACGCGCCGGAAGAACCTGAACTTTTCCTACGGCGACGTCCACGTCTTCTCCCAGGTGGTGGGCTTCAAGAAGCTCAAGTTCTTCACCATGGAGAACGTCGGTGCCGGCGAGCTGCAGCTGCCGCAGCAGGAGATGCACACCACCGGCTTCTGGCTCACGGTGAAGAACGACGTGCTGCAGGGCCTCGATTCCGCCAATGAGGAAAAGATCGAGGCCGTGGCCGGCATCGCCTACCTGATGAAGCAGATCAGCCCGGTCATCCTGCTCTGCGACACGCGCGACGTGGGCGTGGCCATCGAGGACAACCTGACCAAGGACCCGCTGCACCCCGGGGCGCTGAAGGCCATGCTGCGCAACCCGGTGGACGCGGCTTTCGCCGACCGCTTCGAGCCCAACATCTTCATTTTCGACAAGTACCCCGGCGGGGTGGGCTTTTCCGAGACCCTCTATGAAAAAGGCGGCCTGCTGCTCGAGAAGGCGCTGGAGATCATCGAGAACTGCCCCTGCCCCGGCGGCTGCCCCTCCTGCGTCAGCCCGGGCATCCGCGCCGGCGGCAACCACAAGGCCACGGCCCGCTTCCTGCTGAAGCTGCTGCTGGAGCGGCTGGACAATTGAGCGCCGCGCAGCAATAATGTGTATATTTATTGACTTTAATTCTTTTTATAATATATATTAGCCACAAATTCAGGAGGAAGGATGAAAAAAACGATCATTCTATTCTGCGGACTGTTGCTTGTTTCAGGCGTATTCGCTTTTGACAAGCAGACCACTTTCGGCATCAACTTCGGCATCATGGACACCGATCAATTCAAGTTCAATCCCCTGCTGTGGACCGCCGGGGCCGAGATCGACCTGCAGCTGGGCCAGTACCTCATGCTCACTCCCGAAGCGACGCTGGTCGGCAACGGCTTCAAGTTCAAGGACTTCCTGCTCTTTCCGGGCGTTCTCCTCAACTTCACGCCCAGCAACTTCTTTGTCGGCGGCGGCCTGGTCAAGGGCATCTATATCGGCGGCGGCGAGACCTTCGTCGCCGATGATTTCTCGCTCAAGCTGAACGCCGGGCTGTTCTCCAGGAACATCAAGCTGACCGCCTACGTGATCACATCCTTCGATCACTTGTTTGAAAAGTACTTTATGCTGATCGGAGCTTCGCTGGGTTTCCGGCTGTAAAGACCTTATTCTTCCCGGCCCGCCCATGGGGCCGGGATGGAACCATTTCTACGCTCCGGCGGGATACGACGCGCAAGCGGGAGGAAACATGAAAAGAAAAACGATCGTGATGCTGTCGCTGCTCCTGGTGCTCGGCGGCTGGCTGCCGGCACGAGAACAGACGATCCTGAAGGTAAAGGTGCAGACGGCCAACGTCCGCTCCGAAGCCGACGCCACGTCCCCGGTCATTGCCAAGGTCACCGCCGGCACCCTGCTGGAGGCCCTCGGTCGTGACGGCGCCTGGTTCGAGGTGACGGTCAGCAACGCCTCGGGGAAAGAGGTGAACGGCTACATCCACAACAGCGTCGTCGAGATGCTCGGCGGCGATGACGAGGAGGAGGCTCCCCGGCCCAGGGCCGCGTCCCGGCGTACCACGCCCGCGCCCCGCGCCTCCAGGGAGATGGCCTCAGGCGGCGTCAAGCTGCTGGGCGGCTTGTCCATGGGCAATCTGACTTTTTCCGAAGAGCTGCCGGCCACCCTGAAAAAGAGCTCCCTGATGGGATTCATGGGCGGCCTGGGGTTTGAAAGCGGCGGCCGCATCGCCATCGAGCTGGATCTGCTCTACAGTCCGGGCGGAACCGTGTTGAAGAACGCCCAAGACCCCGAAAGCAAGGCCAAGGTCACGATCTCCGGCGCGGCCGTCACCGCGCCCATCCTGCTCAAGGTCCGCTTCATGCCGGGAACGACCCCCTATATCCTCGCCGGCGGCGAGATCGGCTATGTCCTGAACCAGAAGGTGGTGCTGACCGCGGCGGACGGCACCGAGACCGAGGAAGACATCACCGAGAACATCAACCGCCTGCTCTATGGCGTGGTGTTCGGCGGCGGCATCGAGCTCAAGTCCGGCGGCCTGAACGTGCTGCTGGAAGCGAGATACCGCCTCGGCCTGTCCAATCTCATCAAGGAGCCGGAACCCGGCGCCTCGATCAAGGCCACGGCCCTCTCCTTCCTTCTAGGCATCAAGTTCTGAGCCGCAGGCCTGCCATGCACGCGCCTGCGCGCCCCCTGCGGCAAATGGCGGCTCAGCCGCCCAGCGAAAAGCCGGCGGCCAGGAACGTCCCCTGCGAGAGGCCGGCTTCGATGACGAGCCGGGCCTTTCTGCCCAGCCGGTAGCGCAGGGAGACCCCCAGGGAAGGCGCCAGGCTCCAGGCGGGAATGTCCGCGTTGTCCTGCCTGAGCTCGGCCAGTGACCTGTCTTCGGTCGCGCGCAGCTCGGCGGAGCCGAAGATGGACTGCACGCTGGCGACCAGGGGCAGGCTCAGGCCGCCGTTGAGGCGCAGCAGGGTCAACCCCGCCGCGGCATGGGCGGCAAAACGCCCCGCGAGCAGCAGCCGCCAGCGCCCACGGGCCTCGAGCATGAACGTGCGCAGGTCCAGCCGCCCTGCGCCCCGGGTCGCGACATGGGCGACGGGGATCCCCTGATAATAGATATCCCTTTCGTCCAGCAGGGTGAACGGCAGTGAAAAATCGATGATCGCGGCGGACAGCCCCACGGCGAACCTGCCGGCGGCCAGGCGGCGCCATAACCCGGCGCTGAAAAAATACCCCTGCGAGCGCATGGCGATGGCCGGGTCGATGGCGATGATGGCGAACTCGGAGAGGAGGGGGGCCAGCAGGCGGTTGGCTTCCGAGCTGACGATGCGCTGCGCCTGGCGCTCGGCCGGCGAGGTCAAGGGCGCCAGCGTCCAGGGGCCCGCGGTCAGCTGCCATTCCCAGTCGGAGGCGGCGAGCGCCACGCTGGCCAGCAGGAGCAGCAGTCCGATCCCGTTTTTTTTCATGCGGGCCCTATTATAGCAAACTGCGGTAATAATGCCGCAAAATAGTCAGGCTGGTTGACAAGGAAAAAAAACGATGTTATATTAACCGTATGGTTAAACCAAACGGTTGGTTGAATTGATGGCGAAAACCGCTTCCAGCAAAGAGGCCATCCTGGCGGCCGGCCGCCGCGAGTTTGCCGCCCGCGGCTTCTCCGGCGCGCGCGTGGAGGCCATCGCCCGCGCTGCCGGCTGCAACAAGGCCATGCTCTTCTACTATTTTTCCAGCAAGGAGAAGCTGTATCGCGCCGTGCTGGCCGGGGCGCTGGGCGAGATCTTCGCCGAGCTGGGTGGCGTTGTCCACGCCAGGCTGACCCCGGAAAGGTTCATGGAACGGTTCCCCGGGATCTACATCCGCTTCCTGGCCCGCAACCCCGACCTGCCGCGCATCCTGGTCTTCGACCTGATCCGCGACCCGGAAAACTTTTCGCGGACGATGGCGGGGATATTCCGCGAAAACAGCGAGTTCAACCCGCAGCGGTTCCTGGGCATGGTCCGCTCCTGGCACGACCAGGGGTTGATCGCCGAGGAAGACCCCCTGCATTTCATGCTGAACGTGATCTCCCTGTCGATCTTCTCTTTCGTCGGCCGGCCGATGGTCGAAGCCATTTCCGGACTGCGCAGCGAAGATGGCGAGGCGTTCTATCGCGCTCGCATCCGCAGCGTCGTCCGCCTACTCAAGAAGGGGATGCTGAAATGAACAAAACGCTCTGCCTCTTTCTCCTGGCCGCGGCGGCGGCGCTGCCGGCCGAGGTGACCTTGTCGGAAGCCGTCGTCCGCTCCTGGGAGATCCACCGCGGCCTGGACAGCCGGAAGCTCGAGGAGAAAAGCGCCGCCATCGCCATGGAGACGGCGCTGCGCCAGCAATACTTCTCCGTCCATTTCAGCGGCGGCTACCGCTACGGTTCGGACAAGGTGCAGGTCAGGATGTCCGACTTTCCCTTCACTGTCGGCGCGGCCATCCCGCCGGGAACGGTCATCCTTTCGGCGCCCAGCGACACCGTCGACCTGAAGCTGTCGCTGCTGCAGCCGTTGTACAGCGGCGGCCTGCTGGGCAACGCCGTGAAGCTGGAGGCGGCGCGGCAGGCGGCGGCAAAGGCCCTGACGCGGCTGCAGATGATCGAGCTCGCCGGCCGGGTCAAGGCTTCCTATTATTCACACCTGCTGTTCTGCCGCAAGCGCGACGCGCTGAGCTTTTTCCTGGCCGGGCTCGAGCAGCACCTGGGAAAGCTGGAGGACATGTACGCCGAGGAACTGGCGAGGCGCACGGACCTGCTGGAGGCGCGGACCAAGGCCGACGAGGTCAGGCTCAGCCTGCAGGACGTCGAGCAGCTGGTCGCCGCGGAGGCCGTCCAGTTCAAAAGCCTCACCGGCCTCGAGCCGCAGGAGATCGAGCCCCCGCCGCCGGCGCCGGCACAGCCATACGCGGCGGCCTGGGAGCACTTCCTGGCCCGGCACCCGCTGCTGCTCGCGCTCGACGAGGGCGCCCGCCAGGCGGACATACAGAGGCGATCGGTGGCCGCGGCCTATCTCCCGCAGGTCAGCGCCTTCGCCGAGGTGCACTACGGCCGGCCGGGGCAGAATTTTTTCGTGAACGACTGGACCTTCCATGTCCAGGGCGGCGTCAGCGTAGCGCTGCCGGTCTTCAACTGGAACCGGCGCAGCCGCGACCTGGAGCTGGCCGTCATCGCCGGGCGCAAGCTGGAGAACCAGCGCGCCGACTTCATCCGCGAGAGCGAAAAGAGCCTGCGCCAGCTGGACCGGCAGCGGCAGGCGATCGAGACGAAGCTGGGTCTGCTGGACGGCCTGGTGGCCATGGCCGGGGAGGAAGTGCGCCTGAAGGAAAGGCTGTACGAAGAGAGCCAGATCGACCATGCCGACCTGTTGGCGGCCATGGCCGGCCAGGAGCGCTTCCTGTCCACCCGCGGCGAGCTGCTGGCACAGCTGGAGCTGCTCAAGGTCAACATGGACACCCTGGCCGGGAAATGCGAGGAGGAATGATGATGATAAAGACGGCAGCGCTCATTTTCATGATCGTGGGCTTGTTCGCCTGCGCCGGGAACAAGCGGGAGATCCGCGCCCCGGGCGTGGTCGACGGCGAGATCGCCACCATCAAGGCGCTGACGGCGGGGACGCTGGAGCGGCTGCTGGCCGAGGAAGGCCAGGCGGTCAAAAAAGGACAGCGCCTGGTTGAGCTCGAGCGCGACAAGCTGCGCAACGCACTGGAGGCGCTGGCCCTGGGAGAAATGGAGATCGCCAACAACGAGGCCCGGGCCCGGGAGAAGCGGCCGCTGCTCGCCGCCAACCAGGCGTACTGGCAGAAACAGGTGCAGCGCTTCGAGCGCCTGAAGGAGAACCGCTCCGTCTCGGGCGACCAGCTGGAGCGGTCGCGGCTGCAGCTGCGGGAAGCACAGACCGCGCTGCTGGAGCTGGAGCGGTCGCTGGCGGCGCTGCGCATCCAGCTGGAGCGCATCGCCAACCAGCGCCGGGCGCTGGAGCTGAACGAGGCCGACCTGCTGCTGGACTCCCCGGTATCCGGAGTGGTGCTGGAGACCTTCATCGGCCCGGGCGAGACCGTCCTGCCCGGGGCGCCCCTGGCCGACATCCTCGATCTCTCCAGCCTGTTCGTCGACGTCTTCATCGAGGAGAGGGAGATCGCGGCGCTGAAGATCGGCCAGCAGGCCGCCATCTTCGTCGACGGCATGGACGGGCGCTCCTTTGCCGGGCGCATCGCCGCTTTCGGCAGAAAGGCCGAATTCTCGCCGAAGTACATCGTCGCCGAGAAGGAGCGCCAGGCGCTGCTCTACCAGGTGAAGGTCCGGATCGACCGCGACCTGGACGTCTTCAAGGTCGGCCAGCCGGTCACCGTCGTGTTCTCCAGGTAGGGGAGGGCCATGGTCCGCCTGGAGCACATTTCCAAGCAGTTCGGGGCCATCCGCGCCGTGGATGACGTTACCCTGGACATTCCGGGCGGGGCCATCACCATCCTGGCCGGGGCCGACGGCGCCGGCAAGTCGACGCTCTTCAAGATGCTGGTCGGGCTGGCCAAGAAGGACGCGGGCGCCATCCTGCTGGACGGGACGGACATCAACGGCGACTATTCCCGCGTCACCGCCGTCTGCGGCTACATGCCCGAGAGGTTCTCCCTGTACAGCGACCTGAGCGTCGAGGAGAACATGGATTTCTTCGCCGCCGTGCAACAGGTCCCGGCCCCGCGGCGCCGCGAGCTGAAGGAGCGCCTGCTGCAGCGCACGGGAATGGCGCCCTTCCGCCGCCGGCGCGCCGGCGCCCTCTCCGGCGGCATGAAGCAGAAGCTGGCCCTCTCGTCCATCCTGCTTTCCTCGCCGCGGCTGATCATCCTCGACGAGCCCACCACCGGCGTCGACCCCCTGTCGCGCATCGAGTTCTTCGCCATCATCGAGGACCTGAAAAAGGAGGGGCGGACGATCGTCATGTCCACCCCCTATCTCGACGAAGCGGAGAAGGGTGACCACATCGTTTTCATCAGGAACGGGCGCGTGATGCGGCAAGACTCGCTGGCCGGCCTGCGCGCATCCTTCCCGGCCCGGCTCTTCCGCATCCTGCCCGCCGGCAATATCTTCGAGGTCATGCGCCAGGTCGCCGCCGATCCCGACCTGGCCGGTCGCGCCCACCCGCGCGGCCGCTACATCCGCTGCCTGCAGACGGGCGCCGGCGACCCCGGGGAGCGCATCCCGCACCTGGAAATGGTCGAGGAGCAGCCGACGCTGGAGGACATGTACATCTACTACGAGAGGCAGGCATGAGCCACCCGGCGCCGGCCATCGCGGTGCGCGACCTGCGCAAGGATTTCGGCGTTTTCCAGGCCGTACGCGGCGTCTCCTTCGATGTGGCCCGCGGCGAGATCGTCGGCTTTCTCGGGCCCAACGGCGCCGGCAAGACGACGACCATCAAGATGATCACCGGGCTGCTGAAGATCACGTCGGGCACGGTACGGGTCGACGGCCTGGACAACCGCACCCAGCTCGTGCAGGTGAAGCGCAAGCTGGGCTACATGTCGCAGAAGTTCTCGCTCTACCCCCTGCTGACGGCGCGGGAGAACATCGAGTTCTTCGGCGGCATCTCGGGCCTTTCACCGCGCGAACGCGCCCGGCACCAGGCGCGCATGGAGGAGCTGGTGCCGGCGGCCGTCCTCAGGCAGAAGGTCCAGGACATCCCCCCCGGCCTGCGCCAGAAGGTGGCCATGTTCGTCTGCCTCATGCCCGATCCCGGGATCGTCCTGCTCGACGAGCCGACCTCGGGGGTCGATCCCGAGGCGCGCCGGGTCTTCTGGAACGATATCTACGGCCTGAAGAAGCTGGGCAAGACCCTGCTGGTCTCCACCCACAACCTGGACGAGGCCGAGTACTGCGACCGCATCCTCATCATCCACAACGGCGAGCTGGTCGCCGCCGGCGCGCCCGACGAGCTGCTGCGCCAGCGACGGAAAGCGAGCATCGAAGAGCTCTTCAAGGACGCCATCGAGGAACATGGGCAGGATTAAGGCGATCATCACCAAGGAGTTCTTCCATATCCTGCGCGACCCGCGCAGCCTGACCCTGGTCTTCATCATTCCCCTGGTCATGATCTTCATCCTGGGCTACTCGATCTCCTACGACCTGAACCGGGTGGCAGCGGCGGTCGTCGACCTTTCGCAGAGCCGGCTGTCGCGGCAGCTGGTCCGCGCCTTCGCCGCCAACCCCGTTTTCGCCGTACGCAGCCGCGACGGCGCCGGCAACCGCCTCTCGCTGGCGGCGGCCGAGGACCTGCTGCGCCGCGGCGAGGTCCGGGAGGTCATCATCGTCCCGGCGGACCTGGCGCAGCGGCATGCCGCAGGCCGGCCCGCCGAGATCGGACTGGTCATCGACGGCAGCGACGTCAACGTGGCCAACCTGGCCTACCAGTACAGCGAGCGCATCCTGCTCGACCTCAACGCCGCGCTCATGGGCGGCGGCCGGCTGCTCCGCCTCGGGACCAAGGTCTACTTCAACCCCGAGGCGCGCAGCCAGTTCTTCTTCATCCCCGGCCTGGTCGCCGTCATCCTGCTGATGATCTCGGCCATGCTCACCTCGCTGAGCATCGCCCGCGAGCGGGAAACGGGATCGATCGCCCTGCTCTTCATCTCGCCGCTGAAGTCGGGGGAGATCATCGTCGGCAAGACCATCCCCTATATCATCGTCTCCCTGCTTGACGGCGCCTTCATCCTGCTCTTCGCCCGTTTCTGGTTCGGCATCCCGATCCGCGGCAGCCTGCTGGTGCTGCTGCTGTTCGCCCTGCTCTACATCGTCGCCGGCCTGGCCCTGGGCATCCTCATTTCGACCACGGCGCCCACCCAGCGCACGGCCATGCTGGCCACCATGCTCATCACCATGCTGCCATCGTTCCTGCTCTCGGGGTTCATCTTTCCCCTGGATTCCCTGGGCTGGGCCCTCAGGGCGCTGTCCTACGTCATCCCGGCCACCTATTTCCTGCGCATCATCCGCGGCGTGGTGCTGAAAGGGGCGGAACTGCGCCATTTCCTTTTCGAGGGCGGCATGCTGCTGGCGCTCAGCCTGCTGCTGCTGGCAGCGGCCACGCGGAAATTCGCCAGGCAGAGGAAGGCGGTGCAATGAAACTGCGCCACCTGGTCAGGAAGGAGCTGATCGAGATCGTCCGCCAGAAGGAGCTCCTGTTCCTGCTGTTCGTCAGCCCGATCATCCAGATCGTCATCCTGGGCTACGTCGTTTCCAGCGATATCCGCAATGTGCCGGTGGGCATCGTCAACCTCTCGCGGGGCCAGACGGCGGCCCGGGTCATCGAGCGCGTGCGCCGCTCGCCGCTGTTTTCCGTGCGCCGCGAGAGCGAGCGCAGCGAGGATTACGCTCACTACCTGAAAAAGGGCGAGGTGAAAGCCGTGCTGGTCTTCCGCGACGCCCTGGACCGCAAGCGCAACGTACTCAAGTATCCCGAGGTGCAGGTGCTCATGGACGGCATCGATTCCAACACCGCCATGATCGCCGCCGGCTATTTCAACGGCATCATCAGGGACACCATCCTCGCCGACATGGAAAAATCGGGCCGCGGGCTCCCCGTGGCCGGCCGGCCCGTGTTCCGCTTCAACCCGCAGCTGCGCAGCATCAACACCATGGGGCCGGGGATCGTCGCCTTCCTGCTGACCATCATCACCATGTTCATCACCTCGGCCTCGATGGTCCGGGAGAAGGAGCAGCAGACGCTGGACACCCTGCTCATGTCGCCGCTCAACTCCCTGGAGATCTACCTGGGCAAGGCGCTGCCGGCGGCCCTGATCGGGCTGGTCGACATGGCCATCGGCCTCGTGGTCGTGGTGCTATGGTTCGGCATCCCCTTTCGCGGCAGCCTGTTCCACCTGCTGCTGGCCGCCCTGGTCTACCTGGCGGCCATCCTCTCCTACGCCCTGCTCATCTCCGTCCTGTCGGCCAGCACCCAGCAGTCCATGTTCTTCGCCTGGTTCTCGCTGATCCTCTTCCTGCTGATGTCGGGCTTTTTCACCCCCGTGAGCAACATCCCCCAACCGCTGAGCTTCCTTGCCGCCATCAATCCCATGCGCTACCTGGTGCAGATCATCCGCGAGATCTTCCTCAAGGGCAACGGCATCGCTTATTTCTGGAAGGACCTGCTGGCGCTGGGGGCCATTGCCGTCACCCTGGTCTCGATCTCCCTGCTGAACTTCAAGCGCTTCATCTCCAGGTAAAAAAAACCGCGGCCCGGGGGCCGCGGTCAGGGTATTGGAGAGGAGGGTGGCAGGAGAAAAGCGGGGGAGGAGCGAGGGGCCGCCTTTCCCCTGCCGGGGACAAACAATGATGATCAGTCGCGAGGGTCTTCTTCCTCGGGGTCTGCGGGCGCGCCGGGGGGCAGCGGCCGGCGGGGGCCCTTCTTTTCCAGGCGCTCGCGCATGGCGCCGCGGAATTTGTCCTTCATTTTGTCCAGCTTCTGCACTTGCTCGGCGCTCAGGACGTCGCGCACGTCCAGCAGGTAGTTGAGGTGGCCGACCTGCAGGTCGGTCTTCATGCGCCCGATCTCGCGGGCCTGCTTCTCCGTCTCGCGGCGGTCGATGCGGTTGCCCTTGAGCAGCGAGGCGAACTTGAGCTCCAGGACCTTGATGTCGGAGCCGCGGCGGATGGCGCTCTCCTCGTAAGCGAGCATCAGGTTCTCGATCTTCTGCTCCTGCTGCGCCGACAGGCCGATCTCGCCCTTCAGGCGCAGGACCAGGCGGGCTTCAAAGAGATTGTTCTCCGCCATGTAGAGCCCGAAGCGCAGGTTGTTCAGCAGGTTGGGCCGCAGGCGCTTGCCGTCCTGGGCCGCGGACAGGGAAGCCAGCAACAAGGCCATGACCAGGAGAAAGATGGTTTTTTTATTCATGAGGTCCTCCTTTTTCGGGGCCGCGCTTGAAAAAGAACCAATTGCGGCTCAGGTGATATATCATGTTCAGCCGCTGCTGCGGCTCGAGCACGTCGTTGATCTTCAGCAGGGCGGCGATGAAGTCGCGGTTGAGCTGGTTCTCCAGCTGGTTCAGTTCCTCGGTCTTGGCGGCGATCGCTTCCGGGTCGCCGAGCGGGTTGCCGAGCTCTTCGATGATCTCCACCCGCTTTTCCAGGATGTCCTCCTTGAAGAGGATGGAGTTGATCTTGAACTTGCGGACGATCTCGCGCACGCGGCCGTCCTGGCCCGGGGCCAGGTCGAGGTCGCCGCGGAACTCCGGCGGCGGCACCGGCGCCCGGCGCTGCAGGCGGTTGTAGACCAGGCCGGCCAGGAGGGCCAGGTTCAGGGCCAGCGAGACGATGAGCAGCAGCGTAGTGACCTTGCCCTTATTCACGGCCGGCCTCCGCGAACAGTCCCAGCGTGTCATCGTGGACCGACAGCAGGCCGAAGTCCTGGGGCTCCAGCAGCACGGAGCTGTACGTGGCGGCCGCGGCCGGGACCGCGGTGGCGCGGCGGCCGCTGCCCGTCTGCAGGGCGAAGCCGGCGGCAAAGATCAGAAAAAAGGCCAGGGCATAGGCGACGGCCTGGGCGAGGCGCCGGGCGGCCAGCGGGCGCGTCCCCAGTCCGGCCATGACCCGGGCGGGAAAGAACGGGTCGATCGCGGGCGGAGGCACGAGTCGCAGGCGGCGGACCACCTGCTGCAGCCTGTTCCCTTCCTCACGGCAAACGGCGCAGCCGCGCAGGTGCTGCCGCACCTCCAGCTCCAGGTCGGGGGTCAGCTCCCCGTCCTGGCTGGCGCTGAGCATGCGGGCGATCTGTTGGCAGTTCATTTTTTCCTCGCTGGTAAAACATCCTCGCCGCCGCTTTCTTGCAGCAGGATGCATTTTTTCAGGCGGCTCTTGGCCCGGGAGATGAGCGTTTCGATCTTGGGGACAGACCAGCCGGTCACATCGCGGATCTGCAGATAGGAGAATTCGAGATACACCTTGAGGACCAGCGCCAGGCGCTGCTCCTCCGGCAGCCGCCGCAGCTGGTCCGTGACCAGGGTTTCGCGTTCGCCCTGCTCCTGCGGCGAGAGGCGGGGCGGGTCCAGGCGGAAGGGGTCGCGGCCGAGGTCGCGTCCCAGCAGGCGGGAGATGAATATGGTGCGTTTCTGGCGGTTGAGCCAGTTCAGGGTCATGTTCCTGGCGATCCTGAAGATGAAGGCCGAAAAATTGTTCTCGCTGCGGTAATAGGGCAGGTTCTCGTAGATCTTCAGGAAGACATCCTGGGCGATGCTGCGCGCCTCGTCATTGTCGGCGGTCATGCGGGCGACGAAATGGATGATGCGGCCGGAGTAGCGCCGCACCAGGACCTCGAAATCCCGGCGGTTGCCCTGCAGAACGGAGGCGACGATCTCGTCGTCGCTCAGGCGCGGCTCTTCCATTTCCCCTGTAAACCGGCGGGCGGCGCTTTTCTTGCGCCCGTCATCCGCCGCCGCGCCCGCTGTCGGCATCGGGGGCGATCAGGGCGGCGGCGGCGGCCAGGTCGTCGGCGACAAGGTCGGGGCGCGGCCCCGTCTCCGCCAGCCGGGATTCGCTCATGCGCCCGTACCCTGTGCGCACCAGCACGGTGCGGCAGCCGGCGCGGCGGCCGGCTTCGATGTCATCGGCCTTGTCGCCGACCATGAAGCTGCTCGCCAGGTCGATCCCGAAGTCGCCGGCGGCCTGCAGCAGCATCCCCGGGGCCGGCTTGCGCAGGGGGCTTTCGCGACGGTAGGCCGTCACCCGGCCGTCGGCATGGAATGGGCAATGATAAAAGGCGGCGATCTCGGCCCCCTGCCTGGCGAAGTGGTCCTGGAGCTCGCGGTGCAGGGCCCGGACCTGCTCCTCGCTGCAGATGCCGCGGGCGACGGCGGACTGGTTGCTGGCCACGATCACCAGGAATCCGCCCTGGTTCAGGCGGCGCACGGCGGCGGCGGCGAAAGGGAAGAATTCCACCTGGGCGAAGGCGCAGATGTAGCCGCCGTCGCGGATCAGCGTGCCGTCGCGATCGAGAAAGACCGCTCTTTTCACCGCCCGTCCTCCCACAGCTCCGCGGCCGCCGCCAGCGCCTCGCCGACGCCGACGGCGGTCATGCAGCGGTGATCCACCGGGCATGCGCGGTGCCGGCAGGGCGCGCAGTCGGCGCCATGGTGCAGCAGGCGGAAGCGGCCGGCGAGGGGAGAGGTGCGGCCGGGCTCGGTGGGCCCGAAGACGGCGACGACGGGCAGGCCCAGCGCGGCGGCGATGTGCATCAGCCCGGAGTCGTTGCCGACGAAGAGGCGGCAGCGGGACAGCACGGCGATGGAGCGGCGCAGGCTCAGGCGTCCGGCCAGGTCGAGCACGCGCCCGGGCTGGCCGGCGGCGACGGTTGCCGCGGTCTCCCGCTCGGCGGGGCCTCCCAGCAGCAGGACCGCGGCCCCGGGGCGGGCTTCGCTCCAGGAACGGACCAGCTCCCGGTAGCGGTCGGCGGGCCAGGCCTTGGCGCTGCCATAGGCCGCTCCGGGGGCGACGGCCAGCAGGGGCTGGCCGGCGGCGAGGCCTTGCTCCCGCAGCCAGGCATCGGCCCATGCTTTTTCCGCGTCGTGGACGGCCAGGGAGGCATCGGGCTCCCCGCGGGAGCGCTTGCCGGCCAGGTGCTCGATGATCTGCAGGTAGTAGTATTGCTGGTGGCCGCGGTCCGGGCCGGACGGGACGCGCTCACTGAGCAGTCCGCCGCGGCCGTCGCGGGAATAGCCCGCGCGGGAGCCGATGCCGGCCAGGCGGAAGAACAGGGCGGAGGAGAAGGAGTTTGTGAAGAGGATGCCGCGGTCGAAGCGCTTTTTACGGAGCCCGCGCATGCTGGCGAGGAACGAGCCGGGGCTCCAGCGGTCGGGGAGGCGGATGATCTCGTCGATCTCCGCGATTTCCAGGAAAATATCGGCCAGGTAACTCTTGGCGGCCACGGCCAGGCGTTCTTTGGGAAAATGTTCCTTGAAAGCCCGCAGGGCGGGCAGGCACATGATCCCGTCGCCGATCCAGTTCGGGGATCGGATGACGGTGCTCATTCGGGGAGACCGCGTCAGGATTCGCTGTCCGGCTCGGTCTCTTTCTCGGGCTCCTCGGCCTCGAGGTCGCCCTCTTCGTCGGCCTCTTCGCCTTCCAGCCCGGGCTCGACCGGCGCCGCCGCCCCGTCCAGGCTCGCGGCTTCCTGGCCGAAAAAGCTGTCTTCCTCGTTGAGGACGTCGAAATCTATCTTCCCCTGCCTGAATTCTTCCATGGCCACGGTCAGGGTGTTGTCGCTCTTGATCTCCACTTTCCTGCGGGCGCCGCCGATGAGCTGCTTGGCGCGGCGGGCGACCAAAATGGCCAGCCTGAACTTGCTGTCGATTCCGTTTAGATTGTGCACGCATCCTCCAGAAGAAAACAAGTATAACAGATAACGGGCCCCGGCGCAACACGAAAGGACACGAAGGAAGACGGGGATGGTCCGCCGGCAAGGAAGATCCTGATGCCGGGATCAAGGTGCAGGCCCTGTTGAAAGAAGCGGCGTTTTCGATTAGAATCACCCTGATGAACAAAACCAATTTGCCCGTGTGGCCGGTGATCGCCTTTGTCGGCCTGACCCTGTTCGTTTTCGGCCCCGGGACCGTCTACCTGACCAACACCGTCGAGTTCACCAACAGCTACGTCGAGCTCCTGCTCGCCGGCCTCGTGCTTGCCCTGGCCTTCGCCCTGGTTTTCCGTCTGCTGTTCCTGGCGCTGCAGGCCGTGGGCCCCCGCTTCCTGGAAAAAGGCCTCGCCCTGCTGTTCAGCCTTGGATTCCTGGCCTGGCTGCAGGGAAATTTCCTGCTCTGGAACTATGGCCCCCTTGACGGCCGCCTGATCGACTGGCCGCTGCTGAAGACGAGGGGGCTGATCGACGGCGGCATCTGGATCGCCGTTCTGGTCGCGGCCTTGGTATTTTCTTCCTTCGTCACCCGTATCGCGAGGAGACTCTGCCTGCTCCTCCTGCTCCTGCAGCTGGGTTACGGCGCCATCCTGTTCTTCAAGCAGCCAGAGACGCCGAGCTTCCAGCGCTACACTGTCGACATCAGGAACAAGTTCGTCTTCTCCGGCAACCGCAACCTGATCATGGTCATTCTCGACTCTTTCCAGACCGACGTGTTCAATGAGATCATCCGCGAGAATCCAGGCATGGCCGGGGACCTGGACGGGTTCACCTATTACCGGAACGCCCTCGGCGGTTATCCGGCCACCGAGCTGTCCGTGGCCCTGATGCTGACCGGTAGGTTCTACGACAACTCGCAGCCCTTCGAGCAGTGGAAAAAAGAAGCCTATATGGCCGCTTCCATCCCCCGGGTATTGAAAGCCAACGGCTGGCAGGTCGATATCTACCCCGACGTCAGCTACAGCCTGTTTTATTCCGACCAGATCGCCTCGAACTTCGTCAAGGGCGTGCCGTTCGCCGAGAAAGCGATGGACCTCGCCCAGGTCCATGACATCAACCTCTTCCGCTTCCTGCCCCACTATCTCAAGCCGTATGTCTACAACGACCAGGGCTGGCTTCTCCAGGGGATCTGCCGCCGGATCATCCGCGGCGGCAAGACGCGCCGCATCCACAACGTGAGGGTCACGCGTCCCGGCAGCCTGAAAAAACTGCGCAACCGCGTGATTTTTTCCAGGAAGGCCTACCGGCTCAGCCCGGTCATCCGCTTTTTCGACCAGATGCTCTCCGATTCCTCCACGACCGACACCAAGGGGACCTTCAAGTTCTACCACCTCATGATCCCGCACATCCCGCTGCTGCTCGACGAAAACTTCGATTTTAAAAAAATGGCCGTGAACCGCGCGAACTACAAGGCCTACGCGACGGCCGCCGTCAAGCTGATGGTCATTTTTCTGGACCATCTGCAGGAACTCGGCATCTACGACGATTCGCTCATCGTCATCGTTGGCGATCATGGCGCCGGCGGCCAGCAGCAGGAATTCGTGATCCAGCCGGATATGCCGGCCACGGCCGCTGCTCCGGTGGTTCGCGACCGCTCCCGCATCTCGGCGCTGCCCCTCATCCTCTACAAGCCGCCGGCGGCGCATGGGAAGCTGAAAGTATCCGATGCCCCGGTGTCCCACGGCGACCTGCCGGCCACGGTCTTCGCGGACCTGGGCCTGGCGGTGCAGGTGCCAGGGATGCCCATGCACGACATCCCGCCCGCGGCCGAACGCCAGCGGCGCTACCTGACCTATGCCGGCCGCGACATCTTTTCCTTTTATGGCGATATGACCGAATACATCGTGTCGGGTTACGGCTGGCTGGACGACTCATGGCGGCATTCCGGGCGGATCTTCACCCGCCATGGCCAGACGGGAAAGCCGCGCTGACGGCGGGCTTGACTTTGCCCGGGTTTTATTTTACTTGAGATCGGGAGCGGAATGCGGCCATGATACGTAACGGCATCGATATCCTGCCGGCTGTCTATGGAAAACTGGTCGGCCGCCGCAACATCGCCCTGGTCACCGGCAGCGCCAATATCGACGCCGCCGGGCGGCCGGTGCATGAGGTGGTCGGGCGCCTGGCCGGCAACCGGCTGAAGGCCATCTGGTCGCTGCAGCACGGTTTTTTCATCGACAAGCAGGACAACATGGTCCTCTCGCCCTCGTTCTTCTGGAGCGCCCGCGGCGCGGAAGTGCGCAGCCTGTATGGCGAGAAGCTGCTGCCCGACCCGGAGTGGCTGCGCGGGATCGGGCTCCTGGTCGTCGATCCCTTCGATACAGGCACCCGCGTCTACACCTTCGTCAACCACCTGGCCATGCTGTTGCGCTGGCTGTCCGGGCGCGGTGTCGAGATGGTCGTGCTCGACCGGCCCAACCCGCTCAACGGCCGCGACCGCGAGGGCAATGTCGCTCTTGCCGACCATTTCAGCATCGTCGCCCAGCTGCCGGTCCCCATGCGCCATGGGTTGACCGCCGGGGAATTCCTCTCCTACGCGCTCAGCTACTATGGGCTGGACGTGCCCCTGACCGTGGTCCAGGCACGCGGCTGGACGCGGCGGAAATATTTCGCCAACAGCTGGACCCTGCCCTCACCGAACATGCCGTCTTTCGCCACTGCCGTTGTCTATCCCGGCGCCGTGCTCCTCGAAGGCACGAACCTTTCCGAAGGCCGCGGCACCACCCGTCCCTTCGAGCTCGTGGGCGCGCCGTTCATCGACCCGTTCCGGCTGGCCAGCGAGTTGAAGCCTCTGAAATTGCCCGGCGTTCGCTTCGTGCCCATGTTCTTCAAGCCCGAATTTTCGAAGCATGGCGGCCGGGTTTGCGGCGGCGTGCTCGTGCAGGTGACGGACCGCGATCGCTTTCGCAGTTTCAGGACGTACTACGAGTTGATCCGCCTGGCGGCGCGGCTGCACCCGGAGGGATTCCACTGGCAGCAGCCGCCCTACGAATTCGAATACCTGCGCCCGCCCATGGACATGATCTGCGGATCGGAGCAGATCCGCAAGGCTATTGATAAAAACATTCCCTTCACCGGCATCCGGGACGGTATCGAGCGGGAGATCCATGCCTACGCCGAGGCCGTGCGGCCTTTCCTCCTCTATTCATGATCATCATACCTCTCGCTGAATTGCTCGCCCCCGGGAATATCCAAAAAATCAGTGACTGCCTGCGTGCCGACGGCGTGATCGCCTATCCTACGGACACGCTCTACGGGCTGGGCGGGAATTTCTTCTCGCTGGCCGCAACGGCCAGGATCGACGCCATGAAAAAGCGCGGCGACCTGCCGTATTCGGTGGCGGTCGCGGACCTGGCCATGCTGGGATCGCTCGTCGCGGAGGTCCCGGACATTTTCCGTTCCCGGTTGCAGCAACTGTTGCCCGGGAAATTCACTTTTCTTTTCAAGCCGGCACCGGCCATTAACCCCCTGTTGTTGAAAAACAGCGACCGCATCGGTATCCGCATCCCGGGCATGCCGTCGCTGCTGCAAATGATCTCCGCCCTCAACTTTCCCTTAATAAGTACTTCAATCAATCTGAGCGGCCGGCCGCCCCTGAACGACCCGCAGCGCATCGCCCGCGAGTTCCCCGGCATCGACCTGCTGATCGACGGGGGAGCGCTCCCCGCTTCCCCGGGATCGACCCTCATCGATTGCACGCTGGACCCGCCGCGGATCGTGCGCCGCGGCGCCGACCTGGAAAAGGCCCTGGTCCTGCTGGGCAAGCGGGAGTAGGCCCGGCCGCGCTTGCCTTGACTTTAAGGGGGAAAACGCTACAATACCGGAAGTGGAGGAAGAACCATGAAACATCTCAAAGGCAGCCGCACGGCCGAGAACCTGATGAAGGCCTTCGCCGGCGAATCGCAGGCGCGGATGCGCTACACCTTCTACGCCAAGACGGCAGGCAAGGAAGGCTACAAGCAGATCGAGGAGCTTTTCCTGGAGACCGCCGAGAACGAGCGCATGCACGCCAAGCTGTTCTACAAGCACCTGGTCGCCGCCATGAACGGCGAGGTCCAGGAGATCCAGGCCTCCTACCCGGTGGCCCTGGACACCACGGTCAAGAACCTGGAGTACGCCGCTGCCGGCGAAAACGAGGAGTGGTCGGCCCTGTACCCCGGATTCGCCGACATCGCCGACGAAGAAGGCTTCCCCGAGGTCGCCCGCACCTTCCGCGCCATCTCGCTGGTCGAGAAGCGCCACGAAGCCCGCTATCGCAAGCTGCTCGACAATGTGAAGAACGACAGGGTCTTCCGCAAGGACGGGAAAGTGTTCTGGAAATGCCGCGTCTGCGGCCAGATCATAGAATCCGACCAGGCCCCGGAGAAATGCCCTGTCTGCGATCATCCCCGGGAGCATTTCGAGGTCTGGGTCGAAAACTACTGAACCCGGAACGGCCGGGACAAGGAGGCTGACATGAAGGACTTGAAACTGAAAAAATACGCCCTGGCGGACCTGCTGCTGGCCGCGGTCAAGAGCGAGATCGACAGCCAGACCATTTATTCCCGGCTGGCGCAGCGGGTGAAGAACGCCTTCCTGAAGGACCGACTGGAGTTCCTCGCCCTCGAGGAGAAGAAGCACCAGCAGGCGCTGGAAAGCCTTTTTGGCCAGCGTTTTCCCGGCCAGGCCCTGGCCGTTCCCGACAAGCCGGTGGTGCCCCTGCCCGAGATCCGCTTCAGCGACGAGATGGTGCCCCTCAGCGAGGTGTTCGCCCAGGCCATGAAGGCCGAGCAGGCCGCCCACGATTTCTACCTGCAACTGGCCGAGCTGTTCGCCGACGACGCCGGCAAGAAGAACCTGTTATTGTATTTTTCCATGATGGAAATGGGGCACTACAAGCTGCTGGACCTGGAAAAAAGCAGCCTGGAGCGCTTCGAGGAATACGGCGAGGAACAGGAACTGGTCCACGTCGGGCCCTAAGCTCCCCGGCGTCTTTCAATGAAGCCGAGTCCGGGAAACAAAAAACCGCTCTTCGCCCTGGCCGCGATACTGGCCGCGGCGCTCCTGGTCGCGCTGCTGTTCCTGCTGCCCGTGAAAATGGGCAAAAATGGCGGCAAAGTCGACGCGACGGAAGTCGAGGGCGTCGACCTGACCTACCTGACCTTCAGCACCGACAACGAGAAGAAACTCGAGGTCAAATGCGAGGAATCGCAGCGGCAGGGCGACGATCGGCTGCTGATGAGGAAGATCACCGCCACCATCTTCAAGGCCGACAAGCTGGACGAGGATATCCGCATCAGCGCTGATTCCGGATATGCCCAGAACGATTTCAATGATTTCTACCTGCGCGGGCATGCGGTCATCTCGGCGGCCAGCTTCTCCCTGTCCAGCGAGAGTTTCGACCTTAAATCGCTGGATGCCCTCTCCACCAAGGAAGCGGTGGCGTTCAAGCTGCGCGACCTGGCCGGCGACGCCGAGGGCGGCCTGATCTACCACATGCGCAACAAATACGTGAAAATGATGCGCCCCAAGGGGGTCATGCAGCGGTCCGGCCGGCCCTATCGCTTCCAGGCCCGCTTCCTGCGCCTGGCTGAAAAAAAGAAGCTGGTGCTGCTGGACCAGGAAGCGCAGCTGGATGGCGAGGGCTCCCTGGTCCGCGGCGATCGCATCTCGCTGCAGTTCGACCCGGATTTCGCCAACCTGGAATGGGCGGCGGCGTACGGCAAATGCTTCTTCCGCACCGAGGCCTCCCCGGGCGATCCCCGGGGTCAGAAGCGGGAGATCACCGCCCGGCAGATCAAGATGCGGAACGATGACCAGGGCAGGCTGCAGAAGATCGAGATCCTGGGCGACGGGGAGGTCGTGCTGACCGACAGCGCCAATTCCGGGCGCGTGAGGTCGGGAAACATCGAGGTCCTCATCGACCCTGAGACGCAGGCCATGCGCACGGTCCGCTCGCCGACGCGGGGCACGTTGACCAGCAGCGGCAGGGATGACCTGTCGCTGAGCGGGGATTCCCTGCTGGCCGTCTATGCCCGGGACGGCAGCCTCGCCAGCATTCAGGCCCAGAAGAAGTGCAGCTTCCGGACCGACGATTTCCAGGGCGAGGCCGAAGCCATCCGCTACGATGCCGCTGCGGCGAAGATCGACATCTCGGGCAAGAGATCCACCATCCGCAACCGGAAGAATGTTTTTACTTCCGGCCATTTCCTCATCCTGACCCCGACCCGCCAGCTCAGCGGCAAGAAGGGGGTCAAGGCGACTCTGGTCCCCGGGAAGAAGGGCGTCCTTCTTGGGCCCCGACCGGTCTTCGTCACGGCCAGCGCCATGGAAACGTCGAAAAAGGGCAACCAGGTGCGCTTCAGCGGTGACGTGAACCTGTTCCAGGACGAGATCGAGGTGCACGCCGGGGAATTGCTTTTCGACGGACCCGGCAACCGCATCTCCTGCGGCGGCGGCGCCGACCTGAAGTTCAGCAGCGAGGGCGAGACGCTGGCGCTGCGCGGGAAAACGATCGCCTTCGACCCCGAGCGGGCCAGGATCGTCATCGAGGGCGAGGCCCGCCTGCAGCAGGGGCCGAACACCCTGGCCGCCCGCACCATCGAGCTGGCCTTTGCCGGCGACGACAAGCTGGAGACCATCGACGCCGCCGACCGCGTGGCGTTCAGCAAGGGCGAGATCACCGGCAAGGCGCAGATCCTGCACTGGCAATACGCCCGCCAGACCGTCCTCTTCCGCAACGCCGCCGAGATCACGCGCCGGGGCGCCGGGACGACCCGCGGCCAGGAGCTGCGCTTCGACCTTGCCAGCAACGAGATCCAGGTTTCCGGCGCCGACGACCGCTCGCAGACGACGCTGCGCCGGGAACATCCCTGACCCCCCCGCCTCGCCTTGATTTTTTGCGCGATTTTGATTATGATGCCCTTTACGACTTCTGCCGCAATTTAAAGGATATGAAGAAAAAAATGATATGGGCCTCCTGCGGAGTACATGCCCCCCGCCCTGCGCGGGAGGCTGCCGCCGGTTGCCGCTATCCGGAGAATCCATGAAACGAATCTCGCTGATGGCCGCCGGGCTTCTGCTCGCCGGCCTGCTCGCGGCCGCCGATATCATGAAGCTGGCCGAGGTCAAGCCGGGGATGGAGGGCGAAGGCCGCACCATCTTCAAGGGCAGCACCATCGAGACCTTCACCTTCAAGGTGCTGGGCATACTGGACAAGTTCGTCTCCGACAAGAACCTGATCATCGCCGAGCTGTTCGCCCCGGAATTGAAGGATAGCGGCGTCATCGCCGGCATGAGCGGCAGCCCGGTCTACATCGGCGGCCGGCTCATCGGCTCGGTATCCTACGGCCTGAGCAACTTCTCCAGGAAGCCGATCGCCGGCATCACGCCCATCGAGGATATCCTCAAGGCCGCCGAAGCCCCCGGCCCGGCGGCGAACGTGGAGATCAGCGACATCAAGATCGACTTCAGCCGCGAGAACGCCCGGTTCGTGTCCGAGGCCATCCGCAGCGAGCTGACGGCGCGCATGAACTTCTCCCCGGCCCGCTCGCTGGAGCCGATCAAGCTGTTCGCCAGCAGCAGCGGCTTCAGCCCGGAGTCGGTCTCCTTCCTGCAGGGCATCTTCGTGCCCCTGCAGTCCATGGCCGTGGGCAAGGAGATCGATACCCGCAAGCTGGGCGCCGACATGTTCAGCCTGCGGCCGGCCGACGCCGTCGCCATCCCGCTCATCCGCGGCGACGCCTCCTACTCCGCCACCGGCACGGTGACCCATGTCGACGGCCAGAAGGTCTACGTCTTCGGCCATCCCTTCTTCAACCTGGGCTCGGTGGATTTTCCCCTGCACAAGGCCGAGGTCATCTCCGTTGTCCCTTCCTATGAGAGCTCCTTCAAGCTGGCCGCCACCCGCAATCCGGTGGGCGCCGTCACCCAGGACCGATTCTCCAGCGTTGTGGGCGAGCTGGGCAAGGTCCCGTACATGATCCCCCTGAAGATCTTCCTGAAGAACCGCAACCGCAGCTTCAACCTGGAGCTGGTCAGCCACCCGCTGCTGACGCCGGCCCTGACCTATATCTCCCTGGTGAACGCCCTGCAGACCGAGTATCAGGAGTTCGGCTTCCAGTCGCTCAGCGTCAGCGGCAAGATCTTCATCGAGGGCGAGGACAACGTGGTCCTGGAGGACCTGTTCTCCGGCATCGCCGCCGCCGACGAGTTCTCGACCCTGGTCATGGCCATCAACTATTTCCTGATGAACAACCGCGAGAAGAACGCCCGCATCCAGAAGATGGACTTCGAGATCAGCGGCCGCGAGGCCGTCAAGAAGGCCGAGCTGGAGAACGTCCTGGTCGACAAGAACTCATACCACCCCGACGAGCCGATGCAGATCGAGATGATGCTGAAGAACGAAAAGGGCGCCGACTTCTCCGAGAAGATCACCATCCAGGCCCCCAACCTCAAGCCGGGATCGGTGTTCTACCTCATGGTCGCCGACGCGTCCGCCGTGACCGATTTCGACACCAAGGCGGTGAAATCGGCCTACTTTCCCTCCGACCTCGGCGCCCTCATCCGCGCCATCAACAACATCCGCAAGAACAGCCGCCTGTACCTGAAAATATTCGTGCCGGCCCAGGGCGTCTTCATCCGCGGCTTCGAGTATTCCTACCTGCCCAGCAGCGTGGGCAACGTGCTGCTCTACAACTCCCTGGCCAAGGACCAGGCCAACATGGCGATCTCCACCGTGGCCGAGTACCAGTACGAGGTGCCGGCGGTGGTCAGCGGCAAGAAGGTATTCAAACTGCGCATCAAAGAGAGGAAAAATGAATAGCAAAACACTGGCGTGCATCGCGCTGCTGGCCCTGGCCGGCGGACTGCAGGCGGTCAAGGTGAAGCAGGTCGAAAAGGCGAGCCTGGCCGATTTCCAGAAGGGCAGCTTCGTCAATGTCAGCGTGGACAGCAACGGCAGGCTGTCGCTGGGCCCCCGGTTGAAGAGCCTGCCCGGCCCGGCCGAGGAATTCTACCTCTCGGCCGCCGCAGCGGCCAATGGCGACCTCTTCCTGGGGACGGGCCACAAGGCCGCGGTCTACCGCATCAGCGCCGCCGGCAAGTCCGAAAAGGTCTTCCAGGGCGAGCAGCTGGACGTCTACGCGCTGCTGGTGGCCGGCAACGGCGACCTGATCGTTGGCACCTCGCCCAACGGCCGCGTCTACCGCATCGGCAAGGACAACAAGGCCAGCGAGCTGTTCCACCCCGACCAGAAGTTCATCTGGGACCTGGCCGAGGACCAGCAGGGCAACATCATCTGCGCCCTGGGCAACACCGGCGCCGTGGCCAGCATCAGCAAGGCCGGCAGCGCCGAGAGCCTGCTCACCGCCGAGGACGCGCACATCATTTGCCTGCACGTCACCAAGGACAACGCCATCCTGGCCGGCAGCGGCGACCGCGGCGTGCTCTACGAGATCCGGAACCGCAAGGTCAGAGTGCTGTTCGATTCGCCGCTGGAGGAGATCAAGGACATCGCCGGCGATGACGAAGGCAATGTCTATTTCGCCGCGGTCAAAAGCGTGCCCGCCCCGCAGTCGAGCAAGGAGATCGAGATCGGCTCGGTGTTCCCCAGGGTCGAGAGCGCCGAGCGCGAGCCCATCCGCGAAAAAAGCATCCTCTATTGCCTGCGCAGCGACGGCGCCGTCGAGACCCTCTGGTCGTCGACCGAGGAACTGGTCTACGCCGTGCATTTCGATCCCCAGACCAAGGCTGTCGTCATCGGCACCGGCAACGCCGGGCGCGTCTACCGCGTGGAGCTTTCCGGGGCCGTCGCCCAGCTCTGCGAAAGCGACTCGGCCCAGGTCTTCCGCATCACGGGCGGCGCCGCCCCGGGCAAGGGCTATTTCCTGGTGGCCAACAACGCGGCGGGAGTCACCCTGGTCGAGGGCGGGCTGAACGCCAGCGGCACGTATTATTCCGAGGTGTTCGACGCCCGCATCCGGTCGCGCTTCGGCCGCCTGTCCTGGAACGCCGATGCCGGCAAACAATCGACGGTCTCCTTCGCGGTGCGCCTGGGGAATTCCGATTATCCCGACCGCTCCTGGACGAGCTGGTCAGCCCCGTTCACCGACCCGGAAAACTCGAACGTCAACACCGGCGGCTACCGCTTCCTGCAGGTGAAGATCGTACTCAGCTCGGCCAATCCCAGCGAGACGCCGCTGCTGTCCGGCTACCGCATCCACTACCTCACCGATAACCTCAAGCCGGAGGTCGGCCCCATCCTGGTGCAGACCCCCGACCAGCGTAAGCCCCTTCCCGACACCAAACCGCCGGCGAAGTACCTGCACCTCTCATGGGAGGCGGCGGACGCCAACCAGGACCGCCTGAACTTCAACCTGTTCCTGCGCAAGCTTCCCGGCGGCGAATGGCTGCCGCTGCGCAGCCAGGTCAGGGAAAAATGGCTCTACCTCGACCGCGAGCTTTTCGCCGACGGCAGGTATCTGCTGAAGGTCCAGGCCGATGACGGGCTGGACAACGCCCCGGCCTGGGCCAAGACCGCCTCCTGGACCTCGTCGCCGTTCGTCATCGACTCCACGGCCCCCGTGCTCTCGGCCTTCATGGTCGAGGGCCGCAGCGTCCGCTTCACCGTCAGCGACGAGGCCTCGGCCGTGACGCTGGTCCAGTACTCGCTCGACGGCAAGGAGTGGCTACCGGTCCTGCCCGACGACCTGGTCGGCGATTCGCTGGTCGAGACGTTCCGCTTCGACCTGGCCAACCCCAAGAATTCCCGGACGCTGTTCATCAAGGTCAGCGACGAATACGACAACTACAAGGTGTTTCAAAAATCCATCTAGGAGGACCCCGTGAGCGCTGTAAAACAAATTACGACTCCCCTGACGGACGAGGCGGTCGCGCAGCTCAAGGCCGGCGACAACGTCCTGATCAACGGCACGATCTACACCGGCCGCGACGCGGCCCACAAGAAGCTCGCCGATATCATCGCCGCCGGGACCGCGCTGCCGTTCGACGTGCGCGGGCAGATCATCTTCTACGTGGGCCCCACGCCGGCCCGGCCCGGCAACGCCATCGGCTCGGCCGGCCCGACCACCAGCTACCGCATGGACGCCTACGCGCCCAAGCTGCACGAGCTGGGACTGAAGGCCTCGATCGGCAAGGGCTCGCGCAATGCCGAGGTCAAGGAGTCGCTGAAAAAGTACAAGGCCGTCTACCTGGCCGTGACCGGCGGCGCCGCCGCCCTGGTGTCCAAGAGCATCCGCAAGGCCGAGGTGGTCGCCTACCCGGAACTGGGACCGGAGGCCATCCAGAAGCTGGAAGTGAAGGACTTCCCGGCCCAGGTGATCAACGACATGTACGGCGGCGATATCTACGAGGAGGGCCGCAGGCAGTACGAGAGGAAATAGGAGCCCCGATGAAGATCCACGAGTACCAGGCCAAGGAACTGTTCAGGAGCCATGGCGTGGCGGTCCCCAGGGGCGAGATGGCCGAGACGGCGGAAAAAGCCCTGGCCGTCGCCGAGACCCTCGGCTATCCCTGCGTGGTCAAGGCCCAGGTGCACGCCGGCGGCCGCGGCAAGGCCGGGGGCATCCGCCTGGCCCGCAGCCGCGCCGAGGCGGAAAAGCACATCAGCGCCATCCTGGGCATGACCCTGGTCAGCCCGCAGACCGGCCCCGAGGGCCGGCGGGTGCGCAAGCTGCTGGTCGAGCAGGGGCTCGAGATCCGCCGCGAGCTGTACCTGGCCATCCTCCTCGACCGCGAGTGCGAGATGCCGGTCATCATCGCCTCCTGCCAGGGCGGCATGGAGATCGAGAGCGTGGCCCGCGACCATCCCCAGGCCATTTTCCGGGTGCATGTCCATCCGGCGTCGGGGCTGTTCCCCAGCCATATCCGCACCCTGGCCTTCCAGTTGGGCCTGAACAAGGCCCAGCAGCAGAGCTTCACCGTCCTGCTGGCGGGCCTCTATGACCTGTTCCTGAAGAGCGACGCCTCGCTGGTGGAGATCAACCCCCTGATCGTCACCGCCGGCGACGAGGTCCTGGCCCTGGACGCCAAGGTCAACTTCGACGACAACGCGCTGTTCCGCCATGCCGATATCGCGGCCTGGCGCGACACCCTCGAGGAGGAGCCCCTGGAGGTGGAGGCCGCGAAATACGAGCTGAACTACATCCGCCTGGACGGCTCCATCGGCTGCATGGTCAACGGCGCCGGCCTGGCCATGGCCACCATGGACATCATCAAGTTCTACGGCGGCGAGCCGGCGAACTTCCTGGACGTCGGCGGCGCCACGTCGACCGCCCGCGTCAAGGAGGCCTTCAAGATCCTGCTGGCCGACCCGAACGTGCGCGCCGTGTTCGTCAACATCTTCGGCGGCATCGTGCGCACCGACCTGGTGGCCAGCGGCATCGTCGAGGCCGCCCGCGGCCTCGACCTGCGCATCCCGGTCGTCATCCGCCTGGTGGGCACCAACGAGGAGGAGGGCCAGCGCATCCTGCGCGAGTCGCGCCTGGACTTCGTCACCGAGAACGTGCTGGCCGAAGCCGTCCGCCGCGTGGTCGAACTGGCCAGGGGAGCCTGACCATGTCCATACTCATCGACTGGAACTCGCGGGTGCTCGTGCAGGGATTCACGGGGCGGGAAGGCACTTTCCACGCCGGGCAGATGATCGACTACGGCACGCAGGTCGTCGGCGGCGTCACTCCGGGCAAAGGCGGTCAGCTGCACTTGGGCAAGCCCGTCTTCGACACGGTGGCGGCGGCGGTGGCGGAGACCGCGGCCGACGTGTCGGTCATTTTCGTACCGGCCCCCTTCGCCGCCGATGCCATCGTCGAGGCGGCCCTGGCCGGCGTCCGCCTGATCGTCTGCATCAGCGAGGGCGTCCCGGCGCTGGACATGGTGCGCGTGAAGCATTTCCTGCGCAGCACCGGCTCGCGGCTGATCGGTCCGAACTGCCCGGGCATCATCTCCCCAGGCCAGTGCAAGGTCGGCATCATGCCGTCGCGCATCCACAGCCCGGGCAAGGTCGGCATCATCTCGCGCTCGGGGACGCTCACCTACGTGGCGGTGGACCAGATCACGCGCGAGGGCCTCGGCCAGTCCACCTGCATCGGCATCGGCGGCGACCCCATCATCGGCACCACCTTCGTCGAGGCGCTGCAGCTGTTCCGCGAGGACGAGCAGACCGAGGCGGTCGTCATGATCGGCGAGATCGGCGGCACCCTGGAAGAGCAGGCCGCCGCCTATATCGGCGCCAAGCTGGGCAAGCCCGTGGTCTCCTTCATCGCCGGCCAGACCGCGCCGCCCGGCAGGCGCATGGGCCATGCCGGCGCCATCATCTCCGGCGGGCGCGGCACGGCCGCCGAGAAGATGGCGGTGCTGCGCCGGCACGGCGTGCAGGTGGTGGAGAACCCGGCCGAGATCGGGCAGGCGGTCAAGAGGATCCTGGGCTGAGCCGCGCCGCGGCAGCGTGGGAAAAACGCAGGAGGGGAAAATGAACCGAGAACGCGGAAAAATGACTTTCATGAGCCTGATCGCCATGCTGATCCTGGTCGTGGGCGGCTACATGGCCTTCAAGTACATCGGCACCGGCATCACGAAAAAACAGATCAAGAAGGAAGTGTTCGACACGCTGGGCAGCACGCGCGGCGGCGACAGGGACAACGCCCAGCTGGTGGCCATCATCGAGGACATCCTGGTGAAGAAGAACGTCGAGATCCTGGATGTCGCGGCCGAACTGGACAATCGCTCGGTGATCCACTACTCGTTCTCGTACCGCATCGAGACCGACTACCTGTTCTTCAAGAGCAGCGAGGTCGTCGATGTCGAGGGGGCAATTGAAAACTTCGGCTGAGGAAGCCGGCATCCCGGCCATCCAGCCATCTGCGGCAACGAGCCGACCCAGCAGCGGCTGGCCGCGGCCATGTGCGGCGAATAAAACTCAAAAAAACCGGGGGCGCGGCTTGATTTTTTTTCGACGTTCAGTATAGTGCTGGCCTAGGAGGAATAAATGAAAAAAACCATTCTGCTCGCAGTGCTGTTCGCGCTGGTCACCGTCGGCGGATTTTCGGCGGTGAAGAAAGCGGCGGACAAGCCGGAAATGCTGGTCTTCGGCGACGTGGGCCTGGCCGTGTCCGATTTCGAAGGCCTCTTTTTTGACGCCGGTTTTCAATATGGCTTCACCCCCAAGCTGTTCGCGGAAGCCCTGTTCGAGTATTACTTCAGCCCCGCCGGCGCGGGCAGCGATTCCAGCGCCTGGGGGCTGAACCTGAACGGCGTATACAAGCACGAGCTGTCCGACGGGCTCAACCTGTTCGGCAAGGCCGGCATCTGCCTGATCCATACCAGCGTCTCCTTCATGGGCCAATCGTTCGGAGATTCGGATATCGGCTTCAACGCCGGTGGCGGAGTGGAATATGCCCTGAACGAGAAGATGGGCCTGCGCGGCGGCGCCACGCTGAAGCTGTCATTCGCCGAGGGCGATACCGGGACCTTCTTCAAGCTGTACGCCGGCTTTTATTACGGGCTGTAACGGCGGCACCGGGAGGAGGAGCCGTCCCCTCCTCCCGCCATCAGCGGAACTGGGGGAGGTAGCGCCGCGACTGCAGCGTGAACTCCCCGTGGTATTCGACCTTCCCCGTCAGGATGCGGATCAGCTCCGCCGGAGCGAAGCGCCCGGTCCATTCCCCGGCTTCAGCAGGGGCATGGCGGGCCGTCCAATGAATATAGGCCAGTTCCTCACGATCGAGCTGCAGCCGCTCGCCGGTCCGGCAGCGCGAACATAGCAGCCCGCGGTAGTCGCTGCGCAGCCAGGCCCGCTCGAGGTCGCCGCCGCCGCAGTTCGAACAGCGGCGGGGGTTGAACAACAGGCCTTCGCCGCGCAGCAGCCAGGTCAGGAAATACAACAGCAGCCAATCCATGGCCAGCCCCTGTTCCCGCCCGGCCAGCACCGCTTTCAGAAGGTTGTACATGCGCGTGTCGCGGTGCTCGGGCTGCATGGTCTTCAGCACGATCTCGGCCAGCAGGTAGAAATAGAAGACATTTTCCGCAGCCGACACCACCGGGAAAAAACTTTTTCTGATCTCACCCTTGGCCAGGGTGGCCAGTTCCCTGTCCTCGCGGCGGTAGTAATGGAATTCGCCTTCGGTGAACAGCTCCAGCAGCGAGCCGAAGCGGTTCTTGATCTTGGCCGCCCCCGGGGCCACGGCCCGCAGCAGGCCGCTTCCGTCCGTCAGTAGCGTGACCAGCTTGTCCTGCTCGTTCAGCGCCGAGCTGGAAAGGACCAGGGCCAGGGTCGATGCTTGCGGCATGCTCAGCCGGGGATGAACGGCGCGGTGCGGCGTGTCCCCACTCTACTGCGGCCTGGGGAGAAAGAACAGGGCCTTGACGGCGAAGAACAGGAAATAGAGGCTGAAAAAGATCAGCACGTAGCCCAGGACGCGGATGACCTTGCGGGCGTGCTGCGGGGCGCACAGCGATTTCACCCGGTGGGTGATGAGCATGATCAGGATGAAATACGCGAAGGCGCCGAGGATGACGACGAGCATGAAGAAGACTTCGAACGTCAGTTCCAGGGGGATGTATATCTTCAGCTTCTTGAGGAACGAAAGGGCGATCACCCACGAGGCGATGCCCAGGGGGTTGATCAGCACCATGGTCAGACCCTGGATGAAGGCCCAGCGCTTGCGCTTGATCTTCCCGGCGATGGCCTCCTCCTTCTTTTCGAATTTTTCGAGCAGGCGGGCGTCCTTGAGCGAGATCATGCCCAGGATGAAGGTGACGATGGCGGTGACCAGCAGGAAAACGCCCTCGATGCTGAAATTATAGCCGTTCTTCAGGAAAGGCGTGATGCCGAAGAAGGCGGCCATGGCCCATATGGCGTCGCCGACGGCGGCCCCCAGGGCCAGGCTGAGCGTGGGGCCGTACTGTTTCTTGATGGCGCTCTGGAAAACCTCCAGGTTGACCGGGCCGATGGGGATGCAGAGAAAAAAACTGATGAAAAAACAGGCCAAATAGAAAAGCAGGTAGGTCAGCCACATCGGGCCATTGTACCCCGAGGCAAAAAATAAAGTCAACCGCTTGCGGATTTTAAATTTTTATGTTAGTACGGCCGCCAGGAGGAAGCATGAACACTAAAAAAGCCATTCTTGCCATGGTGCTGGTCGCATTCCTGTTCTCCACCGCCTTCGCCGCCGGCTACCGCCGACCCGCCCGCCGCAGCGCGGCGCTGTTCAGCAAGGGCGACCTGCTGCTGACCCCCGAGCTCGTTTTCATCCAGCACTCGACCCACCTGGGCGCCAATGTCGAATATTTCATCCAGCGCAACATCGCCGTGGGCGGCGACGTTCTCCTTTGGCTGGAAGGCTCGAGCGGCATGGTCATCGCCCCGGACGTCTCATATCATTTCGACGTGAAAGTGGACAATCTCGACCTTTTCGCCGGCGCCGGCCCGGCCATCGCCCTGGGATTCGGCAACGGCGGCGGCTCTGAATTCTATTTCAAGCCCTGCGGCGGAGCGCGCTATTATATCACTCCCAAGATCGCCGCTTATTTCAAGATGCTGGCCTTCATCGGCAGCCACTCCTCCTTCGGCGGGGCCTTCGGCGCGACTTTCCGCATGTAGGGACCGCGGCCGCTCAGGCGAGAATGAGCAGCAGCTTGAACAGGTAGGCCGCCAGCGACGCCACGGCCACGCTCAGCAGCGCCGAGCCGCCGGCGGTCCTCCAGCCGAATTCCCGGCCCATGACCACGAAGGTGGTGAAGCAGGGAAAGTAGAGAGTGACGAACACCGCGAAGACCACGGCCTGGGCCGCGCTCAACGGCAGCAGCGCCAATGACGGGGCGCCCAGCGCCTGCTGGGCCATGACGATGATCAGCTCCTTGCGGAAGAACCCGAAGACCAGCGTGGTGCCGAGCTCGGCCGGCAGGCCCAGGAAGCCGCTGACCAGCGGCGAGAATCCGCCGTCGATCAGGGCGCGGATGTTCAGGTGGCCCAGCCAGGACATGGCGGCGCTGCCCAGCAGCAGGAGAGGCACGACGCTGAAAGCGAAATCCTTCAACTGGCGGCCGCTGGACGTCATGGCGTTGCGCAGCGACGGGACCTTCAGGTCGGGGATCTCCATCACCAGTCCGCCCGGCTTGGCCAGGAACAGCGATATGGCCTTGCCGGTGACCGCGATCACCAGCAGCACGAAGACATAGATGGCCAGGGCCCAGAGCGGCCCGGCCAGGGCGGCGGTCAGGGCGAAAATGACGGCGTTGCGCGCCGAGCAGGGGATGAACGGCAGCAGCAGGGCGCTCAAGGTGCGGTCGCGCTTGTTCTCCAGGATGCGCGTGGCGTAAAGGGCCGGGGCGGTGCAGCCGAAGCCGAGGATGAAGGCCGCCACCGATTTGCCGTGCAGGCCGATGCGATGCAGCAAGCCGTCGAGAAGGAAGGCGATCCGCGACAGGTAGCCGGAGTCCTCGAACAGCGAATGCAGGAGGATGAGGGGCAGGAAATAGGGCAGCACGACCCCCAGCGCCCCGGCCAGCCCCTGGAAAAGCCCGTCGGCCGTCAGCCACAGGAATCCCGAGATCTTTTGCAGTGGGAGCAGCAGCGGCGGCACCCGGTTCAGCAGCGGCTCGAGCCAGCGCGAGAACAGGCCGCCGGCGGCGTAGATGACCGAGAAGAACGCCAGGAAGTAGGCGATCAGGAAGAACCGGCCCAGCAGCGGGTGCAGCAGGTAGCGGTCCATGCGGTCGTGCAGGTGGATCGTCTTGCGCGCTACGAACTCGCAGGTCGCCTCGCTCAGCTTCATGGCCAGGTGGTGGCGCTCGTAGGCGATGGACTCGAAGCACTCCAGCTTGTGGAAATCCTGTATCTGCGCGCAGGCGGCCGCGACGGCCTGCGCTTGCGGCCGCAGCAGTTCCTCCGGGACCATGGCCGGGTTCTCGATGGACTTGATGGCGTAGAAGCGCGCCACGCCGTTGCGCCCCGGCCCCGGGGGCGGCAGGGCGGCGGCGAGTCCCTGCACCAGTGCCTCGATATGGGCCGTGTAGGGAAAAGCCGGGGGCGGCGGCGGCCCGGCGGCGAGCAGCCGCAGGGCGCGGTCCATGAGCTGGCGCACGCCCTTGCCGTGCAGGGCGGAGGTGGGGACGACCGGCACGCCCAGGAGTTGCTCCAGCTTGTCATGGTCGATCTTCAGGCCGCGCTTCTCGGCTTCGTCCTGCATGTTCAGGGCGATGACCATGGGCAGGCCCAGCTCCAGCAGCTCGCTGGTCAGCTCGAGGCTGCGCGCCAGCAGGGTGGAGTCGACCACGTTGACGACCAGGTCGACGGGCTCGCGCAGCAGGTAGTCGCGGGTGATCTTCTCGGCGTCGTCGGCGGCGTTCAGCGAATAGGCGCCCGGGAGGTCCAGCAGCTCGAAGGCGCGCCCGTCCACCTGGACGGAGCTCTGGGTGATGCGCACGCTGGTGCCGGCGAAATTGCCGGCGGCGGCCTTGATGTCGGAAAGGACATTGAAGAGGGTGCTCTTGCCGGCGTTGGGCTGCCCGACCAGGACGATCTTATGGCTGGGCATCGGCCACCATTATTTTCCTGGCCAGGCCCTGGCCGATGGCGATCTTGCTGGAACGGGTGGTGAGATTGCGGATCAGGACGGGGCTCCAGTTCGGGTCGTTGAGCTTGACGATGGAATCGCCCACGTGCAGCCCCAGGGAAAGGAGCTTTCTCTTGGCTTCCATGCCGGCCTTGATCTCGACGATCGTATGGGGGACATTGCGGGGGATCAGGTTCAGGGACAAGATGTTCATTGGTCATCATAAACCTTTTTTCATCTCCAGTCAATGGCACCGGCGCCCGGCAGCGAGCGGCACGGCTTGCCGGGCGGGCGGTTTTGCGATAGAATGACCCTGCACGACAGATCAGGAGAACCGACATGATCGACCTGGTGACCGGCGCGGCCGGGTTCCTCGGCTCGCACCTTTGCGACGCCCTGCTGGCCCAAGGGCACGAGGTGATCGGCCTTGACAATTTTTTCACCGGCAGCAAGGCCAACATCCGCCACCTTCTGGGCGACGGTCGCTTCGAGCTCATCCGCCACGACATCATCCATCCCATCCTGCTCGAAGCCGACCGCATCTACAATTTCGCCTGCCCCGCCTCCCCGCTGCACTACCAGTTCAACCCGGTCAAGACCATCAAAACCTCGGTCCTGGGGACCATCAACATGCTCGGGCTGGCCAAGCGCGTCAAGGCGCGCATCCTGCAGGCGTCGACCTCGGAAGTGTACGGCGACCCCGAGTTGCACCCGCAGCCGGAGTCGTACTGGGGGAGAGTGAACCCCATCGGGCCGCGCTCCTGCTACGACGAGGGCAAGCGCGTGGCTGAGTCGCTGCTGGTCAATTACCAGTCCCAGAACGGCGTCGACATCCGCATCGTGCGCATCTTCAACACCTACGGCCCGCGCATGGCCCTGGACGACGGCCGCGTGGTCAGCAATTTCATCGTCCAGGCCCTGCGCCACGAGCCGATCACCATCTTCGGCCGCGGCGAGCAGACCCGCTCCTTCTGCTACGTCTCCGACCTGATCGAGGGCACCATGCGCATGATGGAGCAGGAGGGGACCAGCGGCCCGCTCAACCTGGGCAACCCCGAGGAGATCACGGTCATCGAGCTGGCCGAGCAGGTCCTGCGCCTGACCGGCTCGCGCTCGCGCATCGAGTTCCGCGAGCTTCCCGTCGACGACCCGGTGCGGCGCCGGCCCGACATCTCCCTGGCCAGGGAGAAGCTGGGCTGGGAGATCAAGGTGCCGCTGGCGGACGGGCTGCGCGAGACCATCGCCTATTTTAAGAAAGTGCTGACGGCATAGCGGTCGGGACCCACCCGCCGGCGCTGGCTGCAAATACCAATTATGGAGGTACCGTTCATGAAGAGACACATCGTTAGCGTCGGCCTGTTCCTGCTGCTGGCCCTGGCCTTTGCCGTGTGCGCCGCTCCGGCGGCCACCGAGTCCGCGGAGAAGAAAATGTCGAAGAAAGCGGCCAAGCTGATGTCCCAGGCCCTGGAGGCCATCCAGGCCAAGCAGCCCGACACGGCCATCGACATCCTGATCCAGGTCATCGCCCTGGAGCCGGAGAACGCCATGGTGCGCCATAACCTCGGCGTCCTTTATTTCGAAAAGGGCCTGCCAGAAGAAGCCATCTCCAATTTCGAGGTGGCCCTGCAGCTGCAGCCCGACTACCAGAACGCCCTGCTGGCCCTGCGCCAGGCGCTTTTCGAAGCCGGCAAGACCGCCGGCGCCCAGGGCGATCACGAGAAAGCCAACGTCGCGCTGCTGAAGCTGGAAAGCCTGCCCCTGCCCCCCAGCGAGAACAAGGGGCTGCGCGCCTCGGCCTTCTATTTGCTCGGCTACAATTTCTTCAACCTCAAGCAGTACACCAAGGCCATCGAGTATTTCGGCAAGTGCCAGTCGGTGGAGGGCCTGGAGCAGGACAGCATGGACCTCTATGCCAACGCCACGTATTTCCTGGGCATGATGGGCCACATCCAGGGCCAGTACGAAGCCTCCAATACGAATTTTCGCAAGTACCTGTCCTTGTTCGCCGCTGCTGACGCCAAGCCGGAATTCTACGCGCACGCCCATTATTTCGTCGGTGCCAACCTGTTCCGCCTCCTGGAGGCGAGGATGGCCAAGGGCGAGGTGGCCGGCATGGCCGAGGCCACGGCGGAGATCCTGCCCTACCTGAACGCCGCGGTGGAGAACAAGATCCCCAGCGAGGACGCCCATGTCATGCTGGGCAACTGCTACGTCTACCAGAAGGACTACGAAAAGGCCGTGCAGGCCTACCAGCGGCTGATCGAGCTGTTCCCCCAGTCGCAGCAGCTGAAGAACTACCAGGCCTTCCTCTCTGAGCTGCAGAAGATGCTGCCGCAGGCCGCGCCCGGCAAAAAGAAGCGCTAAGAACCCGCTTGCAGCCCCCGGCCCTGTTCTTCGAGACGACCGCCCGCGACCTTCGCTGCCAGGCCCGCGCCGGGAGGGTCGCCACCAAGAACGGCGCCTTCGACACGCCGGCCTTCATGCCGGTGGGCACGGCCGGCACGGTCAAGGCGCTGACCCCGGAGCAGCTGGGGCAGGCCGGGGCCCAGGTCATCCTGGCCAACACCTACCACCTGTTCCTGCGCCCGGGCACCGGCGTCATCGGCAAATTCGGCTCGCTGCACCGCTTCATGGCCTGGGACAAGCCCATCCTGACCGACAGCGGCGGCTTCCAGATCTTTTCCCTGCGGAGCAACGCCCGGGTGCGTGAGGACGGCGTTCGCTTCCGGTCGCACCTGGACGGCTCAACGTTCGACCTCACCCCCGCCGACGTGGTAGACATCCAGAACGTGCTGGACTCCGACATCCAGATGGCCCTGGACCATTTCGCCCCGCACCCGGCCAGCCGCGCCCAGGACGAGAAGGCGCTGCGCCTGACCAGCGCCTGGGCGGCGCGCGCCCGCGAGCGCTTCGCGGCCACCAACCGCCGCAATTCCCAGTTCGCCATCGTGCAGGGAGGGCTGCATGAGGACCTGCGCGAGCGCTCGCTGCGCGAGCTGGTCGCCATGGGATTCGAGGGCTACGCCGTCGGCGGCCTGAGCGTCGGCGAAAGTACGGCCGATTTCCAGCGTATCCTGCGGCCGCTGGCGCCGGAGCTCCCCGCCGGCAAGCCCCGCTACCTGATGGGCTCAGGCACTCCCGAGGACATCCTCTTTGCCGTCGAGAGCGGCATGGACATGTTCGACTGCGTCATGCCCTCGCGCAATGCCCGCAACGGCACGCTGTTCAGCTCCCGCGGCAAGATCAGGATCAAGAACGAAAAATACAAGGCCGACGCGCAGCCGCTGGACGCGGAGTGCTCCTGCTACACCTGCCGCCATTTTTCCCGGGCCTACCTGCGCCACCTTTTCATCTCGCGGGAGATCCTGGCCTCCATCCTGAACACCATTCACAATATCCACTTCTACCTTGATTTTATGGCCAAAATAAGGTATGCTATCCATTCACGCGAATTCATCGAATTTAAAGAGAAATTTTTGGCTCTTTACAAAGGAGATTAACATGAACGGAGCGACCCAGAGCAATATGCTGGTGCAACTCATCCCCTTCGTGGTCATTTTCGTCATTTTTTACCTGCTGATCATCCTGCCGGCCCGCAAAAAGCAGAAGCAGCACCAGAATATGATCAACTCGCTGAAAGGCGGCGAGAGGATCATCACCGCCGGCGGCATCTACGGCACCGTGGCGCGCGTGCTGGACGACCGCTTCGTCATCCAGGTCGACGGCAACACCAAGGTCGAGATCACCAAGGGCTCCATTTCCGCCGTCCTGGAAACGGGCAGCGACAAGAGCCGCTGATCCTTTCCGCAGGCGGCTGCCTGTTTTGCGCGGATCCGCTGAAATCATCCCGCCCGACGCGGCACGTTGGATAAAAGGAGGAACACAATGGACAAGTCGTTGACCTGGAAAATAGGGCTGATCATCGCCGTGATCGCCCTGTCGGTCTTCATGCTCTATCCGCCCAAGGACAAGATCAACCTGGGGCTCGACCTGAAGGGCGGCATGCACCTGATCATGGAGGTCGTGACCGACGAGGCCATCGCCATCCAGACCGACATGAGCGCCGCCCAGCTGCGCGGCCTGTTCAAGGACGGCAGCATCAAATACGACAAGATCACGCGCAAGGGCTTCAACAAGATCGAGATCACCGGCACGCTCGTGGACGACGAGCGCAAGATCAAGGACATCCTCGACGACGACTTCCGCGACTGGAACTATACCGTCGGCGGCAGCCTGATCGCGCTGGCGCTGCGGCCCAACATCGAGCAGCAGCTGCGCGACCAGTCGGTCGACCAGGCCCTGGAGACCATCCGCAACCGCATCGACGAGTTCGGCGTGGCCGAGCCCACCATCCAGAAGGAAGGTCTGGCCGGGGACAAGATCCTGATCGAGCTGCCCGGCGTCGACAACCCCGAGCGCGTCAAGGGGCTTATCAAGAGCACGGCCATGCTGGAGTTCCACCTGGTCGTCGGCGGCCCCTTCCTGACCGAGGAAGCGGCCCTGAAGGAATACAACGGCCAGCTGCCCGACGACCTGGAGATCGTCAAGACCAATCCCCGCCGCCTGGACAAGGGCTTCTACGTGCTGAAGACGGCCACGGTCGTCCCCGGCAAGGACCTGAAGAGCGCCCGCCGCGCCCAGGACGAGTACGGCGCCCCGGCCGTCGGCTTCTCCTTCAATTCCCAGGGGGCCGCCCAGTTCGAGCGCTTCACCGCGGCCAACATCGGCAAGCCCCTCTCCATCGTGCTGGACGACCGCGTCGAGAGCGTGGCCACCATCCAGGACGTCATCGCCGGCGACGGCATCATCCATGGCCGCTTCACCATCGACGAGGTGGACGACCTGGTGCTGGTGCTGCGCTCGGGCGCCCTGCCGGCGCCGCTGAAGTACATCCAGGAAAGGACCATCGGCCCCTCGCTGGGCGCCGACTCCATCCGCAAGGGCCTGACGGCCGTCCTCGGCGGCCTGCTGCTGGTCGTGCTGTTCATGCTGGTCTACTACCGCGCCGCCGGCATCAACTCGGTGCTGGCCCTGCTGCTGAACATGCTGATCCTGATGGGCATCATGGCCTATTTCC